>JAHKVW010000078.1 GCA_020624805.1 bacterium | reverse complement strand
TGATGCCCAGCCTGCGCATCAACTCCTTGCCGCGTTCAAGCTTTTCCTTTGCGGAAAGCGTGTTTGCCTTTGACTGTCGTGCAGGGAGAATGATATTATCGAGCACGCTCAGATTTTTGAGCATATACATCTGCTGGAAGATAAATCCCATCTCGTCAAGCCGCAGCGCCGCAAGCTCGTTTGGCTTCAGTGCAGAAATATCTCTGCCTCCGAACAGAACCGTACCTGCCGTCATGCTGTCCATACCCGAAACGGTGTACAGCAGTGTGGATTTGCCGGAGCCGGACGGTCCCATTACCGCTACCATATCGCCCTTGTCAACCGAAAAGTTGACATTGCGCAGCACATTGTTTTGTCTTTTGTTGGTGATATATGTTTTACAAAGGTCGGTTACTTCTAAAGTTTTAGCCATGATGATGCTCCTATTCTACAGAATTAATTTCATTTGAATTGACCTTGCGCATCGAAAGCGCGGTAATAAACACGCTGAACACGGTTGCGGCAAGGATTATCGCCGGATAGATAACGAAGGTTTTAAATATATCCATATCAAAAACAATATTTTTGGCGCCCATCATTTGGAAGATGCCGCCTGTCGTCAGCTTGCCTATAGGGTCGGCGAGCGCTATTGAGAGCAGCACGGCGGCGATCATTACGATTGCGATTCTCAAGGTCTGCCAAAGGATGATAGAGCGGTTCTTGAAGCCGATCGCTTTTAGCATAGCGATCTCGCCGCGCTCCTTGGTGAGGAAGCTCTTTTCCATCAGCACCGCGACTAAAATATCGATCAGAATGATGACCGGAAACAGCAGCCCTGTTACTCCGTCCATCATACCGCCGACTCCGCCGACGCAGTAATCAACATAATCGCCCGCGGTCATCACATTGCTATCAGGGTACATCTCCTTTATCGTTTTAATTCTTTTCTCGATCTCGGCGGAGCTCGGAGCGTCGTGAAATCGAATCTGAAAATCGTTTAAGCCGACAAGATTTTGAAAGCTATAGGTCTGCCCCGGATACAGGCGGATATTATTGCCCAAGGACATCATCGTTTGGTAAATAGCCGTGATCATACATTCCGATTCGCCGTCAGGCGTTTTGACCGTGACGGTATCGCCTATCGCGACATTTAATTTGTCGGCGACAACGTAGGACATGGCTATCTCATTTTTGTTCTGCGGCGCGGTTCCTTCCAGATACATATACTCGTCGGGGGTCATATTGATTCCCTCTACGCCGTTAGTTTTCAACTCTGTATCGCCTTTGGATACGACAACGGTTGTAATGACTTCCACAAAGCAATCCGCATCCCAGCCCTTTTCTGCCAGATTGGACTCCACCTCGGTTATTCTTTTGTTCATCTTATCTCTGCCGTCCGCAACCATATATTTCTCGATTGCGCCGGATTCAACAACCGCCAAATCACACTCCGCCATATTGATCCAGCCGAGCATCTTGCCGCTCGTCATCGTTGAGGAAATATTTAGACCGACCATCAGCATAGAGATTCCGACGAAAAAGGTGAACAGCATTATCAGGAACCGCTTGGGACTGCTGAGAATATCGTTGACCGCCATAAAGAATACGGGGCGCATGGGCTTTTTGCCGAGCTTGATGATTCCCTTTTTATTATAGCGCTCGCCTGTTGTGCCGCTGCGGATCGCGTCAACGGGTGTGAATTTTTTGACCTTGCGGGTGCTGAGATAACAAAAGAGCAGAATGATTCCCACAACCGCAGCCGCGCAAATAATTCCCAACAAAAGGCTGTTGCCGTTCTCCATCACGATGCTCTGTGACACCGATTTGAGAAGCATACTGCCGAACGGGAATGACAGTGTCAAACCGATGGTTGCGCCTAAAACGGAAATCGCCAGATATTTCACCAGATACAACGAACGGATCTTTCCGTCGGGAATACCGATCGCCTTCATTATGCCGATTTGTCGGAATTCCTCGCTGAGCGTGAAGCTGATGGTAAAGCGCAGGATCACGACGGCGATCAAAATCAGTGCGATGCTGACCACAAGCAATATCCCGACGACGATCATTTCCATAATGTAAGTAAACTTTAACAGAGATCGGTCTAAACTGAAAGCTATCGCGTCGCAATCGTTCAATGCTTTTTCAAGCACGGGAATGTCATCGGTTTCCATGAAGCTGAGATAAAACAGATACGGTTCGAGCGGTTCGGCTTTTTCAAACGCCTTGTAATCGTTTTCGGAAATCAAGAACCTAGCGTTGCCCATCATTCTCGATCCGAGCATCGCATCCTTGAGCGTGTCCTTGACCGTAAAGGTGCGGGTGACGTCCGCTACGGTAAGCTCGACCTTGTCGCCGACCTTGGCGTTGCTGTTGTCAAGAAGGGACTGACGGACATATACCTCACCGTCGGCGACCGCGGTGATCTCGTTATCGCTGCCGTCAAAGTACCTTTGTATCTGATGAGACAGACAGCACACCAGACTGGTGTTCGCGTTCTGGCTGTCATTTTCCTTTACGTGTCCGACGAACTTGTGCTCCGAGAGGAAAATACATTCCTCCTGCTTAAAGTCGGTCACTCCATCGGCGTTTTTGACCGCGTCGGCAACCTTTACGGTTCCTCCGCTGCGCTCAAAAACGACATAGTCGCCTACTCCTGCCTTATCAAAAAAGCTGTCGAGCGAGCCCG
>JAHKVW010000077.1 GCA_020624805.1 bacterium | reverse complement strand
TACGGAAACATGGATTTGCTTCGCGTTCGAATGATATTTTGTGGAGGAATCGCGTACATCGACGTAGGGACGAGCATTGTTCGTCCGTATGGCAGAGGCGTTTCTCCCCTCTCTAATGCTTTCGATAACGGAAACGTCCGTCATTCTGCGGATGACCAATGGTCATCCCTACGGAAACATGGATTTGCTTCGCGTTCGAATGATATTTTGTGGAGGAATCGCGTACATCGACGTAGGGACGAGCATTGCTCGTCCGTATGGCAGAGGCGTTGTGCTCCTATCTACGGTTTTCGATATCGGAAACGCCCGTCATTCTCGGTACGTCGACAAGCGCCGTACCCTACGGAGGGTTTCATTTGCTTCGCGGTTGGGTGGGATATATCCGAAAGGTAACGGGACGTCGAGGGTGCCGTACCCTACAGGTGGGATTTGCTCCGCGGTTGGATGAGATGTATCGGAGAGGTAACGGCGGGAGCAAGCCCCCGCCCTACGGGGCTCATCTGTTTCGCGGTTAGGTGGGAAATGAAAAACAAAACGCTCTGGCGTTCAAGCGAATAACAGAGCGTGATGATAAAATCCGTTATGTGATTTTGATGATGGTTCGCAGGATGATATTTGCGTCAATGATGGTGATCTCACCGTCATTGTCCGCATCGGCGGCTTTCTCGGAGAAGGAAAGAACAGACAGATCGGCAAGGCGGCGCTGAATCGCGGTCGCGTCCAACGGGGTCAAGCTGCCGTCGCCGTCCACATCCCGACGGCTCGCGCAGGAGGGGGTGATCATATCGACGGGCACAGCTCTGCCGAACAGCTGCCACGCGTATTCGGGATAGTCGATGAACACGTTGCGGTTGCCCTGCACGGTTTCGACGAGGTCATTGCGGCGCATCTCCCACGTGTCGACGGGATCCTGCGCGCACCATGTCAGCAGGGTATCGAGATCCTCGACGACCTTCTTGCCGTTATTGGTACCTTTGTTTTCGTTGGGCGGCAGAAGCGCGGGATCGATATCGGTATAGAGATTGGGCTGTTCCCAGCGGCAGTAGACATACAGCAGGATACGCGCGACGTCGCCTTTGACGTCATCCTTGCACTCAAAAAGATCGGCGTCGTTCTTCACCCAATAGCAGATCTCGCCGTTGACGCTGCCCGCCTTGACGCCGTCGGTATACACGCCGTTGATATCGCCGAAAAGATGGTCGCTTTTGGCGTTGTTGATGGTGCTGACCGCGGGGCGCAGATGATGCAGATCCGCGCCGCCGTTGCTCTGTACATAAGAAGCGCGGCTCTTCGGCCAGATATGCTCGCGGTTGAGGCTGATCCCATCGGCATCCGCCATGATGTCGGAATAGAACATGACGTAGGTACTGCTGCTCTCGACCGCGTCGGTGCTCGCCCAGAAATACGCGAGTGAGCCGGGCGCGTATCCGGAGTAGGAGGTTTTGTAGCCGTGGGTCGCCGTCATCAGCGTATGAAGCGCGTCGAACAGCTCGTTGTCCTGCATGGCGGTGTGACCCGTGGCGGGATCCGACGCGCCGGATAAAGCGCTCAAAGAATCATATTGACAACCGTCGTGATAGTACGCCTGTGCCGCGTCGGACAAAGAGGTGCAGACGATATGGCGCTGCTGCTCATTGGGCGCGGGCAATGTGCCGAGCGCCGAGGCGGTCGGGATCGACAGCCACAGCATGATAAAAGATAAAAGTCCCGTGATCAGTTTTTTCATTGGTTTCTCCGATATTGATCAGTCATGTAAGTCTTGAAATATGAACATTCAAAAGGCGCTCACCAAAGCTGTCGGTGAGCGCCTGATAAGCAGTTGAGATCGCCGCGGTGTTGCCTTAAAACTCCGATTTCGTGGTCGCGTTGATGTACTGAGTACCGGGGACAGGCTCGGCGCCGCCCTTGAGGGTGATCAGATCGTGACAGGTCACCAGCTGATAGCCCTGCGCGATCAGCTCGGGCACCATGCGTTCGACAGCGTCGGCAGTCGAATCATAGATCTCGTGCATCAGGATGATATCGCCGTCCTTGACGTTGTCCATCACCGAATGATACACCGCGTCCGCGTTGCGGGAGCTCCAGTCCTGCGTATCGATCGACCAGTAATACGCCGCCATATTCTCGGTAGCGCACTCATTGAGGATCGTGGGGGTCGTCATGCCGCCGGGTGAACGGAAACAGGTCGAGAACTGACCGGTGATATCGTGGATCTGATTGCTGGTACGGCGGATATCGTCGGGCGTGACTTCGTTGCCGTAGTGCGAATGATCCCATGTATGATTGCCCAGCTCCATCTTCAAGTCAGCCTTGCGCTTGACGTTGCCGGGATTCTGCGACGCGTAGTAGCCGACCATGAAGAAGGTCGCCTTGGCGTTGTTCTTCTCCAGAACATCGAGGATACGGTCGCTGGAATCGGTG
>JAHKVW010000076.1 GCA_020624805.1 bacterium | reverse complement strand
GAAAAAAGGCACGCGTGCCCGTGCCCTGATGGTGACGGCTGTTACACTGCATAACATTCCCGAGGGGATGGCGGTGGGCGTGGTGTACGCGGGGCTCATGACCGGAACGCACAACGTCACCCTCGGCGGCGCGTTGGCGTTGGCGCTGGGGATCGCGATCCAGAATCTGCCCGAGGGCGCGATCATCTCCATGCCTTTGCACGCACAGGGCAAAAGCAAACCGAAAGCCTTTCTCTGCGGCGTGCTGTCGGGCGCGGTGGAACCGATCTTCGGCGCCCTGACCCTATTATGCGCCGCGCTGATCGTCCCCGCGATGCCGTATCTGCTGAGCTTCGCGGCGGGAGCGATGGTGTATGTGGTGGTCGAGGAGCTGATCCCCGAGATGACGCAGGGTGAGCACTCGCACATCGGCGTGATGTTCTTCGCCACCGGCTTCACCCTGATGATGTCACTGGATGTGGCGCTGGGATAGAAAAACAGTGGTCAGTGATCACTAACCACTGACCACTGACCACTAATCACTCTCAGAATTTCAGATCATACCACAGCAGGAAGGCGTAGATCGCGTAGACGCGGTTCCACAGCAGCGACTCGCCGCCGACAAAGCGCTCCCACAGATCCTTCATCTGATCCTGATCAAAGAAGGTCTGCGACGATCTGCCGAAGAGTTTCTCCTTGACGGGCTGATTGTAGCGCTCATCCGCGAGCCACTGACGCACCGGCACGGGGAATCCGACCTTCTTGCGGAACGCGGACTCATAGGGCAGGATACTGCTCGCCGCCTTGCGGAACACATATTTATTCTGTTCCTCGCGGAACTGGTATTCGGACGGAATACGGCTCGCGACCTCAAACAGGCGGTAATCGGAGAACGGCGTGTGCAGTTCGATCCCGCAGGCGGTGGAGGTGCGGTCGGTGTTGAGGTAGATGTCGCCGTCGAGCCAGAAGGAGATATCCATCGTCAGCTTGGAATCGAGCTGATCCTCCTGCTTCGCTTCTTCCCACAGCTCCATCAGCGGATCGGAGGGCTTGACGTTCTCGTCAAAATCGATCATCAGCGCCTTGACGACGTCCGTATTCATGATATGGGAGCAGGTCAGATAGACCCAGTCGCTCGGGATCTCGCGCTTATGGGCGTTGTAGCCGCCGAAGAATTCGTCGATGCCCTCGCCCGAATAGACGACGTCGGCATGCTCCTTGACCGCCTGACAACCGATGGAGAACGCCACCGCGGAGGCGTCGCCGAGGGGCTGACCCATCTTATCCATCACGGTGGGGATGCGCTCAAAATACGCCTCGGGGGTGATCATCTTGACGCGGAAGCCCTTATTGAAGTGCTCGGCAGTCTGCTGCGCAAGGTGTGCCTCGCTGAAATCCGCTTCTTCATAGCCGACGGTATTGGCGCACTGCGCGTCACTCGCCGCCAGCAGGTAGGAAGAATCCACGCCGCCGGAGAGGAACGATTCCTTATACGGCAGCTCGGTATCCGCGCGCTCTTCTTCGAGGATCTCAGTCACGACAGCCTTGATCTCGTCGGCGAACTCGTCAATGGACTTGTCCTCGGGTCGGAAGAGCGGCTTGAAGTAGCAATTCTTCTTGAGGCTTTTGCCGTCCCATTCAAGCCAGTAACCGCCCTTGAGCTTGTACACGCCCTCATAGAAGGTCTCTTCGCCGATCGGATAACCGTAGAACAGGTATTGCTGGAGCATACGCATGTTCAGGCGCTTTTCAATACGGCTGTCGGTCACGATGGCGTCGATATCGCCCGAGCAGAGCAGTTCATCGCCCGCAACGGCATAGAACAGCTGCTTTTGACCGACCGGATCGCGGAACACATAGAGCTTGTCCGCCGCGTCGTCATAGAGCGCGAACGCGAACGCGCCGAAGATGTGCTCGGGCAGCTCCGTGCCCCATTTCTCAAAGCCCTTGATCAGGATCTGCTCCTCGCGCTGTTCGCGGCTGAGCGGGGTGATCCCGAGCTCCTCGCAGACTTTTTTGAAGTTGCGGATGTATCCGCTGTAATAACGTACCTGTACCATGTTTCTTCCATCCTTCCGTGTCAAATTTTGTCAAAATTATACCACTTGAAAAAGCCGCCGTCAATACATCGGTTTTGTCTTTGACAAATAATCCTTGCGCTGATATAATGACAGAAAAGGAGATGACGATATGGATTACAGAAGATTTGACGATAAGCTCTATGTGCGACTGGACAAGGATGACGAGATCATCGGCGCTCTGACCGATGTATGCGCAAAGGAGAACCTAACCGTCGCGCAGATCCAGGGCATCGGCGGCTGTGACAGCGTCACGGTCGGGGTGTTCGATTGTGAGAAGAAGGTTTACAACGAAAAGACGGTCGAGGGACTGCTCGAGATGACCTCGCTCGACGGCAACCTGACCTACTACGAGGGCAAGCCCTATCTGCATCTGCACGCGACCTTTGCCTATCGCGAGGACGGCGAGATCAGGCTGATCTCCGGACACCTGCTCAAGGCGAACATCGGCTTGACCGGTGAGATCGTGATCACCCCCGCAAACGGTAAGATCGGCAGAAAATTCATCGAAGAACTCGGCATTCGCGTCTGGGATTTTTCATAGGCGGTCATTCAAGCCTTCCCCAAATGCTCATGTACGGTAAGGAAGCAAGCAACCGAAAACAAGAGATAGACCGCCAGCACTACACTATTCCGAACCAAAGACCAAAAGATAAGCATT
>JAHKVW010000075.1 GCA_020624805.1 bacterium | reverse complement strand
CGGTTTGAGCCCTCCTAGCGGAGGCAGCAGACCCTTTTGTCCGCGTTGCGGACATTTCCCCTAGTAGGGGAATCTCCTTTCCCAAAGGGAGCCTTTAAGTAGTTTTCAGATGGGCTCTCCGATGCCGTCGACCGCGATCCCTACGCCGGCAAGCCAGCGCTGGATGAGGGTCACATCGAGGATGGTCGCGTCACCGTCACGATCAACGTCCGCGACGTCTTCACTGAACGCGGTCGTTGGACCCACACCGGCAAGATACCGCTGGAGAATGGTGACGTCGAGGATGGTCACCTCTCCGTCGCCGTCCACGTCGCCGAGGATACGGACAGGCTCGGTGGGCGCTTCCGTGGGTGCCTCTGTGGGCGCTTCCGTGGGCAATTCGGTCGGCTCCTGCGCGCCTGTGCCCGCATAATCAAAGTGGAAGTAGTTGTAGGAAACGTTGTTTGTCGTGATGCTCATATTGCGGTCATACCAGTTGGCGGTATCATAGAATACCTTGACCGTATGCGTACCTTCGCTGAGGTCGAGGGTCAGGTGGGTGCTGACCTGATTCGTATGATTGCTGTAGACCTCGGGGAATACGAGCGAGCCCTGATCCTCGCCGTCCACATAGACGGAACGGATCGCGCAGCTGACGCCGGAGGTGGCGTCGCCGGGGTTGTTATAAATGCCGCTGAGCAGGTAGCGACCTGCCTTGCCGACCGTGACGGTCAGCGTCAGATCCGCGCTGCGGGAACGGTTGTCGATCACGTAGCCCGAGGAGATCAGGCTGCTGCTCGACACACTGCCGCTCTCGGCTTCGATCTTGATCCTGCCGGGGCTGATGACGATCGGCTTGCTCAGCTCGGAGCAAACGCCATCGGGCGAGACCGCCATCAGGCTGTAACAGCCGTAGACGCTCGCGTCGGGCGTGTAGCTGCCGCCGCTGACGTCGATGTACTCCTTGCCCGTCCAGAGCTTGTAGGTGAGTCCGCTCTTGGGCGTCCAGACCAGTCTGCCGCCCGCTGAATTCAACGTGGGCATCTCGGGACAGACGACGAGGTTATCCTCGGATTTATTGATCGTGTAGGCGGTGTTGCTCTGCTCCATCTCGATCTCGATGGTATGGCTGCCTGTGTTGTCGGGGGTGAATACATAGCTGTTGATGTCTTTTGTAACGCCGTCGACCTTGAAGGACTTGACGCGGTCGCCCTCGCCCGTGAGGGTGATCTTCAGCGTCGCGTCCCTGTATTTGAAGTTCGACAGCTCGAACGGCCCTTCCATCCAGCTCGGGATCGAGGGATTGAAGGTGACGCCGTCCTCGTTGTAGTTCATACCGAACATCACGCGGTAATAGCCCGCCAGTGTGCCGGCGATCGACCAGAGCTGCTGGTCGGATTCCACACCCTCGCCCGTGCGGTAGTCGATGACCTCCTTATTAGTCAGAGAGACCGCCGCGCCGCGCACGTTGGAGTTGAAGATCTCTTCGGCGAGCGCCTTGTTGTCATGATACGCCGCGCCGACCATCAAAGTGGAGTCCCAACCCGGCCAGATACCGCGATTGTGATAGACCTTGTCGGCGTTTTTGAGCTTGCCCTGCTTTTGCGGATAGACCGTATCCGCGCCGTAATTGACCAGCGGCGAATTCTCGCAGATATCTCTGAGCTGAGAATCGGTGCCGATATCGAACCAAAGGGCAAAGCCGTTGCCGAGCACGTCGGTCTTTTCCGCCTTTACACTGCCCATGTATTCGGGGTACTCCCACGAAGAATACAGCCCCATGTTGTCGTTCCACAGTCTGCTGCTGATCTTCACCTTTAAGTCCTGCGCGGATCGTGCCCAGCCCTGTTCAGCCGCCTCGCCCTTATCGAGCGCCTTAGCCGCCTTGCTCATGATCTCGAGCACACGGCAGTAGATCGCATTGACCGAGGCGGTCTTGTTCTCGGCGATCGCGGACAGCCCGCTGTCATAGGTCTCGCTCGTCCAGTCGGGATAGGTCTGGTCACGCCAGTCAAGACCGCAGGTCTCGCCGCGGAACAGTCCCGCGTCGGCGTCATAGGCGACATTCATATCCTGTAGGATCGTGTTGGCGCAGACGTCGTAAAAATAGCTCAGATGGCTCTTGTTGCCGTCAGTGAGGTAGGTCTCCCATACGGAGAGCATCGTGATGATCTTATCGGTGGAAACGGGATAGGAGCCGCCTGTGCCCGTATCCTGTTCAAAAACGGAAATGCCGTTTGAGGTCTTGATCTTCTCGCGCTCGCAGTTGTAGCTGATCTCGGGGAATACCCACGCGAGCGAGTAGAGATTGGACAGCGCCGTGTCGCGCGTCCAGACCTTTTGCCACGCGGTGCCCGTATAGAACACCTGACCGAAGGAATCGGTGTGGATGCTCTTGAGGGCTTCTTCCAACGAGAGGTTATAGACCGCCGCCGCGAGCGGAGAATTCTCCGCCTTGAACTGAGGATAAGCGGAAAGGTTCTTCGTTTGCGTCCATGTTTTTCTGCTGCCCGTCATATAGGAGGTGATGGACGTCGGCGAGGTCGCGTAGGCATTGTAGCCCGTGTCGATGACCTTGTCGGGGGTCAGCGTGTAGTCGTAGGCGTTGTACTCAAAATCCCACTGGGAGCTGGTGTAATAGAAGGGAACGTTCGTCGCCTGCGCGTTGCCGGTGAGGTTTTCGACGTTGATGACGGCGCTGTCGTTCGCCGTATTGATGAACCGCACGCCCATGGTGGTATCGACCGTCCAGCTTGTGTCGCCGTCGGTGGACGCTGTGCAGATGACGCTGCTGCCGCTGAGCGCGGCATATTCCTCTGTCGCGTTGTTTTGCAGATAATACGCGCCGCTGCCGTCGGGGATGATGTTCCAGTAAGCGGTGTCGGGATAGGACGAATCCACGCTCTGGTAGGATACCGCGCTGTTCTTTTGCACAAGCACCAGATCGTTGTGCTCCATCCACTTACAGCGCAGCACGACCATATTGACGCCCGCTTCGAGTGTGGAATGAGGATACGCCTCGATGATGTGGCTGTCCGCGTAGGCGATAAAGGTCACATCGGCGTCGGCATCGAGCGTGAGGCTCTCGTTGCCCTCTATCGGAGCCTGGAAGGTGCTCCAATCGGCGGTAGCCGCCTTATACTCATAGGCGCCCTTACTCAGGTGGGTCGTGAGGATATAGCGCCCGTTCTCCAAGGTCATGGCGTAATCGGCGGGATTCTCCCAGCCGTTGAACGTACCGCGCAGATAGACTGTCGCGGCGGCAGCCGGCGCGACCGAGCACACGGTCGCCAGACACAGGAGCGTCACGCAGATCAGCGCGATGACGCGTATGGATAGCTTCTTCATAAGAGCACCCCTTTCTTGTGATATGATTAAGATTTATGATAGATGATTTGTTAATGGCTCATTCCACGCCGCGCATCAGCCTTGTCCCGAGCCAGATAAAGAAGACCGCACCGCCGATCAGAACGATCATAGCGGCAAGCATGTTCCATAATCCCGCAAGGGCGCTGAGCGCCGGAGCGAGCGCCACCAGCGCGACCGCCTTGGACAGCTGTGTCATATAGCGCTTTTCATCCTTCGGCTTGACGGAAACACGCGCCCGATACGGCAGCATCTTGTAATCCTTAAAGATCGCCATCAAGCCGGCGTAAAACAGTATCGCGGCGGCGAACGCTGCCATCAGGACTGAATATCCGTATTCCATGAAAGCACCTTCCTGCTGTTGAAATACAAAATCAGCCCCATCCATGTGCAAGATGGGGCTGTATATGGTTCTATGTTGTGACCGGTTTGCCGATGTTATCGTCTGTAACGATGCCCGCCAGCCAACGCTGTAAATAGGTAACGTCAAGGATGGTCGCATCGTCATCTCCATCGACGTCCGCGAGCTTTTTATCGACGGTATACGGAATACTGATCCCTGCCAGATGCCTTTGTAACAGCGTCACATCGATAACCGTGACCTCTTCGTCACCATCGATATCGCCGAGGATACGGACAGGCTCGGTGTGCGCTTCGGTAGGCGCTTCGGTGGGTGCTTCGGTCGGCTGCTGTTCCGCTCCGTAGATCACCGCGATACCCGTACTGCCGACATGACCGGTGATCGTTTTGTCGGTAACGGTAAAGGTGTTGCCGGAGACCTTATCGACATAGGTACCCACAGGCACCATGGTGTTGTTATTGTTGACCGAAATATCGGAATCATTGGTCTTTGACACGATCACCGCGCCGCCCTCTCGCAGAACGGCATAATAGGTGCTGCCGCCGAGGACCTTTTCACCCTTGCCGACCATGGCGTTATGGAACTGATTGACCGCGGCGATCTCATCAGAGGTGAAGTGGGTGCTGCCCTTTACGCCGTAGTTGATGGACTGGTGCGCCTTCTGGAAGGGTCTGGAGAGATAGAGTGTCTGTGAATCCGCTCTGGCGGCGAGAAGCGCAAATGCCTTATCAACGGTATTCTGATCCAGATTCTTTGTCCAGCCGCCGGAGTTGACCTCGTTGGAATAGGAGTCGTGGCTCTCCGACCAGTTGACGATCTTGCTCGAAGCTACGCCTTTTTTGTTCCAGTTGCCGGTCGACTTGTAGGGCGTATTATCCCTGACAGCCGACATCAGTGCCGCGCTGTAGACGGTATCCGAGACGCTGATGTACGAAGCGTACTCGTTGATCCAAGTGGTGTTATCGGCATCGGAGGCGCCGTCCGCGGGTGAGCCGAGGATCTCGCCGTACTGGAACATATCGATCTGCGCCATCTTTGACCAGAACGCGCAGTTCTCGGAGGGGAGGGCGATATGCTTGGCGGCGTCCCAGCGAATACCGTCAACGCCCGCGTTTTTGAGGCTGACGACCATATCGTAGACCATGTTCTGGATCGCGGTATTCTCGCTGTTCAGATCGGGCATACCGATATTCTTCTGGGTCGTCGAATAACGGTCGTCGGCGTTGCCGCGCGCGCCGAGGTTATGGAAATAGGTGGATTTATTGTTTTTGAAAACACTGTCGACAGCGTTTGCCAGATTGCCGTTGTCAGAGCCCGCTACGTGGTTGGCGACGACGTCAACGATGATCTTGATGCCGTAGCCGTGCGCTTCATTGCACAAGCCCTGCAGATCGGAGTAGGAGCCCAACTCGTTGCCTACCGTGAATTTGGTGGGCTGATAGAGCCAGTACCAATGACTGCTGCCGTCATGCGGCTGGAGCGGCGAGGTCTGGACGCTCGTAAACCCTGCCGCCGCGATGTTAGGCAGCTCCGCCTTGATTTGCGCCAATGTCCAGTTGAAGCAATGCAGGATGTTGCCGTCCTCGCAGTTCTGCGGCAAGCCGTAATCCTGAGCCGCAGAAGCGGCGTCGATATCCTGCGCCGACACGGTGAAGCCGACCGAGGTCAGGCATAACGCGACCATGCACAGTACAAGTAGCAAGCTGATGATTCTTTTTTTCATGTTATTCACCCTTTTCATTTTAATCATCCTATACTCAAATAATAACAAACCGACCGATAAAAGTCAACAGGATTTTTCATTTGAATGTCACACTGCGAGGGATAATGTGTATATACAAATGGAAACGATATCAAATCGGCTTTTGGATGGTTTTTAAACAGGACGAAAGGACTCTATTTTTCGGCAAAAGCCTTGGATCGTATTGAAGGAGGATGAAGTATGAATCGAACACAAAACGGCCCTGCCTACACCTCATTGGAACAGATTTATCATCAATATAAAGACATGGTCTATTCCATCGCGCTTGCTGCCGTACAGAACCCCCGCGACGCGGAGGACATCACACTGTACACCTTCCGTGAAGCGCGAAATATCCTGAACGCGGATCCCTCTGCAAAGCACATCGCGTCACAGCTTTTGGATATCGTGTCTGTCGAAAGCCTGCGCACGGTGAGCAACCGCGACAACGGTATCCCTTATATCAACACACAGAACAACATCATCGGCAACGAAGCGGATGACTTCATGCTGCCGCTCGAATACGCACAGCGCAGCGATCTGCAAGCCCGCCTGATGCAGGTGATCAACGCCCTGCCCATTTATCAGCGCATGGCGCTGGTGATGTATGTATACAACCACCTGACTGTTCGCGCGGCTGCGGCGGCGATGAGATGCTCCGAACAAACCGCGCTCTCACATCTTTGCACGGCAAAGGCGACCGTCAAGCAACAGCTCGAGGAGATCGCCTATCGCAGCGGCGAATACTTCAACAGCACCGAGATGATCCCGTTCAATCAGGTCTACACGGGATTGATCGCGGGACAGGCGATGTCCTCTCAGTCAGCCTCCTATATTTGGGACGCGCTGCAGCAGACCGTCGACCGCGGCGAAGCCTATGCCGCTCCTCCCGCCCGGCCAAAGGGTATGTCGACCGGCTCCAAGATCGCGCTGTGGCTGTCGGCGGCGGCTTCCGTGCTGGTGCTGGTCACCGTATGCGCCGTGATCGGATTTTCGCCTAAGGCAAGCACCAAAACGCCTTCCGCAACAGAGATCGAGACCGTCGTGGTCGTAGAGACCACCGCGCCGTCCTCTTCTTCCAAAACGACCTCCTCCGCGCCGAGAGACCCCAAAGAACCCCGACAGCCTCAACCGGAAAGACGTCCCGAAAGAGAGCCGAAGAGCAGCAGTTCGAGCAGCAAGAGCAGCAGTAAAAGCAACAACAATAACAGCTCAAGCAGCAGTAAAAAGAGCAGTTCGAGCAGCTCCTCGTCGAGCAGTACGCCGAGCAGCAAGGCAGAGGACAATGAGGAACTCACCGATTCCGAGATCCTCACGAAGATGGCAGGCACATACAACGAACAGAAATCCGCCGCGACAGATGATTTCAATACGATGCAGATCAAATCCGACGGTTCCATCAGCCTTTACAACCTGAGCTTTAAGACCAAGGATAATACCTCCGGCTATCGATACGCCTCCATCTCCAATCTCACCACAAAGAAGAAAGGGATCTACAGCTTTACCGCCTCCAACGGCGACGCGCCCCTTTCGGGCACCAAGTTCACCTACTATTCCGCCGGAACAGCGATCTCCGATCTTCCGTTCACATCCTCGTATTTTGAGACCGACGGTAGCGTTTTGAAAAAAGCGGTCATCGTCGACAGCAGTAAGGCAGTCTACAAGTAACACATCCGCATCGGTTTTCAGCGACGCAATTACTCACAGATAAGGGGCGACCGATCCCCTTATCTAAATCAAGGAAGGTTTCCATGAATTCTTATATCTATTCAATGATCCTCAATGCCAAGCAGGGTGATCTCAAGGCGTTGGAACAACTCTATATCAAATACAAAGACAGTGTATACGCGCTGGCGCTGACTACAACAAAGAGCGCCAAAGAAGCGGAGGAAGTGACTCGCCTGACTTTTTTGCAGGTGTGCGATCATATCGCCTCATTAGAGGATCCCAACAGCTTTGATGTTTGGCTGCAGTACATCGCGCTGAACGAAAGCAACACCTTTCACCGCAACAACAGCCATTCCGACGAACGCGAGTCGCCCGGCAAATACGAACAGCGGATCGAGGATGACTTTTTCCTGCCGCAGGACTACATCGAGCGCTTTGACCTCTCCTACCGCCTGAGGATGATCATCGAAGGTCTGCCGAAGATCAGGCGACAAACGCTGATCCTCTCGCTCTATGACAAACTCGCTCCCGCAGAGATCGCGCAGATCATGGGATGTACGGAAGAGGAGATCGTCACACGCATCCGCTGTACAAAAGGTCACATCAAGACGGAGATAGAGGAACGTGAGCATGAGACAGGCGAGAAAATTTCCAATGCCACGCTGATCCCCTTTGACGACGTCTATTCCTCTCTGATCCACTCGCGCGTGATGTCGGCGGAGACGGCGGCTCAGATCTGGAAACAGGTACGGACATACGCGGAGTCGGAACGCGGTATCAGCACCGGCAAAAAAAAGATGTCCGTCGGCGTCAAAGCGACGATCGCCGCGTCGATCGCGACCATCGTCATCTGCGCCGGGATCATCACACTGCTTTTAGCGGGTCCGTCGTTCCGGGCAAATAAGGCAGTCAGATCCGACACGGCTGAAACGACCGCCGCCACCGAAGCGGCAACGCAGGCTCCCGCGACATCTGTCGTATCCGACGCTGCCGACACAGTCGCGGAAAAAACGTCTGATTCCCCCGATCCGGAACCTGCACCGGAGGAAAAATCCGTATCGCAACCCGAAGAACAGGAAACTCCCGCGTCAAACGATAACAGCGAGCTCCTCTCCACGATAGCGGGAAACTATTACATGCCTCAGATGGCAGGATACACACATGTTTCGTTGGGGATCGAAAACGGTACCGTCACACAATACGTCTTCGGCGGCGGTGCAGAGCCCATTAACAAAAGTGAATCCGGCGAGATCAACTCCGCCAGCCGTGTCAGCGATACCGTGATCCGATATGAATCATCCTCCGGCGCCGCCTTCAGCGGAACCTATTACGGCGCCGATACGCCGCTGTCACAGGTACCCTCTTCGACAATCGAATATCTGTCCGGATTCAATCGATATGATCTTTCCGGCGATACGCTCGGGATCACCATCGTCGTCGACGATCAAAACACCTGTTATGTCAAGAGCGAATAAACAATCCGCCCTATAGAAAAATCCCCTTTCCACCAAAGGTGAAAGGGGATTTGTCATTGTCGATTATTTGATGATCTTCGCGGTATACTTGTAGGCGAGCACACGGGTACAGGCTTCTTTGAGCTGAGCCTCGGTGATGGTACCGTCGTTGACCGCGGCGAGGATATCGTTATACGCGGTCGCGTAGTCGCGAACAAGGATCAGATCGTTGCCCGCGAGCACCGCCTGGACTGCGGGCTTCTTGCCGTCGGCATAGGCGGAATAGTCGGCGTCGTCGAGCACATCGGTCATGATGATACCGGAGAATCCGACCGTATCACGCAACTCCTTGTGCAGCGAGGGTGAGAGCGCCGCCGTATGGTTGGGGTCGATCTTCTGCACCACGACGTTCGACATCATCACACAGTGAGCGCCGGCGTTCACGCCCTTCTTGAACGGCGTATAGTCCGTGTTGCGGATGGTATCGGCCTCTCGGTCATCCATGACCGCTCCCACACCGGTATTGGCGCTGTCGGGGATGGTACCGTATCCGGGGAAGTGCTGTAATACGATCGACACGCCGCGGGGCTGGTCGAACTTTGCCGCGTATTCGGCAAAGGAGGAAACGGTATCGACGTCGCCGCTAATGGAACGCGAATACATGATCTGGTCAGAGGAGGTCGCGAGGTCGATAACCGGAGTGAGGTTCATATTGAAGCCTGTTTCCTTGAGCAGGAGGGTCTTGCTCTCCTCCGCCTTTTCAACGCCCTGCAGCCCGCCGATGTCAAACTCCGTCCTCGGCGCGTTGAAGTCGTATTGCTCAAAGCCCGGAAGGTCGGAGATCGTCGTATTGGGACCGCCCTCTTCCTGAGCTGCTAAGATCGGCTTTGTTTTGAGATCCTTCGCGGCGGCGGTCAGGGTCGCGGGGATCTGCTCTTTTGTTATCCCCTGAAAATTCTCTTTTGTGAACAGCATACCCGCCAGCGAATACTGCTTCATCTGCGCGGCGGCGGTAGTGGTATCGGGACAGATGCCCATGATCAGCTGACCGACCATCTCTTCCTTTGACAGAGTGGAAACCTGCGTCGTTGCCTGACTCTTGCCGCTCTCAAACACGTCGGAGGAGCCTACTGCCGTATCGTCGCGCTTGGCATTCGCCTCGGTGGGCGCTTTGACGGAGGCTTTGGTTTCTTCCACCGCCTCGACCGCCTCGGTTTCTTCCGCTTTCTCGGGCTGCTTTACCTTCATATAATGAAACAGCGCGATACCGAACGCGAGAACCGCGACCAGAACCAACGCAACGGATATGATCACAAATTTTTTCATGGAGCGCCTCCTGTTACGCCGTGTCTCCCGCTTTGCGGGAAAGGGCTTTGCCGTCGCGGCGTAAGAGTAATACTGATATTGACATTTTATCACACGGCTCTGCTCTTTTCAACAATTGTTGCCAAAGTGTAATTATTTATCATGATCGCTCATGACAGCAAAACAGCTCCCCCGGTCGGGAGAGCTGTCAACGTGTTGAAATGCTTTTCAATGTGTCACTTGAACGGACACATATGTCTGCCGAAGGAGCATATCGTGCCGACTTTGCAGCCGGATTTATTTTTTGAGACCTTCGGGAACTTCCGCCAACGGCGTATAGAACACATGGAGCATCGTTTTGATCGTTTCTTCATTGGTCACGCGCATCTCGGCGTATTCGCCCTTGGTGATCGGACCCTTGAGGCTGACGTATTCGATATCCGAAGAATTGCGGAGCTTTGTCGCCGCCGTAGAAGCGATATAGGTGATCTTAGCCAGATCGAGCGAGGAGTCGGAGTTGACCTTAATCTCATTATACAGCTTTGTCACCACGGAGATATCCTTCTTCACGGCGGGTATGATCGAGCTCATAAACGCACGGATGTACTCCTGCTGGCGCTGCATACGCTCATTGTTGGAATCGAGCTTGCTCGTATCACGCGAACGCACATAAACGTCCGCCTCCTTGCCGTGCAGGGTGACCGTTTCACCCTCGTTGATGGTACGGCCGTCGATCGGCGAGGTAAAGGTCATCGACGACACCAGCGTCACACCGCCGATGGTATCATTGAGCGTGACCAGCGCTTTCATATTGATCGCAAAGTAATTTTTGAGGGGCAGACCGTAGAACAGTCGGGACAACGACTTTGTCGTATTCTCGCCGCCGTGGACCTTTCCGCCCGCATAGGCGTAAGAGTACGCGATCTGCAGCTTTTGGGTCTCGATGAAATCGCCCTGATCGGAATAAAGATCCACATCCGCCATCGTATCGCGCGATACGCCCAGTATCTTCATGGCGCCGGTCTCGGTATCGATCGACATGGTATAGATCGCGTCGGACATCTCCATCGCGGTATTGTCGCGATTGATTCCTTCATCCACGCCGATAAAGACGATATTGATGAGGTTTTCGTTCAGCTGGTAGGACACGCCGTCATAGGTGATCACACGGCCGCTGTTATCCGCCTTGACGATCTGGTTGCCCTTTTCATCAGCGGAGGGCGTCTCGACGTCGAAGCCGTCATAATCGTGCATACTGAGGCGGCCGATCTCTCTGAGGATCAAAAAGGTGCCCGCAAAGGCGATCATCAGCGCCAAGATCGCCGAGACGGCTATGATCACAACCTTTTTCCAAGTTGCGAGATGCTTGAACTTATGATGATGGTGGCGATGTCTTTTTTTATGCTTTTTGCCTTTCTTCCTTTTAACGAAGATGTATCCCTCGTCCGCCTGTGCCTGTTCCTCCGCGGAGGCGGTCTTGGTGTTGCCCGAATGGGTGGAAACACGCCTGCGGCTGTTGTGCTGCTTGAATGTTTCCTTCGGAACGACATAGTCGAAGGACTCGACCGGCAGGATCACGGTTTTATCGACGTATTCGCCGCTTCGGGTATCGGACGCCAGTTCGATCTCGTTCTCACCCGACTTAGTCGTCACAGGCTCCGCCTCCGCCTTGGGGATTTCCTTTTGCGGCGCTGTGGGCTCTTGGTATGGGAGCTCATCCCTTTTGACCTTTGCGGCGCGCTTCACCTGTGCCCGATAACGACGGGGCTGATCAGTCATGTTGTCTTGTTGCTTCATCCACCAGCACCCCCTGTACCAGATATCGTGTATCCGACGGACCGCTTGTACATGTGCTCAACGTCAGGATCTTGTTATCGGTCGTGAGAGTGACGCCCTCGCGCACATTCGCGTCGATAGCATGGGGATCCAGCGTTTCATCCAGATAGCTTTGGAATACTTCATCATTCGCGAAGTTGTTCGTGTTCAGGATGTGTCTGTCATCGTAGGTATAAGCGGAATAGATCAGATAGGTGAACACCTTGTCCTTTGTCAGGACAAAAGCAGTATTATTCTGGTCAAAGAACTCCTTGTTCCCGAAATTGTGCAGCGTAGCAAACATCGTGCCGTTGAGCATATTATGCCCATACATCACGGTAACTCTGTCGTGCATATCGGGACTGTTCTTGATCTCGGAGTAGATCGTGCCCGAGAACTGATACTGGCGATAAACATTGTGCTCCAGATAAAAGCTGTCGTCGCCGTCGGATGTACTGCGGGCAACAGGGTAGTCCACAGCGGTATTCGGGATATAGATCCACGCGTAGATATCGGGATTGATCTCCATCAGCTCATCAAAGCTGGGCTGGTAGTCATTCAACACGGCGGGCTGATGACCCCACGCCTCTGTCGCGCCTGTATAAACTTCTGACTCCGTAGGCTCCGCCGTGGGTCGCTGCGTCGAGGCAGTTGTTTCATCGCGGGTGGCAGCCGTCGGAAGCACCTCGCCGTTGATGTCCGGTTGATTGAAATAGCGGATCAGAAAAATCACCGCGCCGATTATAACAAAGATACAAACGCAAAGCAGCGCGATCCACTGAGGTTTTTTGATTTTTTTCATAATAACTCCATTCGGGAAGGAACATAGTAAGGATTCACTCCCCCATATTAAATCAGTATATTATTATACCCCTATCTTTCTCTGTTGTCAAATCCATTTATCTATCATCTTTGACAAAAGCCGAGGGATATTTGACCCATCAACTGATCACTGATCACTAAGCACTGATCACTGACCACTAATCACTGACCACTAACCACTGACCACTAACCACTGACCACTAACCACTAACCACTGACCACTAACCACTGGCCACTAACCACTGACCACTAACCACTGACCACTAAATAAAAAAGAGGCCGTCAAGCGACGACCTCCGATGATGGATGATTATTCTGCTTTCTTCTTTTTGCTCAGCATGACGTTGGTCAGGATACCGAGGATCAGCGCGCATGCTACGGTGGTGACGGTGATGGTGCCGAAGGTCAGGATGAATCCGCCCACACCGGTGATCAGGATCACGGAAGCGGTGAACAGGTTGCGGTTATCGTCCAGATCGACCTTCTGGAGCATCTTCAAACCGGAAACAGCGATAAAGCCGTACAGCGCGATACATACGCCGCCCATGACGCAGCTCGGGATGGTGCTCAGGAAAGCGACGAACGGAGCGATGAAGGAGATGATGATCGCCTCGCACGCGGTCACGATGATCGTGCTGACGGAAGCGTTCTTGGTGATCGCGACACAGCCGATGGACTCACCGTAGGTGGTGTTGGGGCAGCCGCCGAAGAACGCGCCTACCATGGAGCCGATACCGTCGCCCAGCAGGGTCCTGCTCAGACCCGGATCCTCTAACAGATCATGCTCGATGATGGAGCTGAGGTTTTTATGGTCTGCGATATGCTCCGCGAATACAACGAACGCGACCGGGACATACGCCGCGGCGATGGTGCCGATATATGCGCCGTTGACCTCGCCGAACGCGCCGAACGCCTTGAGGAAGGAGAAGTCGGGTACCGCGATAAAGCTTGAGACACCGATCACCTTAAAGTTGTTGATCAGCGCGGAATAGTCGATGACCATCAGCGCCGCGTTACCGGTAGCCTTACCGATAAAGTAGAAGATCGTCGCCACCAGATAGCCCGCCAAGATACCGATGATGAACGGTATCAGCCGCGCCATCTTCTTGCCGTATACGGAACACAGCATGACGACCGCCAGGGTCACCAGACCGCAGATGATCGCGACATAAGGAGAGCCGGGCTGGGTGGCAGCGGTCAGATTGCCGTTCTCATCCGGAGTCAGCGTGATGCTCTCGTTGACAGTACCGTCATCGTTGACGGCGACGTAAGAAGAAGCGATCGTACCGTCCTCATTGATGGTGCCCACCTCGACCGCCTGCACCTGTGCCATATCGACAGGAGCGGTATAATTCACCTTGCTCAGATCACCGATCGCGTTACCGGCAAGCGAAAGACCGATGATCGCAACGATCGGGCCGATGACAACGGCGGGCATGATCTTGTTGATCCACTTGACGCCGGCAAATTTGATGATCAGCGCGATCACGACATAGACAAGTCCCGCGAGCGCCGCACCGATGATCAGACCGACATAGCCCAGCGCCGCGCTCGCCGCGCCGCTGAACGCCGCGAACATCGCGCCGAGGAAGGCGAACGAGGAGCCGAGGAAGACAGGGCTCTTAGCCTTAGTGAACAGGACATAGACCAGCGTACCGATACCCGCGCCGAACAGTGCCGCGGAGGTACTCATTCCGTTGCCGACGATCATCGGGACAGCGATGGTCGCCGCCATGATCGCCAACAGCTGCTGGAACGCAAAAACGATAAGCTGACCGAATTTGGGCTTATCCTTTACGTTGTAGATCATTTTCATTTTGGATTTCCCCCTTGAAATATATTTTAGTAGGGACGGGAAATGCCCGTCCGCGGACGATCGATGATCGTCCCTACAAAAAGGCTTATTTGCTATACAGTTTTACCGCGTTCTCTCCGTCTGTTTCCCGCAGTCGCACCGCGACCACCTCATCGAGCGAGGTGGGGATGTTCTTGCCGACGTAGTTCGGGTGGATCGGCAGCTCGGTATGGCCTCTGTCGAGCAGCACACACAGCTGGACCTTGGACGGTCTGCCGAGCTTCATCACCGCCTCGAGCGCGGCGCGCGCGGTACGGGAGGTGTAGATGACGTCATCCACCAATACCACGATCTTGTCCTCCACGCTGAAGTCGATATTGCTGCCCTTGACCTCGGGCATCTCGCCGATGCGGGACAGATCGTCGCGATAGAGCGTGATATCCAACTCGCCCACCGGAACGCTCACACCCTCGATGGACGCGATATGGCGCTGCAGGCGCTGTGCCAGCGGTACACCGCGGGTGCGGATACCGATCAGGCAAATGTTATCCAGTCCGCGATTCTTTTCAATGATTTGATGCGCGATCCGCTTGAGCGCTCTGTCGATGTCCTCTCCCGACATCAGTTCAGCCTTATATTCCATAAATACCTCGTTGTTAATGAGGAATTAGGAATGAGGAATGAGGAATTGACAGCCACCAAAGCTGCATCTATTGATACATGTCACATCATCCGCTATACCATGCGGTTTTAAAAGCTATGACACAAACCGTGATAATAATTCCTAATTCCTAACTCCTAATTCCTAACTCCTAATTCCTAATTCCTAATTCAAAAATGCCTCATCCGGACGCGGACAAGGCATAGTTATACTGGGATATCAAAACCAACCTTGTCGGCATCTCTGTACCGACTTAAAAGTTATCGTTGGATATCATACTACTTTTTTTCTTTTCTATAGTGATAAAATAGAATTATAACGCATTTTTGTGCATTTTTATGTCATCCGCCTGTTTGCGGATAACAGCGCCGTTCCTTGACATCATTTCCCGATTCTTGTATCATATGGAACGAAAAACAAAGCATATTTCCGGATCAAAGGGGCGTAAGACAAGATGATAAAACGCCCTTGAAACGGAACGACAGAGGGTAATATGAAAAAACATCAAGTGCTGTCGTCGGCTCTGCTGTTGACGGCGGCGATCATATGGGGCTTCGCGTTTGTCGCGCAGGAAAAGCTCAGCGACACCGTACCGCCGTTCACCGTGAACGCCATACGCTCGCTGATCGCGTCGGTCGCGCTGATCCCCGTCGCGGCGGTGACAAGGCACATCAAAGGAAAACCGCTGCTCGAAGAGAATCCCGCCGACCGCAAAAAGCTCATCAAAGCAGGCGTGATCTGCGGCGTGATGCTGTGCGTCTCGGTCAACCTGCAGCAGTTCGGCATCTCCCTATATCCCGCGGGAGCGCCCGCCTCGGCGCACAGCGGCTTTTTGACCGCGCTGTACATCATCTTTGTCCCGCTGTTCGGACTGTTCCTGCACAAAAAGCCGGGGCTGTTCGTCGGGATCGCGGTCGTCCTCGCGGTCATCGGACTGTACTTTTTATGTCTGTATGACGGCTTCGGCGCGTTGTACATAGGCGATGTCGTCGTGCTGATCTGCGGAATGGCGTTCGCCGTGCAGATCCTGTGCGTTGACCGTTACATCGGCGAGGTGGACGGCGTAAAGCTCAGCTCGCTCCAGTTTTTGGTCACGGGCATTTTGTCCGCGATCCTCATGCTGATCTTTGAAAAGCCCGATATCCCGGCAATCTTAGCAGGATGGGCGCCGCTGCTGTACCTCTCGATCTGCTCGAGCGGCGTCGGCTATACCCTGCAGATCATCGGTCAGCAGTACGCCTCCAATCCGTCGCTCGCGTCCATATTGATGAGCATGGAAAGCGTATTCGCCGTGCTCGGCGGCGTGATCTTCCTGCACGCCGTCCCGAAGCCCAATGAATGGATCGGCTGCGGGATCATGCTCGCGGCGATCATCATCGCGCAGCTGCCGCAGGAGCTGTTGAAGCGCTCCGGGCAAAAGAATAATATCGGTTAAGATGACCGCACCACCTTGCGCCGGTTCGTAATGACAAATGATAAAAGCCCTTCCGAGCGGAAGGGCTTTCAGCTTGTCGAAAAAGTACATTAGTCAGGGACAGTACGTCTATCATCCTCCCTCTGACGAGGGAGGTGGGCTCGCGCGCGAGCTCGGTGGGAGAGATAACGAAGCATTACAGTAACACACCGATGATTGACTCAAGCCGCATAATCAGTATCATTACTCACAGTATTGAGTCATGCGTTTGTATGCTATTATACAGTTGCGTTATCTCTCCCCCGCAGGTAAAAATGACGCCCATACATCAAGTCATCTTGCTGCCCCCTCGTCAGAGGGGGCTGGAAAGGTTTTTCTACAGACTAAAAGCCCTTCCGTGCGGAAGGGCTTTGCTGTTATCAGATGTTGGGATCGCCGCGTCGTCGGCAATATCGCCGAATTCTTGCAATAATGTATCTCACTGACGCTCGATCAATTAATGCAATCCCTCAGCCTTTTTTATCGGTTTGAGCCCTCCTAGCGGAGGCAGCAGACCCTTTTGTCCGCGTTGCGGACATTTCCCCTAGTAGGGGAATCTCCTTTCCCAAAGG
>JAHKVW010000074.1 GCA_020624805.1 bacterium | reverse complement strand
TTGAAGCAGCATGCTTTAAAATTGAATTGAACCGCCGTATGCCGAACGGCATGTACGGTGGTGTGAGAGGGCGGATTATTTCCGCCCTACTCGATTGTAGTGAACAGTTTTCAGTGAACAGTGAACAGTTTTCGGCGGGCTCTGCCCGCACCCGAGTGATCATTTTCTCTGATCACTGACCACTAACCACTGACCACTTGTACTAAAGGCAATTATACTTTTTCATATAAACATCGATTGGGAGGAATCACCATGTCAGTAGTTGATAACGAAAAACTCATCGAGGTCGCGAAGCGTATCCGTGAAATGCGCGAGATCAGCGGCTTTTCCGTGGAAGAAATGGCGGAGAAAACCGAGGTGTCCGTATCCGAGTACAAGGCGTATGAGAACGGCACCGAGGATTTTCCCTTCACCTTCATCCACAAGTGCGCTTTGGCGTTCGGTCTGGGCATCACCGACATCCTCGAGGGTGAGTCCGCAAGGCTCAAGAGTTACACCGTGACCCGCCGCGGCGGCGGCAGACAGACTGCCGAGGAGGAGGGCATCTCCATCGTCAACGTCGCGCCGATGTTCAAGAACAAGATCGCCGAGCCGTATTTCTGCCAGTATGATTATAACGAGAGCTTGCAGAATAAACCGATCCACCTGACAAAGCACGCGGGACAGGAATTCGACTTTGTCCTGTCGGGCAAGATGAAGATCCAGATCGGCAACAACTTTGAGGAGCTCGCCGCGGGCGACAGCATCTACTATAATTCCTCCACGCCTCACGGCATGATCGCGATCGGCGGCGAGAACGTCAAGTTCATCGCCATCATCCTGCCGGGTGAGAAAGAGACCGAAGAGCGCGACGACGAGGTTATGAAGGCGCATGTCAAGAAGAAATCCGCTATTACCGGTCAGTTTGTCCGCACATTGGAGGACGAGAACGGCTGCCTCAAGGCGATCAGCTTCCGCAATGAGGATAAGTTCAATTTCGCGTTTGACTGCGTTGACGCGATCGCGAACAATACGCCCGATAAACTCGCCATGCTCCATGTCGACAAGAACAAGGTCGAGCGCCGTTTTACCTTTAACGATATGAAGCGCCGTTCCAATCAGGCGGCGAACTATTTTAAGTCCCTCGGCATCAAGAAGGGCGACCGCGTCATGCTCGTCCTCAAACGCCATTATCAGTTCTGGTTCAGTATGCTCGCGCTGCATAAGCTGGGCGCGATCGCGATCCCCGCGACCAACCAGCTCCTTGCGCACGACTTCGAGTACCGCTTCCAAAGCGCGGGCGTTTCCGCCATCGTCGCGACTGCCGACGGTCAGGTTGCCGATTCCGTCGATGAGGCGCAGACGACCTGCCCGACTTTGCAGACCAAGATCATGGTCGGCGGCAATAGAGAGGGCTGGCATGACTTCGACGCGGAGTTCGAGATGTATTCCACCCATTATTACCGCACGACTGAAACGCCCTGCGGCGATGATACGATGGTCATGTTCTTCACCTCGGGTACGACAGGTTATCCGAAGATCGCCAACCACAGCTATAAGTACGCGCTCGGTCACTATGTCACCGCCAAATACTGGCACGGCGTCGATCCCGACGGTCTGCACTTCACCATCTCCGACACCGGCTGGGGCAAGGCGCTGTGGGGTAAGTTCTACGGTCAGTGGCTGTCCGAGGGCGCGGTATTCACCTACGACTTCGACCGCTTCCACGCAGACGACATCCTGCCGATGTTTAAGAAGTACAATATCACCACCTTCTGCGCGCCGCCTACCATGCTGCGCATGATGATCAAGGAGGATCTGAGCAAGTACGATCTGTCCAGTATCGTCCATATGACCACCGCGGGCGAGGCGCTCAATCCCGAGGTATGGCGCCAGTTCCGCAAGGCGACCGGACTGAGGATCATGGAGGGCTTCGGTCAGACCGAGACCACCCTCACCATCGGCAACCTCTTCGGCACAACACCCAAGCTCGGCTCGATGGGCAAGCCCATCCCCGGCTATGATATCGATATCGTTGATCCCGACGGCAATCCCGTTCCCGACGGCGAGCCCGGCGAGATCATCATCCGCACCGACAAGCGCGTTCCCTGCGGATTGTTCAAGGGCTATTATAATAATGAAGAAGCCACCAAAGAGGCATGGCATGACGGCATGTATCACACCGGTGATACCGCTTGGCGCGATGAGGACGGCTACTTCTGGTATGTCGGCAGAACCGACGACGTCATCAAGAGTTCCGGCTACCGTATCGGACCGTTTGAGATCGAGTCCGTCATCATGGAGCTGCCCTATGTCCTCGAGTGCGGTGTATCCGCCGCTCCCGACGAGGTGCGCGGTCAGGTCGTCAAGGCGTCCGTCGTGCTGGTCAAGGGCACCGAGGGCACGGAGGAGCTCAAGAAGGAGATCCAGGACTACGTCAAGAAGCATACCGCGCCGTATAAGTATCCGCGTATCGTCGTCTTCCAGGACAGCCTGCCCAAGACGATCAGCGGCAAGATCCAGCGCAATAAGCTCTGATTGGTGAAGAATGAAGGATGAAAGCGACACCTCATCGCGAAGCAGATGATTCGTTTTCTGTAGGGTACGGCGCTTGCGACGTACCGAGGGGTTTCCGACAAATGTCGTTTTACAATTTAATTGTTGACAAAGATTGAATCATGTGATATTATTAGACGAGCTAAAGGCTATGACGAAGAGGGCGCGGTTCTCTCATCATCCAGAGAAAGAGCGGTTGGTGCAAGCTCCCATGATGGATTCCGTGTTTGTAGCTTCTGAGCCGGGGAGAAGAAAGTATCCTGTGATATGATTAGACCTCCTCCGTGATTGCTGCGTAAATGCATAGGGGTTAATAGATGATTGTCGTCACGAGGTACATCGTGCCGTGGTGATCTCAACCGATGTATAGACCCTGAGAGTGGCAGTGCTGAGATATCAGCCTGCAATTTGAGTGGTACCGCGGGTGTTATGCGCTCGTCTCAAAGTGATTACTTTGGGATGGGCGCTTATTAATTAGTAATGAGAAATTAGTAATTAGTAATTAGATATTAAGGAAATGCTTTGCGTGCATTGATTTGAATGGCTGGTTGTATATGCAAAGCGATGATCGGAAATCATCTATCAAACAGGTGCGGACAGCGTCCGCCATCCATTCCTAATTCCTCATTCCTCATTCCTAATTACCAAAAGAATAGGGGTATATTTTATGGATTATAACACGACAGCTTTGGACACGAAAATCAAAGAAATGGCGACCCGAATTCGCGAGCTGCGCGAGCTTGAGGGCAAGACGATCGCCGAGATGGCGGCGTTCGCCGACGTCACCGAGGATGAATATATCGCGTGTGAGTCGGGCGAGCAGGATCTGAACTTCGCGTTCATCTACCGCGTCTCTCAGGCGCTGAACGTCAACGTCACCGAGATCATCGAGGGTATCTCCCCGAACCTGAAATCCTATACCGTGACGCGTTGCGGACAAGGACAAAAGGTTTCTCAGGCGCACGGCATGACCTATTATAACCTCGCCTACGCGTTCCAGAACCGTATTGCCGAGCCCTTGTATGTCAAGAGTAAGTACAATCCCGAGGCGCAGTCAAAGCCGATGGAGCTGACCACCCACGACGGTCAGGAGATCGACATCGTCATCGAGGGACAGCTGATGGTGCAGGTCGGCGAGCATAAGGAGATACTCGGCCCCGGCGACACCATCTACTTCGATTCCAACACCCCTCACGGCGAGATGGCAGTCGGCGAGCAGGATTGTATCTTCTACGCGATCGTCCTCAACCCGAAGGGTGAGCCGATCCCCGAGCTGACCACCACCAAGACGATCGCCGCCGCGAAGGTGGAGAACGTCGATACCAAGGAGCGTGTCTGGAAGAAGTTCGTCGACTATGAGGTCAACGAGAACGGTACGCCCACCAAGGTCACCTTCAAGAATGAGGATAAATTCAACTTCGGCTTCGACGTCATTGACGCCATTTCCTATAAAGATCCCGATAAGCTCGCGATGATCCATGTCGCGAACGACAAGACGGAGCATCGCTTCACTTTTACCGATATCCGTCACGCGTCATGCCAGTGCGCGAACTATTTCAAGTCGCTCGGCATCCGTAAGGGCGACCGCGTCATGCTGATCTTAAAGCGTCATTACCAGTTCTGGTTCGCGATCATCGGTCTGCATAAGCTCGGCGCGATCGCGATCCCCGCGACCAACCAGCTCCAGTCGCACGACCTTGAATACCGCTTCAAGGCGGCGGGCGTTTCCGCCATCATCTGTACCGGCGACGGCTACTCCGCCGCTGAGGTCGAGAAGGCGATGGAGAATTATCCGCAGTTAAAGCGCATCATGGTCAACGGTGTGCGCGAGGGCTGGCGCAATTTCGATGAAGAATACAAGCTGTTCTCCTCTCACTTCGAGCGTAAGGAGAGCACTCCCTGCGGCGACGACATCATGCTGATGTACTTCACCTCGGGTACCTCCGGTTATCCGAAGATCGCCGCGCATAGCTATAAGCTGGCGCTCGGTCACTTTATGACCGCGCATTTCTGGCACAACGTCGACCCCGACGGTCTGCACTTCACCATTTCCGACACCGGTTGGGCAAAGGCGGCATGGGGCAAGCTCTACGGACAGTGGCTGTGTGAAGCGCCGATGTTCGTTTATGACTTCGACCGCTTCCATGCCGACGACATCCTGCCGATGTTCGCCAAATACCACATCACCACCTTCTGCGCGCCGCCTACCATGCTGCGCATGATGATCAAGGAGGATATCAGCAAGTACGATATGTCCTCCGTCAAGCGCATGACCACAGCGGGCGAGGCGCTCAACCCCGAGGTATACAACCAGTTCGAGAAGCTGACAGGCCTGCAGATCATGGAGGGCTTCGGTCAGACCGAGACCGCCGTTATCATCTGCAACATGATCGGCGCGCCGCATAAGATCGGCTCGATGGGCAAGCCCTCTCCGATCTATGACATCCACCTGATCGACAAGGACGGGAACGATGTTCCCGACGGTGAGCCCGGCGAGATCTGCATCAATATCGCCGACAAAATGCCCTGCGGTCTGGCGATGTACTACTACAACGACGTCGACTCCACCCGCAAGAACTGGCGCAACGGCTACTATCACACCGGCGACCTCGCTTGGCGCGATGAGGACGGCTTCTTCTGGTATGTCGGCAGAGCGGATGACGTTATCAAGTCCTCCGGCTACCGTATCGGACCGTTCGAGATCGAATCGGTCATTATGGAACTGCCATATGTGCTTGAGTGCGGCGTATCTCCCGCGCCCGACCCCGTCCGCGGACAGGTCGTCAAGGCTTCCATCGTGCTCGTCAAGGGTAAAGAGGGCACCGAGGAGCTGAAGAAGGAGATCCAGGACTACGTCAAGACCCATACCGCTCCGTATAAATATCCGCGTATCGTCGTCTTCAAAGACAGCCTGCCTAAGACGACCAGCGGTAAGATCCAGAGAAACCTGTTATAATACTGAAAACTGATTATTGAAAACTTAAAACTGAACAATGAATGGCGGGACACCCGCACCCGATATTTTGATATAGAATCCAAAACGCGTCAGCGTTTCCCGCTATTATTCATTTTTCAATCTTCAGTTTTCAGTTTTCAATTCTAATATCAAAGGTTTGTATCATAATGAACTACAAAAGATTAACAATTTTATGCGGTCACTACGGTTCGGGAAAGACCAATATCGCCGTCAATATGGCGCTTGACCTCGCCGAAAAGCGGGATCATGTCGCGATCGCCGACCTCGATATCGTCAATCCCTATTTCCGCAGTAAGGACAGCGAGGATGAATTCAAAGAGAAGGGCATCCGCCTGATCTGCTCCGATTTCGCGTCCTCCAACGTGGATCTGCCCTCCATGCCCGCCGACCTGTATTCGATCACCGATGACAAAAGCCTGAGCGTGATCATGGATATCGGCGGCGACGATAGGGGAGCCTACGCGCTCGGCAGACTGCGTGACGCGATCATAGCGGAAAATGACTACGAAATGCTGATGGTCGTCAACCAATACCGCCCCCTGACTCCGGATGCGCCCTCCACCATCGAGGTCATGCGCGAGATCGAAGCGGCGTGCGGTATCCCGTTCACGGGCATCATCAACAATTCAAACTTAGCAACCGAAACATCCGCGGATGATATTCTTTCCTCTGTGAAGTACGCCGAGGAATTGTCAAGGCTCACGAGCCTGCCGCTGGTGCTCACCACCGTTGAGGAACGTTTGTATGATGACCTCAAGGATAAAATCAGCCCATTATTCCGCTTGAAGCTGCAAAAGAAGCCGGTGTGAGGAGAAAGGCTCCCTTTGGGAAAGGGAGCTGTCGCCAAAAGGCGACTGAGGGATTGCATGAATTGATCGACCGAGACACTTGTGTCGCGGGAGAAACTATTTTTATAAGGCTGCCATGATAATTGGTGATTGATACAATCCCTCCGAGGTTGTCTTGCGACAACCCCACCTCCCTTTACCAAAGGGAGGCTTGGTAATCTGCCCACTATAATCTAATTATTTATATAAAAGTATTATAAAGAAGGGAAAATGTATATGGCAAAGCTAACATTCAAGACCGACAACTGTAAGGGTTGCGGACTGTGCGTCGACGCTTGTCCCAAAGGGATCCTGCAGATCGCCACAGACAAAATCAACAAGAAGGGTCATCATCCCGCAGAGTGCACCGATATGGACGCCTGTATCGGCTGCGCGTCCTGCTACATGATGTGCCCCGATTGTATTATCAAGGTAGAAAGGTGATGAAAAACAATGGCAGATAAGATTTTGATGAAAGGTAACGAAGCGATCGCTGCTGCCGCTATCAAGGCGGGTTGTATGCATTACTTCGGTTATCCGATCACCCCTCAGACCGAGATAGCTGCCTACATGGCGAAGGTCATGCCCAAGGTCGGCGGTACCTTCCTGCAGGCTGAGTCCGAGATCGCCGCGATCAACATGGTATACGGCGTGGCGTCCGCGGGCAAACGCGTTATGACTTCTTCTTCCTCTCCCGGCGTATCGCTGAAGGGTGAAGGTTTATCCTACTTAGCGGGCTCCGATCTGCCCGCCTTGAGCGTCAACGTACAGCGCGGCGGTCGCGGACGCGGCGGCATCCAGCCCTC
>JAHKVW010000073.1 GCA_020624805.1 bacterium | reverse complement strand
TCGTCTTTATCGGCTCGACCAATATGATCGTGTATTTATACAGCGCCGGTTTGATCTATTCCGCGATCGTCCGTATCATCACGGCTTTCCGCAAAACCGCGATCGTATATATTCAGTGATCTCGATACAACAACAACCGCTTGTTCATTACGGACGAGCGGTTGTTTTTACATATGATGATATCGTCAGGGATTACTGTTATTCTGTCCCCTTCAGAGCTTCTGCTATATCGATTCTTGCTACCATCACGCTTGTTTCGGGATCGAGCGCGCCGGTCGGCTCTCTGAGCGCCGTTTCATCAAGCGGACTCTCGTTGATGATCCCCGCCAAGGTGGGTGAGCAGTTTTTTACAATGACTTCTTCCGACATAAGCTCCCCAAAATTTGTGGTTAGCTAAGACTTGCTCAATGCGTTAAATATAGCGGTTAGTTATCTCTAACCGCTATAAAATATCATAATGTTGGAATTTGTCAACGATTAATCTGAAATAAGCATCATTGACAAATCTACAGAGTATGGTGATAATAGTATTAAAGGTTCTGTTGCGGCGCAGAAGAGTTTGATGAGTTCAAATGAAATCGCCGCGAAGCGGGTGGCGATAATGTGTGTCCCTCTTCTGCATTCAATTATCAAAGAACCTATCGATCGAATTGTTTCGTCGTTTAAAAATTTGATAATGATTAAACCTATCGTTTGTTTAGTGCGTCTATATAGTGGATTCAGGAGGAAAGGAGAATATCAATGTCAATCAATCAACATGAAGAGGCGTTAGTGCTTGCCGCGAAAAAAGGCGATACCAATGCGTTTGAAAAACTCTATCAGTTGTATTATGACAAGATCTACGCGCTTATCATGATGACTGTGAAAAACAGTTCGGACGCCGAGGATATCCTGCAGCTCACTTTTGTCAAAGCGTGGAAGAATATATCAAAGCTCAGCGACCCGAAGGCATTCAACACCTGGCTGCAGCGAATCGCGCTCAATGAGTCCAACTCGATGCTGCGCAAAAAGCGACCCGTCCTCTCGGTCGATGATGAGGGCGAAAACGGCGAGCTGTTGCAGCTCGAATCGGATCTGCTTCTTCCGCAGGAATACGCTGAGCGGGATGATCTGTCTGCGCGTCTGCGCAAGATCATCGAGGAACTCTCTGTTGTACAGCGCGATACCATCCTGCTGTTTTACTACAACGATATGAGTATCGAGGAGATCGCTCAGATCATGGATTGCTCTGAGGGTACTGTCAAATCCAGATTATTTCTTGCGAGAAAAGCAATAAAGACCGAGATTGAGGAGCTGGAGCGCAAGTCCGGTGAGAAGTTCTACGGCTCCGTCATGCTGCCGTTGGGTCCCATGTTCAACAGCTTAGTTCGTTCTCAGTCGCTCTCGCCCGAAACGGCGCTGAACATCTGGAACGCGGTCAATCAGTCGATCAAAGAAGCCGCGACTGCTTCGACGGTAGGTTCTGTCGCGGCAAGTACCGCCGCCAAGACAGGATTGTCGCTCGGCGCGAAGATCACCATCGGTGTGATCACCGGAATCACCCTCATCGGCGGGTCGGCATTTGGCGTCTCTCAGCTGCTCAAGCCCCACACGACGCCCGCTTCAGCCGCTTTCGGAACCGCGGATCAAGCGGGAAAGGCGCAGGAGATCGTTACCAATCAGGCAGCGCCTGCTGCCGAAGCGCCTACCGAAACATATGACAGCGAGGCGTTCAAAGCCTATCTTGAAAAGCTGAAGACCAACGAGAGTCATATCCGTATGTATGACTGGCAGATGAAAAACGGGAACACGGACTCTGCCGAGCCGCGACCCATCGCTTTTGCCGATGTGTTCTCAGACGACATTCCTGAAATGATCTTTGCCGGAAAAAACATGGATCAGGTAACGGATCTCAGTATCGTGACATATGAGGATGATCAGGCGATCGAAGTATGCTTTGATGAAAGATTTGATGTGTTTGCCTCGATAGGCACAGAATACTATTTGTTCACGGTGAAGGGAGAAAAAGCACTTTACTGTTATCAAGAGATCGGGGATGAATCTCAATACTATTCTATCAATCGATATACAGAAGATACAGGTGAGGATGCTCCCAAAGGTATGATAAAGCAGGAGTATCTCAGTTATATCAAAGATAACAGCGGTAACACGGTCCTCAAGATGAACGAAGAAACCGTTTCGGCCGATACCTTCAACACCGCGCGCTCCAATGTGCTCAACAATGTAGAGCGGGTAATGATGAAAGGAACATCCGGTGGTTTTATGGAGGAAGACGTGAGAGAGGTAATGGAAGCGAAAGAGAACATCTCCATGACCTATGAGGAAGCTTTCACATTACTTGGCGGAGATAGCAACTCGCTCAATGCCGAAAAAGCGGAACTCGATCAGGAATACCTGAATACGGTCAAGGGAAAATACTGTCTTTATGACGGCAATAACGGATTTGTCGAGATCACCGGGGACGGTCGATTCGTCCGGGAGTCCTCCGGTTTTCAAGCAGGTGAAGAGGTCAACAGTACCTCGCATCAGATCGTCGGTATCGATCCGTTACCCGGCGGAGGGTACAACATCAGCTTTGAGACAGACGGCGCAAAGGACTATGTCACTGTATATATGGAGGGCGACATGCCATCCGGCGATATGCCTTCGGAGTTGCTTAATCATAAGGGTCGTCTGAAGCAACAAACGCTGCAGGATTCGAACCTCGGCGCCCCGTTTGTCCGCTATGAGTAGGAGCAATATCATAGAAATGACCACAGATCCGATTTTTGGATACTTTTGTATCCGGTCGGATCTTTTTTTATCTTTTTTTCGAATCATTAAACCTGACGCGTATTTGACGCGTCTATATAGTGCGAAACGAAAAACATACATGAAAGGAAAACAATCATGAAAAAGACAATCAAATTATTCGCACTCATCCTCACGATCGTGATGGTCGTATCCCTTGCGGCATGCTCGGGTCGAAACAGCAAAGCAGCTAAGGCGTTTTTCTCGAGCTACGGCAAAGCAACACCGTTTTCGGAAGGACTCGTATGGTCTGAGATGATGGGCGGCGCCACGGTATTCAACGAATCCGGAAAGGTCATTTATCAGAGCGGCAATAAGCTCGATCGCTCCGTCCCTTTTAAGGATGGTGTAAGCTTCTATCAAAGCGGAAAAAACTATTATATCGTTGACAAAAACGGCAAGGTTACCTATCAGACACCTCCCTACAGCGATGCGAAATATGAGAAAATCCTCGCCTATGGTGACGGAAAGTTTTTGGTTTATCGCTATTCCAGGGAATTCGGCTCAGACTCCGGCAAGACGCTGGGAACAATCGATAAAAACGGAAAAGAAACGACGTCATTCACCCCGGTGTCCTGTAATGTTTCATCCAACTGCGACTATTTGGGCGACGGCGTTTTCCTGATCGACATCGAAAAGACTTTTGATACTACCGACGGAAAATGTAAGAACTATCACGGAAAAAAGCACGGTGAAAAATCGGAAAACGGCAAAATCTGGATCGAGGTGAGCGATTATTCAATAGGGCTCTATGATCTGCATACAGCGGAATATCAGAGCCTCGAGGGTCACACAGGGAAAAATCATTATGTCGTCAACGAGACCGGTATTTATGACGGATCGTATTATAACCTGAACGGTGAAGAGATCGCCGATATCCAGTTGTACAAGGATAAGGTCATTGAAAGAAGAGATTTTTCTAAGGAAGGATATACCCCTTTGGTATTGTCTGACGGCGGAAAATTTATTACCTATGTCAATATGTCGGGAGAAGAGCAGTTCAAGCCGATCCAGGCAGGAAGCGAATACAGTATTTTCGGAGACCTTTTCGCAGTGGGCAATAAGGATTCCGGTATTGTGACGATCTATGACTGTAAGGGTAAGGAGAGGTATCATGTTGAGAACGTGGCTGTATTAAAGGATTTGGAGCTGTACGAGAATTATTTCATCTCGGGATCCGAGACGGAAAACAGCAGAAAATACTATTTCTTCAAATAAGCAGAACAACTCGTTTGCACACATTCTCAGTTAAAGGTTATCACTTACAGTGATGATGGGATTCGATAGATAAGATGATTTGCGCGCAGACAGAGAGAACAAATGTCATAATGATAAGCAAGAGCCGCCAAGCAACCACGCTTGGCGGCTCTTTTCCTCTGTATCAAAAGCCTCCTTACCACGAAGCGGAAGAGTGAAATGTCCAAGGCCTTTGTCGTATTGAACAGATGTGTGAGCTTGTTGGCTGAGAGTTTTGATATCGGAAAGACTTCAAACAGCCTGTTCGCGATCAAATTGCATAAAAAAATCAGATAATGTGAGCAAAAGATAGTGACATATTTGATCAATTGTGCTAAAATATGAACGTTGATAAACACCGATTATACCGGGAGGCTGCTATGAAACACAGAATATTTATCGGTATCATATCTATCATTTTATGTATGACGCTTCTGTTCGGCACGGCGTCATTCGCGTTTGCTGCCGAAGCCGGAACGCGGGCATATCAGCGCTTGGCGGATCTCGACGAGATCACGGCTACCTATCTGAGCGACAGCGAGGAGCGAGCCGCGCAGTACCCCAACGGCGCAATCATGATCGCCGAAACCTCCGCCGAGCTCGAGATGAAGCAATGGTACGCCATCGACATCCTTCGTCAGGGCGGAACCGACGGAGAAGCTAAGATCAAGCTTTCGACCGTTGACATGACCGCCGGATACGGCGAGGACTATCGCCTGTACCTGACAGACGAGCCCTCCGACAAGGGCGTTGACGGCACAAAGAAGCTGTACTACTACGAGTCCAATGTACCCTACATCGCGCGTCTTTCCGACCACGAAGAGTACTATATGACAAAGGACGGCGTAGACGATCTTGACGCCGCTCAGAAGGAAGCGTCCGAGATCAACGATATGGCGGCGGATAATATGCCGCACTCCACAGAGACCGTCCTTTCCTTTGCCGACGGCGAAAACCGCAAGACGATCTACATCGAGACGAAGCAGAAGGACAAGGTCACCGACGATCTCGAATTTATGCTGACCCTGTCGGAGCCGGAGAACTGCTCCATCAGCGCGTCCGTGTCGGGTATCTACAGGATCAAGGAAAACCGCCCAAAGCCCAAGGCGGAGCTCTCGATCGCCTCAACCTCCGTCAATCCGGAGTCCGATGAAGCCCTCGTTACCGTAACACGCAGCGGCAATCTCGGCGGATACGACAGCTTCCGTGTGACCACAAAGTCCGATACGGCTCAGGCGGAAACCGATTATGCCGCCGTTGCCGAGGATCTTCGTTTTGTTCCCGGCGTCAGCGAGATCAAGGTGCCCGTGGCGCTGCTTGGCGGCGCGGAAAACGGCAAACAGTTCAACATAGAACTGTCCGATCCCTCGTCGAACGCTGAGATCACGACCGATACCGCTACCGTGACCTTTGACAGCGACAAAGAGATCGCGTCAACGGGAGCCGAATCGAAGAAATATGTCACCAGCTTTACCTACAAAACCAGCAGCTACCGCGAATATGAGTTCGTTGACCTGAGCAAGTTCCACAGCGAAAAGTGTCTGGGTGACTGGAGCAACACAACCAACAAATACGAGAGCAATAAATGGCGTCTCGACTATGACCAGTGGGGCTGGAAAAACCACGCGACCGACGCGATGTCTCCGTCCAAGCTGAGCTTTGTCGGCGTCAAGAATGTTCGATTCTGTTACGACAACGCGGGCGGTTCCTGTCACTGGGATGACGGCGCGGTCGTGCTGTCGGAGAGAAATCCGCTCGACGACGGCGACAGAGGCTGCGGCTGGATGAGCAAGCTCGACCAGAACGGCACAAGCTGGGGGCTGGGCAATGTCGGTTCCTCGCATATTGACAAGACGATCACACCTACCGCAAGTGATAAATATATCTATCTGGTGCTGCATAAGGCGGGCTTCAGCGGCTGCAGCGGCGTCAAGTTCCATGACTATAACGGAAACAAGGATTGCTCCTTCCGTCTGAATCTGCAGGATTACAACGTCAGCATCATCGACCCCGAGCCGATCACCCTGTATAAGAACGGCTCGCTCGAGAAGGTCAATGCGGTCACGAACGCTCAGTTCACCGATCCCAACTCATCGAGCGCCAACTATACGACCTCGGCGACCTTCTATCGCTACGACACCACCACCATCAAGGCGGCGGTCGACTCCAAATACGGCGCCGCTACCTTGAAGGGAATCTATCTGTGTGACCCCGACAACTACTCCCGTCATTCTTCCCTGATCACCCTCAGCGGCGGCAACTTCACCTTCTCGCCGCAGATCATCAGCGGCTATTCGAGCTACTTCAGGAATAATAAGGTCGTTATTCAGCCGGTGTATGAGTTTGATAAGATCGACTTTAACGTTGAGAGCTATTCCGATGAAAAAACCGGCGTTGCTTTCACCGCGGATAATAAAACGCATACCGGTACATTCACCGTCGACGGCAAAAAGTACGGTACCGTGACATGGAGCAATGACAGCAGCAGAAACGGCGAGTATTACGACGGCGACGAGCTGGTATTCACCTTTACTCCCGCTCAGAGCGGCGGATCCAAAACAGTCGCGTATGAATATCGGTTTGCCGACGTCAAGTCCGATCTCGGCAAGGCGCAGTGGTACAAGACCGGTACCGCCGCCGACAAGGTCAACATCACCCTCAGCCATAAGTATTTCTCCGTTTCTCCGTATATCACCGACCTGACGGTGAAAAACCGCCTGATCGTCCAAAACGCCTCCCGCGGTGACTTCACCTCCAAAGGGACAAAGTATGCAAGCAATAACGACGACGGCTCTGTCACGGTCAGCGGCTACTATATCCCGGGCAGCTCAGGCACCGAGACGATCGATGAAGATTTCACAAAATACGCTCCCGGCAAACGTATGGAATATACCGCAAAGCCGGACAAAGGCTACTATGCCGAATGGACCTATACCGACGCCGTCAGCCATGAGGAGAAAACCTATCGCGGCAACACCTTCTATTATATCGTTCAGAATCCCTTCCACCTCAATGATAATACGGTAACGCTGACCTTCAAGCAACGCTCACCCACTCAAAGCGCGTATGATGTGAATGTGAAGGCGAGCGTCTATGTTCCCGACGGCACGATCCTGCACCCGGCGACGTCTTCGACCGATATCAAGAAACCGGCGCCCAACGCTATCGTTTATCTGGACGGCTACTCCGGCGTGACCGATGAAAACGGCAACTTCGTGCTCAAAACCTCGCCCGAAAGCGACGAGCCCGCCGGTGTTCCCATTGTCGGCAAAGCGAAAGACTACACATGGGAAGCAACCATCATTGACGAAACGCATCGCGCGCTCATTCGTTACAACGGAAACGATTATATATGCGACATACGCTTTAAAGGAGAATCCACGCTCCTCGATCGGATCTATCCGAAAGAGATCGTACTCGACAGCGTCTCCACCCTCGGCGTAGTCCCGATCCGCACAGAGGCGTACAGCATCGATACGGGCGTGTACGGCGACAGCATCACGCTGGTCAACGCGCGCTCGGTCAATTTCTCCGTAGATTTTGACTCGCGCAATATCAGCGCGAGCAAGCCTGTCAACCTCGCGCGCTGGAGCTTTGTCGGAGAGAACGGCATGCTCCGCAGCAGTGCGGATATCCCTGTTGCCAATGGCTCCTCCACGGCATCCTACTCCTGTGTCGTGATGGAAAAAGCCAAGCCCGGCGACCATATGTTTATCGAATTCTACAACAAGAGTTATGACAGCTCCTCCAACGCCCGTTATACCCCTTACGGCAAGTATGAGGTAGGCTACTCCTTTGTCAGCGCGAACATCGACAAGGTCATGTCCTATATGCCCGATATCGGCTTCTATGACGATGAGGGCCCCGCCGAAACCGGCTCCGACCTCGCCGCGACAGGCTCCGACCTCGCCGCGACAGGAGCGCCTCATTACAGCAAGCTGCCCTCCGCGCCGGGCATCGGACCGATCAGCCCGATGTTCTCGATCTTCGGATTCCTGCCGACCTACAGCGACACCGCGACAGGTCAGAAGGATCAAAAGACCGGCAAGGATCTGTACTGCCTCGAGATTGGCGTACAGGTCAGCATCGCAAGAACCGATACCGCTGAGAAGAAGGGAAGCTGGGGCGCTGCCAGCGTAGCGAAGCAGTGGCAAAAGCTCTCCGACATCATCACCAAGAGCCCCGGCGAGCTTTGCCAGAACCTGCAGACCAGCACGAAGATCAGCATCACCATCAGCTTTGCCTATCAGCTGGAATACTATACGACCGACGACGGAGCGCGCTGCTATACGGCGAGCGTCTTCCTGCTCGGCGGAAAGCTCGGCATACGGATCTCGATCCCGTTTACCGTAGTGGCGATCCCGTGCTTCGTCTACTTTGATATCTCTGCCGACAACGTCGGATATCTTGTCCATATGCCCAACAATAAAACGGACGGCTACTGGAAGTCCTCTATGCTGCACAACAGCTACTATTATGATACCCACGGCGAATTCTCTCAGAATTTCAAGATACAGATGGGCGTCGGTATCGGCTTTGACGGACTGGCGGCGATCGGAGGTCACATCGACTTCGGATTGGTATCCCGGATCAGCGGAACCAATCACGGCAAGATGACCTGCTCCGTAGCGGGCGGCGTCTACGCGCAGCTGCTCTTCTTCAAGGTCGATAAAACATGGAAGATCAAGGAGAAGGTGCTGTTAGATACCGACGCGAAACTCGCCTCGGTCGGCGCGAATCTCCTCGATCAGGAGGGCGGCGATCTGCTGGCGGATACCAAGCTCTCCGACCTCACTCTTGCCGAGGCGTCGGACATCTATGACGACGACTTCAACAGAGATAAAGAGATCGCGGCCACCGGTTCTGACGGTCAGGCGATCTTCAGTCACGAGACCTATGCCGAAAAGAACACTGCCCAGATGTCGCCTGTCATCGGTCAGCTCTCGCAGGATCGTTATCTGATCGCTTCCGTCATGAACGCGGATAATGAAAAATTCGGTCTCAGATACTATATCTATGATACCGCAACCAACGAGATCGAGGAAAAAGGCGATCCCATCGACGAGGTGATCGAAGACAACGATTTATCGCTTGAGGATGAGAGAGTACAGAGATTGTCGGAATGCAACGATCTCATCGGCGACGTCAGCATCATCGACTGCGACGATAAGCTGCTCCTCGTTTGGGAGAGCTGTACCGTGGAAGATTACCAGAGCGCTTCGGTAGACAGCGCGCTGCGTTCCTTCAAGATCGCGGCTGTCGTCTATGATAAAGAGACCGACAAGTTTATCGATTTTGACATCGTCGACACCGAACCCAACTCCCTGCCCGACCGACTCCGCGGCGTGTACAACCCGTCCGGCGGAACCGTGCATTTATTCTACAACAGCATCGACGTATCCAATGTACAGAGCGACACGACTTTGCAGCAGCTCAACAACCTGCCGATCTCGCTCAACACCTGCTCTGTCGATCTTCACGACAGCCGTCCGAGCTTCACTGAGCCCGACAAGCTGGATATTCACGGCAATACCCTCACGGATTATGATGTTGCCCTTTACGGGGATGAGGTGCTGGTGTCCCTGATCAGCGCCGACAAAAACTCTCTGACGGTCGAAAAATCGCTGACGTCCTCAGATTATAATGAAGAGAACTACGGCACAAAGAATAAGATGTATCTTGACCGCTATTCCGAGGAGCAGGACGGATCGCTCGGCATCGAGGATTCCATCATGACAGCCGATGAGGATCTTGTCACAGCGAACCCGGAGTTTGTCAAGCTCCGTTATAATGGCGATGAAAACACCCTGCTCTTCTTCAAGTGTAACGGCCGCTACGGCTATCAGAATATTGAGAATCTGTACAGCCAGTGCGAGTACGAGAATTGGAACGATACCTTGCTCGGCGACGCGATGAAGCCCGAATATATCACTGACGACGAGGATCATACGGTCGGCGAGGACTTCAAGGTATACGCCGGAGACGACGGCTCACTGTACGCGTTGTGGACACAGTCCGAGGGCGCTCAGCAGCAGATCCGCGGACGACAGTTCCAGGTCGACTCGGTTGAAGAGATCGACAAAGCGGCTGTGACCGACAATGAAAACAATGTTCAGTTCGGCCCGAACAATACGCCGATGACCCGACAGCTCGACAAGCCGATCCATATCCTGCACGGCTTCTGGGGCAACAAGGCGTATCTGACGACCGGCGGCAACAAGGAAGAAGGATCCGATACCGGTTACTATAAGGGTAAGTTCGACGCATTCGTCATCAACAAGGACAACATCCTGAGCGTATACAATTCCTTCGACTACGATTTCGGCGATAAAGAAGAAGGCACCGGAATGAAGGCGATCAACAACCGCTTCGTCATCTCGGAGTTTGATATCAATTCCGACTATTATCTCGGTGTGGATTACGAAGAACCGATCACGGTCAGCGACGATCTGCCTACCCCCGGTGAAACGATCAAAATCAAAGTAAAAGCTGAAAACGGCGGCTTCTCCAACGGCCGTGACGTCAAGCTGGTGCTGATAAAAGCCGGACAGAGTGAAGAGGTGGGATCGGTCACATATCCCGTATGGCTTGCCGGAGAAGAGAAGGAAGCCGAGTTCGAGTACACCGTACCGAAGGACGCCGATCTCGCGAATGAGCCGATCCAGTTCTACTATCAGATCGAAGAAAACGGAGAAAGAAAGTATCGCTCCGAGAGCGTTTCCCTGACCAGCTCGCCGCGTCTGTCGATCGATCTGGCACATGCCGATCCCGAACAGCTGTTCACCGAAGATAACGATACCACCTGCTACCATGTCACCGCGACCGTTACCAACACCGGTAACGCGCCGTATGAGGGCGGAGATGAGCTCGACTTCATCTTCAACGACATGGCGGCGCAGGCGGACGTCATGAATCGCGACGTACCTGACGTCGACCCGTTCTACATCAATTACGGCGGTATCGAGATCCCCGAGATCGGCGTTGGTTCCGGTGTGGAGCTCAGCTTTGTCAGCGACGATATCCCCGAAAGCATCTTTGATAAATACGGCACAAATTCGGCGAATCTCAGGCTGGCGATCACGCCCAAGGACGGTATCGGCTGGACTGAGGTCAAGGGCGATGAGCCGTACAACTTCCTCGACGAGTTGGGTATCGGACAGTTCGTCAAGCCCGTTCCCAAGGAGGTCGCCGCGGTATCCGCGGAGGCGGTCACCGTTCCGCTCGGCTCCGAACGCTTTATCATGCCGACTGTCACTCCTGCCTCGGCGGCGTCTGAGGCGAAGTACACCTATTCCACAGAGGATGACGACGTCATCACCGTGGATGAAAACGGTCTGGTAAAGGGTATCGCCCCGGGTACCGGTGTGGTCACCGTCAGCTGCGGCAGCGTCAGCACAAATGTTGAGATCACTGTCACCGCAGGCGCCCTGCTTCTCGGCGACGCCAATCTCAGCGGAGAGGTCGATATCATCGACGCGACGACCATCCAGCGTCATGATGTGCATCTCCTCACGCTGCTCGGTACGGCGCTGCAGCTGTCCGACGTCGATGGGGACGGAGAGGTCACGATCATCGACGCGACATGGATCCAGCGCTGGGCGAACAAGATGACAGCGCCCGAGGGCATCGGCAAACCGATCTGATCCCGACGCCCGCGAAGGCTCTGAGCCATAACAAATAATCCATTAAATTAACAAAGACGGTAGGTATCTTGCGATACTTACCGTCTTTTTGTCGACCAAAAAAAGATGCCGCCAAACTGTCCGTTTTGTGGCATCCCTTTTCATATACGGCGTTAATTGTAAACTAACTCAAAATCGAAATAGCGTCGAGGATGGATTTCTCCATTGCTTCCTGTCCGTATTTATCGACCTGCATTTTGTCCTTCGCGCCGTGGGTCAGACAGCCCGCGCCGCCGATACAGCCGCCGACGCACGCCATGCCCTCGATGAAGTTCGCTTTCAGCACATTTTTGCTCTTCAGCGTCAGCGCTTTTTTACATTCCTCAATGCCGTCGCAGGAGATCGCGTTCAGCTCAAAATCATCCAACCCCTGCTCCTTCACAAATATACAATATACGGGAACCCGTGCGTTCCATGGAGTTTGGTTTCTCGATATGCAGACATAAACACCTCAAATAATCGTTTTGTGTCAATAATA
>JAHKVW010000072.1 GCA_020624805.1 bacterium | reverse complement strand
GGCTTAGCCAGAACCTGACCTCTCTCGATCTCGGTTCTCTGAACGCCACGGAGCAGAACACCAACGTTATCACCAGCCTCAGCATAGTCCAGAGTCTTTCTGAACATCTCAAGACCGGTAACAACAACCTTGCGCTTCTCGTCGGTAAGACCAACGATCTCAACTTCCTCAGAAGTACGGATCTGACCTCTCTCAACACGACCGGTAGCAACAGTACCACGACCGGTGATGGTGAAGACGTCCTCTACGGGCATCAGGAAGGGCAGGTCAGCCTTACGCTCGGGAGTGGGGATGAACTCGTCAACAGCGTCCATGAGCTCATGGATGCACTGATACTCGGGAGCGTTGGGGTCGGTAGAGGGAGAAGTAAGAGCAAGATAAGCGGAACCCTTGATGATGGGGGTATCGTCGCCCGGGAACTCGTACTCGTTCAGAAGATCACGGATCTCCATCTCGACCAGCTCGAGCAGCTCTTCGTCGTCAACCTGGTCAGTCTTGTTCATGAATACTACGATATAGGGAACGCCAACCTGACGGGAGAGCAGGATGTGCTCACGAGTCTGGGGCATAGGACCGTCTGCAGCGGAAACAACGAGGATAGCGCCGTCCATCTGAGCAGCACCGGTGATCATGTTCTTGACATAGTCAGCATGTCCGGGGCAGTCAACGTGAGCATAGTGACGCTTAGCGGTCTCGTACTCAACGTGAGCGGTGTTGATTGTGATACCGCGCTCTCTCTCTTCGGGAGCCTTATCGATGTTAGCGTAATCAACGAAATCAGCGTCGCCGCCAAAGTTCAGAACCTTGGTGATAGCTGCGGTCAGAGTGGTCTTACCGTGGTCAACGTGGCCGATAGTACCGATGTTTACATGCGGTTTAGTTCTGTTAAACTTTTCTCTTGCCATTGGAAAATTTCCTCCTTTAATATAGGTAGTTAAATTACCGATTATGGTTATTGTAACAATTCCGTAGAAGAATTGCAAGTGGTTTTTTCAATTTTTCACAACAAATAGTGGTTTTATTTTGCGAAAAGCCTATCTGTAGTGTCGATTGACATGATAGCCTCCCTTTTTAAGGGAGCCTTGGATTCGGATTCAGGATAATTCCTCATTCCTAATTCCTAATTAAATCAGTCCTTCTTAGCGCGCTCAGACATGATCTCTTCACCAACGTTTTTGGGAACCTCAGCGTGATGCGAGGGCTCCATGACGTAGTTGCCGCGACCCTGAGTCTTAGAACGCAGGTCGGTCGCGTAACCGAACATGTTGGAGAGCGGAACGTCAGCAACGATACGGGCAACGCCGTCGGAGATCTCCTGATCTCTTACAGCGCCGCGGCGAGCGTTGAAGTCACCGAATACGGTACCTGCGTACTCCTCGGGAACAGTGACGCTGACCTTCATGATCGGCTCGAGCAGGACGGGATCAGCCTTCTTCATAGCCTCCTTGAACGCCATGGAACCGGCGATCTTGAACGCCATCTCAGAGGAGTCGACCTCGTGATAAGAACCGTCATATACTTCGCACTTAACGTCAACAACGTTGTAGCCCGCGAGTACACCGGCGAGCATAGCGCCCTGGATACCCTGGTCAACAGCGGGGATGTATTCCTTCGGAATCGCACCGCCGACAACGGAGTTAACGAACTCGTAGCCCTTACCGGGGTTGGGAGAGATACGCATCTTAACGTGACCGTACTGACCCTTACCACCCGACTGACGAGCGTACTTCTGGTCAACGTCCGCCTCACGACGGATCGTCTCTTTATAAGCGACCTGCGGCTTACCGATGTTCGCCTCGACCTTGAACTCACGCAGCAGTCTGTCTACGATGATCTCGAGGTGAAGCTCACCCATACCGGCGATGATGGTCTGGCCGGTCTCTTCATCGGTGTAAGCCTTGAAGGTGGGGTCTTCCTCAGCGAGCTTTGCGAGAGCGATACCCATCTTCTCCTGGCCTGCCTTAGTCTTGGGTTCGATCGCGACCTTGATAACAGGCTCCGGGAACTCCATGGACTCGAGGATAACGGGATGATCCTCGTCACACAGGGTGTCACCGGTGGTGGTGTTCTTCAGACCGACAGCGGCGGCGATATCACCCGCGTAGCAAACTTCGATATCCTTACGATCGTTCGCGTGCATCTGCAGGATTCTGCCGATACGCTCGTTCTTACCCTTGGTGGAGTTGAAAACGGACGTACCCTTCTCTACCTTACCGGAATAAACACGGAAGAAGCAGAGCTTACCGACATAGGGGTCTGTCGCGATCTTGAACGCGAGAGCGGAAAACGGCTCATCGTCGCTTGCGTGACGGTCAACCTCTTCGCCTGTGTTGACATCCTCACCCTTGATAGCGGGGATATCGGTGGGAGCGGGCATGTAATCGACGATCGCGTCGAGCAGCTTCTGTACGCCCTTGTTGCGGTAGGAAGTACCGCAGCATACTGGAACCATTTCGTTCGCGATGGTCGCCTTACGGATCGCGGCCTTGATCTCATCGATCGTCAGCTCCTCGCCCGCAAAATATTTTTCCATGAGCTCGTCGCTGGTCTCAGCAACGGACTCGATCAGAGCGTCATGATACTCCTGAGCCTTGTCCTTCATATCATCGGGGATCTCGATGGTCTCGCGGTTCTCGCCGTTGGGACCGGTGTAGATCTCGGTGGTCGCCGTATCATTAAAAAAGATACCGGTGAAGGTATCCTCAAAGCCGATGGGCAGCTGGATCGGGACAGCGTTACATTTGAGCCTGTCCTTCATCATCTGCAGAACATGGTAGAAGTCCGCGCCCGTGATGTCCATCTTGTTGACGTAGACCATGCGGGGAACCTTGTAGTTATCCGCCTGACGCCAAACAGTCTCGGACTGGGGCTCGACGCCGCCCTTCGCGCACAGAACGGTTACAGAACCGTCGAGTACACGCAGAGAACGCTCGACCTCAACGGTGAAGTCAACGTGTCCGGGGGTGTCGATGATGTTGATACGGTTATCCTTCCAGAAACAGGTGGTAGCAGCGGAGGTGATGGTGATACCTCTCTCCTTCTCCTGATCCATCCAGTCCATGGTGGAGGCGCCGTCGTGCGTCTCACCGATTTTGTGGTTGATACCTGTATAATAAAGGATACGCTCCGTAGTCGTGGTTTTACCGGCATCGATGTGAGCCATGATACCGATATTTCTTGTCATTTCAAGTGATACCTGCCTGGGCATAATATCCTCCTTAGTGCGTATGTGTGATCCAACTCACACCTTCATCTTAAATCATATACCTTAACCCGCTGTACGCGAGTCTAAGCTGCGGGGACGAGGACACGTGTGTCAATCTCGTCCGCGGACGACCGACGGTCGCCCATACGGCAGCGCCGCCATTACCAACTGTAGTGAGCGAACGCCTTGTTAGCCTCAGCCATCTTATGGGTATCCTCACGCTTCTTGAACGCGCCGCCGGCGCCGTTCACCGCGTCAAGGATCTCTCCGGCGAGTCTCTCCTTCATGGTTCTCTCGGAACGAGCTCTGGAGTAGGTGGTGATCCAACGAAGGCCGAGAGTCTGCTTTCTGGCTTCTCTGACCTTGATCGGTACCTGGTAGGTAGCACCGCCGACACGGCGAGCCTTGACCTCCAGCTCAGGCATACAGTTATCCATAGCCTGCTCAAAAACCTCGAGAGCGTCCTTACCGGTCTTATCAGCGATAATATCAAATGCACCGTAAACGATCTTCTGGGCTACACCCTTCTTGCCGTCGAGCATGATATTGTTGATCAGACGGGTAACGAGCTTGGAGTTATAAACCGGATCCGGCAAAACATCACGTTTTGCGATCTGACCTCTTCTGGGCATCTTTACTTCCCTCCTTCACAATAATTGAGAAATCATTGGTACTCGAAAGTGACAAACTCCCGTAATGCACAGAGGTCAGGGGGCACATGTGCCCTTTCTATCTTAAATCCTCTGTTACAATACAGAAAAAAGAAATCTAAATTTCTTTAGAGCGTGTCAATTCCTTACTTTTTCTTCGGACGCTTAGCGCCGTACTTTGATCTTGCCTGCATACGACCGGTGACACCCTGAGTATCAAGCGTACCGCGGATGATATGGTAACGTACACCGGGTAAGTCCTTAACACGACCGCCGCGAATCAGAACAACGGAGTGCTCCTGCAGATTGTGGCCGACGCCCGGGATATAGGAACTGACTTCGATACCGTTGGAAAGACGAACTCTTGCGATCTTACGGAGCGCCGAGTTAGGCTTTTTAGGAGTCGCAGTCTTGACAGCGGTGCAAACACCGCGCTTCTGAGGAGAAGTCTGATCGATCGCGCGATTCTTCTGAGAGTTCCAGCCCTTTAAGAGTGCGGGAGCCTTCGCCTTCTTCTCGGATACCTGTCTGCCCTTGCGGACTAACTGATTAAAGGTTGGCATGTTTTTCCTCCTTTCAAAGAATAATAAAGAATTGATCTGCAACGCGAAAAAAACGCGTTACGTTTATGAAAAACACATCATCGGACGACTCGTTCGGAACAAGCCCTCATGAGTCAAACTTGACAAAGTGTTTAACACACTAAAGCAGTGATGGTCAAAACACACGAAAAGTCCCGATAAAATCTATCCTTTTCACGCATTTTGACGGTAGGATACCGCGCACGGATCGCAGTCTCCCACAATTAGGTATGATACCACAAACAATGGCGTTTTGTCAATCTTTTTTTCTGAGGATCGGCGGATGGAATGATAGTACGAAATCCATCGTGGATGTTTCGGTTCAATGTCAACCATACGCGGAGCAGATCAATCCTTCCGTAGGGTACGGCGCTTAGACGCGCGTGTCTGACGAACCGAGAAGGACGGGCGTATCTGTTATCGGGAACGGCAGATAGGAACACAACGCGTCTGCCGTGCGGTACGTCAGACACGCGTGCCCAAGCGCCGTACCCTACAAAACGCAAATCGCCTCAACGGACGTTCCAATTTTATCAACGCCCTGCCGCGGGAGGGTCAAGACCCTCCCCTACAAATATACCAAAACACTTTCCACTTTCACCAATCTCCCCCATCCGCATAGTATAAGGTGTAGCGACGGAATGACGATCGCTAATCAAGATAAATTAGGAGGCAACACATATGTGTAACAACAACGGTTTATTCGGCGGCAACAGCTGCTGCGGTATCATCATCCTGCTGATCGTTCTGTGGGCTTGCTGCGGCAACAATAACAACGGCTGCGGCTGCGGTTGCGGCAACGACTGCGGGTGCTGAGGGAAGCGCCGAGGCTCGGAGCCGCGTCCTCATGGACTTCACTCATTGGAAACCGCCTTTTACGGGCGGTTTCCCTATCGCTCCGTCATTCGTCCTTTCCCCATAAAGCGGGGCTTTACGGGGACCCCGATAACGACTGACGAGTCGGTGCCTGTCGAAATGACCGCAGGTCATGCAGATGGGCGGACGAGTGGGAGTTATACGAGGATCAGCGCAGAGCAACAAGGCGTGACAAGAAGCGCCGACTGAGGCGCAAAACGGAAAGAGGCGCTTCTTATGAAGCGCCTCACATTCTCATTGACTCAAGATTGCAGATCAGCCGTTATTGTCCTGATTCGCTTCGGGAGCCTCGGGCTGCGGATTCTGCTGCATATTCTGTTGAGGATACTGCTGATCATAACGCTGCTGCTCGTACTGCTGCTGCGCATACTGTTGCTGGGCATAAGCGGCTCTTTCTGCCTCTTTCGCGGCACGGTGGGCAGCCGCCTCTTCTTCTCTTCTCTGCGCCTCGGCGAGCTTTTCCTGATAGCGGGAGCCGGGCTGAGCGTTCAGCTTGTCGTTGATATCCATGGTGTTCTTGACGAGCAGGACAAGCATCATCACGAACTCATAGATGATACGGTTAATGATCGGGCCGAAGATCATCAGCAAAAGACCGATCCAACCGTTCCATCTCACATGACTGCGGCCGTAAATGCCGCTGTAGGAGCTGAAGTTGAACAGCAATACGAAGCCGACGATCACGCAGGTAAACGTCTCGAAGATATAAAGGAACTTGAGGATCTTCTCAAGCCACAGCGATTTGAAGTTGAACAGATCATGCAGATACTGAAAGAATTTATTCAGCTTCGGACGCTTATTCTCGGGAACGATCATTATCCATGCGACGATAGTGGCGGCAAGCGCCAGGATCACTCCGATAACGATAAAAACAGTTGTAGCAGATGACATAATAATACCTCCACAAATTTTATCTCTCAAAAGGTTTATTGCAACCGACCGAAAAACGGTCGGATCACATACGAATGAAAACGATCGATAAATCGTTAGTTCGGCGAACACACCGCGGAAATCACAAAAGGGTATTCGCCCATTCCTGCTCCTTGAAGCCGACCAAAACAGTTTCGTCGGACACAAGGATCGGGCGCTTGACAAGCATACCGTCGGTGCTGAGAAGACGGAGCTTTTCTTCCTCACTCATCGCGGGGAGTTTATCTTTCAGCGACATGCTCTTGTAGAGCTGACCCGAGGTGTTGAAAAAGCGCTTGATGTCAAGACCGCTCTTTTCATACCATGTTTTCAGCTCATCGTAAGAAGGATTCTCTTCCTTGATATCACGAAAGGTATACCCTATCCCCTTTTCATCCAGCCATTTTTGCGCCTTCTTGCAGGTAGTGCAGCGCGGATAACAAACAAATAACATCCTATCACCTATTCCTTATCGTTAATCAGCCTATTTTCGGAAACGAGACCTGTGAATAGACCACGCAGATCATGACCGCGAAAGCGGCGGTAAGGGCATATACCGAATATCTGAATATCTTTTGCGGCTTTGTGTCGCCGGAGAGCCTTCGCAGCATCATCCCCAGTCCCATCGCGAACATCGGGATCAGCGGGACGCAGAAGCGGATGTTCATCGAACAGGTGAACGGGAATTTGAAGGCATACAGGTAATATGAAATCAGCATCGTCAGCGCGAAAACCGCGAAGAATACCCTGTGGAAGCCGTCGAGACCGGATTTTTTGCTGAGCATCATCACAAAGAAGGATACAAAGCAGATGAGCGCGAGAATCACGCCGATCCAGAACAGGATCGGTCCGGTTTTGGCGATCTGCGGGAAGTGGATATCCGAGATCGCGTTCTGACCCTCACCGAAGAGCGAGGTTTTCATCAGAGCGACGGTCGGATTGTACTCGTTATACGGCGCTCCGAAGTTCGGATCGGTAAAAGCGTCGTAGACAAAGCTGAGCTGACCGTTACCAAAATCGAAGAGACGTTTGGTCACGGACATATTACCGCAATACTGGGGATCGTTCTCGTTAAGATACGGGACATAGGTGAGCGGCATTTTGAACGCGATTAGATCGCGCACCTGCCACCAGAGTCCGAGCGGAACGCTGATGACCCCGAAGATGGCGAACTGCCCGATGAATTTCAGCCAGCTCTTGATATTCTTGACGAATACATAGAGGAAAAGGATCGCGATCGCGGGTGCGACCATCCATGCGGAGAGCTTGGTCATCATGCCGAGTCCGACGCACAGCGCTACGGGGATGATACGGCGCAGGGTGGGCTGCTGATACCAGCGCAGTGCCGCATAGATCGAAAGCATCATGAACAGGGTGCAGAGGATATCGTTATTGAAGAAGCCGCCCATCAGCACAAAGGTGGGATGGAAACAGACGATCGCCATTGCGATGACGAGAGGCAGACCTCTGAGCTTTACATAGCGGAAGATGCGGTAGCTGACGCCCATGATCAGCGAGGAATACAGCAGAGGAAGGATCTGCAGCGCCTCACACGCCTTAGTGTATTCCATGCCGGCGGTCGTCAGTATCCTGAGCAGGATAGCCATCAGCCAATGATGGAAGGGCGGGTGGTAATACTGCCAGATCCTGATCTGGTTGGCGTCCGGGAGCGTGAGCCCGTTTTTATACCAATGCTCGATATAATTGGCATGACCCCATGTCCAGTTGAAATAGCCGACGTCGTGCTGTCTGTCGCGGTAGCCGGTGTACAGGTCGTACATGAACCGCAGCATGATACCCGCCATGACCAGCAGAATGATAAAATTGCGATCGCTGAGCGTATCGGTCATCCACATCAACGCGCAGAAGATCGCAAGCAAAAACAGCGAGAGCCATAACAGCAGCGCGGGGCTGTTGTCGAAGTTGCGCATCAAGAACAGACCGCCCGCGGTAAACACCATCGCCGTCACGAACATGATCAGTGATTCCTTGCCGCTGCGGCAGAGCTTGCCGATGATCAGCAGCAATCCGTAGATGATCGCGCATACGACGCCCGCGTACACATAGGAAAAGGTCGTCAGATTCTCCTTCGCGCAGAAGCCGAAGAAAAACAGCAGGATACACATGACCGTGATGGACAGAAACGGATGCCCGGCAAGCTGATGAAAGATCCGCTCTAAAGATTTTTTCGTTTCACTTTTCATAAGAATTCCTTTTTTCACACAGAACTGACCGGCAACACAGCCGGTCAGCTTTTCTGAAGATTATTTGTTTTCGCTGCCCTCTTCGTGATACTCCTTCTCGGTATTGACGTTCCAGATCGCGGACTTGTCGGTAGAACCGGACAGGATCGCGTTGACCGTCTCAAAAGAGGTACACATACTGTGGTCGATGTTGTTATAACGGTGCTGACCGTTACGGCCGACACAGAAGAGGTTCGGGATGGTATCGAGATACTCTCGAAGGTCATCCATGTTCTCATAGGTATCGAAGTAAGCGGGATATGCCTTCTTGACGCGCTCTACATGGAAATCGATGACGTCGGATTCGCTGTCGATCAGACCCATCTTGACCATTTCCTTGATGCCCATATGACCGAATTCGTCATCGGACATGCTCCACATCCAGTCGCCCTCGTTGCAGAAGTATTCCAGACCCATCCAGACGGTGTCCTTGATCTTCTCGACCATGTAGGGCGACCAGTTGTTATAGATCTGGAAACGTCCCATATGGACGCTCTTATCGTGGACATAGACCCAGTTATCTGGCACGATATCTCCCATCGTCTTGGTCTTGGTCTCATTCTTGAGGTTCAAATGCGGGATCAGCACGCCGACGGTCATGTAGTCGCGGTACGGCACACCCGTAGCGATAGCGGCGATATCCTTGGGTACGTCGTTCATGCCCTCGACCAGATCCTTGACCGGCATGGAGTAGATGACATAATCGCCGTCGATCTCGATCTCTTTGCCGTCTTTGACGTAGACAAGCCCCTTGAGGGTGTTATCATCGTTCTTGATGATCTTGGTGACCTTAGCGTTCTTGATGATGGTGCCGCCCATCTTCTCAAAGTCTGCGGCGGTGATCTCCCACAGCTCGCCGGGGCCGAGCTTCGGATAAGCGAATTCCTCGATCAGCGAGGTCTCGACCTTGCGGTTCTTTTTGTTGAACGCCTTGCCGAAGATATCCTTGAGCACCGCGCGGATGGACAGACCCTTGACGCGCTGAGCGCCCCACTCGGGGCTGATCTCGGACGGGTGTCTGCCCCAGAGGTTCTCGGTGTAGTTCTCGAAGAACATGGAATAGAGCTTCTTGCCGAAGCGGTTGATATAGAAATCCTCGAGGGATTTTTCCTCACGCTTATGGAACACGGTCTTGAGGTAGCTGAAGCCGACCACCATCGTGGTACCCAGACCCATGTTCTTGATGGTGTCGAATTTCAGCGACACGGGATAGTCAAAGAATTTAGAGTTAAAGAAGATCCTCGACAGACGGTTTCTGCGGAGCATGACGCGGTCTTCCTTTTCGAGATCGGGGCCGCCTTCCTTGATGGTAGAGGTTCTGCCCAGCTCACGGTCATCGAACGGCATCGCGCCCTGGGTGGGGAGCATCTTCTCCCACCAGTCGTTGACCTCGGGCACCTTAGAGAAAAAGCGATGGCCGCCCATATCCATGCGGTTGCCCTTATAGTTGACGGTTCGCGAGATACCACCGAACACATCGCTCTCCTCGAGCACGGTGACCTCGTAATCCTTGCTTCTGTCAAGTAACTCATAAGCGGCGGTCAGTCCCGCGGGACCCGCGCCGATGATCAGTACTTTTTTCATCATTTCCTCCTCATACATTATTATAAGAGTTCATACATAGTTATGATAACATATTTGTCGGGGTTTGTAAACAACAAAAAAGAAAAGCCGACAAAATGCCGACTTTTCCGTAGGATCTTGTGATTTGATATGATTAATATTCCTGTACCGCCTCGGTCGCGGACACTTCGGTAGGCGCTTGGGTAGGCGCGGGAGCCTGCGTCTCGATTTTGGGCGCTTCGGTCACGATGACCGGTGCTTCGGTAGGCGCGGGCGCTTGAGTAGGCGCAGGCGCTTGGGTAGGCGCGGGAGCCTGTGTCGCACGAGGCGCCTGTGTGGCGGGAGCCTGTGTCGGCTTTGCGGTGGCGGCAACAGTCGCCCTCGGCGTAGTGGGCTTCGCGTTGTTCTTGCCGAACAGATTGCCGCTGAACACGACGTAGGCAAGCGCGGCGATCAGTGAGACAACGATCACGATGATCGTGACCCAGATCCATGCCTTGCTCTTCTTTTTGCGGGGACGGCGGTCATCCTCATAGTCGTCATAGTCGTCGCGTCTGAAGCGCTGGTCGACCTTATCCATGAACGTGTCGTCACTCTGACCGTCCTGATAATTCTCGTAATCATCGCCGATGGGCACGGGGCCGTCGGGATATCTCGGATCGTAATTGGGATCAAAGTTGGGGTCATAGTTAGGATCGTAGTTCGGGTCAAGATTCGGATCGTAGCCGTCGCCCTGACCTTCAAACGCCGAAAAGTTATAGACCTTGGTTTCATCTATCGGGTCACGATTGGGATCAAACACCCTCGTGCTGTCCTTATCATCGGAGATATGGCGGTCGGAATAGGAATAGAGCTCATCGTCCTCGGGACGCGCGTGACGCGGCGAGGGCTCTTCCAAAGAAGCGCCGCAGAAAGTACAGCGACTCGCGTCGTCGGGAATGTTTTTTCCACATTGTGGACAGATCATAGTATCATCCTTTCGTCATGTTTCTGTTTTTCGTACTATAATACAAAACAAATGAAATGTCAAACGCCGTTTACATCACCGTTTCGGTTCCTGTCACCTGTCGGATACCGATCACTTCAACATACAGCCGCCCCACTCGACCGCGGTGAAGCCGCTTCTTTCGGGAGCGGAGAGTTTCTGCGCCGGGATCACGACAGCCTGATCCGAGGGATACCAAGCCATGTACACGCGGATAGTGGTATCGGGCTTCGGGGTGATATCCAGCTTTGCCGCGTCAGTGTAGGCGGTAGTCTGGAACGTGATCACATTATAGGGATTGTCCTCCATGTATTTCAGCCAAAAATCCATAAAGTCCGCGGTTTCTTTCTCATTGAGTCCCAAGACCCGGAGCTTATTGTTCAAAAACGCTTTTGTATCACTGCCCTTCACACAAAAACCTTTGGAAAGGTCATAGTCGGCGTTCAGCTTAGCCTCCCAGAACAGATACGGATAGGTTTTTCCGTCGTTATCCGTCAGTGTACCGTCGGGATCGGCATTGACCCGCCAACCGTTCTGATACAGCGGCTCCGACTTTAACAGATCACCGTTCAGTCCCAGACGCACATCCACCGACGTCTGTTTCTCGGGATAGAGATAGATGACCGGCTTATACGCTACCTCCGACTCTAATCCGGAATCGCTCTCGGAGATCGGACTCGACGGAACACTTGTCTCAATCCTCGGCGCCTCGGTTACGGGCGCAGGTGCTGTTTCAGGTGTGATTTCAGCGGCGCTTGAACTCGTCCCGCCCTGTGATGTGACGGGTGTATCCTGCGGCTGCGGTTCATATACCGGATACGCGGGTCTGTCATCATCCGAATCATCCTCCTCGGAGGATTCGGGTTCTTCGCTAATCACGGCAACAGTCGGAGCTGTCGTCGTGGGAGTTGTCGGAGTTGTATTACCGTTACCGAACAGCTTACCGGTCACGGCAAGCACAGCCATGGTTGCGAGCACCAGCACAACGATCAGACCGATCACGATGAAAATCCACATCGTTTTTTGTTTCTTAGGTCTGCGATCACGATTAACGTATCGATCATCGGGAGCGCCGTTGTAAGGCGCGTTCGGATCGTTCGGAGGATAATCAGGATCAAATCCCGGATCATAATTCGGGTCATAATCGGGGTCGAAACGCGGATCGTAATTGGGATCATAGTCAGGATCGTAATTCGGATCATAATTCGAATCGTAATCGGGGTCGAATCGCGGATTGTAATCGGGGTCATAAGGAGGCTCGTAACCGGGCTCCTGACCCCTGCCGTTTTCCTCAAAAGCGGCAGAATGATAGTTCAGATCCGTACCGCAAGCGGGACAGATCCTTGATCCGTCCGGTATTTCTCTTCCGCATTTTTGACAGAACATGATGGCATGAACATCCTTTCAACAAAACTGTTTATCTAATCGTATTATATATTGAGAGAATTGTCAACGAAAATGTTTATTTCCCCAAAACCGCCTCAACAACGGTGATCGTGCGATCATCCGCCTTGAAGCGCACATCATAGCCGCCGTAGGCAAAGCCGTAGACGCGGTCGGGATCATGCTGATAGCCGGGGCGCGGGTCGAACGACAGCACCTCTTTGAGCGTTTTTAACTGCTCCTCCGTGAACAGCCCGGCGACGTCGGACGGGATCATGACCTCCATGATCTGCTGGTGCTCGGGGCCGTAATCGCCTGTCGCGGCGTCGGGCACGCTGTCGGCGTACGGCAGATAGGGCTTGATGTCCAATATCGCGGTGCCGTCCATCAGATCGGCACCCGCTACCGTCAGGACGATGCCGTGATCGGCAACAGACTCGGCGCTGAGCAGCTTGACGCGGGTCAGTCCGATCGGATTCGGACGGTTGGGTGAGCGGGTCGCGAACACACCCATGCGCTTATTGCCTCCGAGCTTGGGCGGTCTGACGGTCGGCGACCAAGCGCGCTTGGATGTGGCGCGCTTCCCCATTGATTCGAAACACCAGATCAGCCACAGGTATTCAAATTCTTCGATCCCGCGAAACGCGTCGGGGTTTCGGTATTCCTTTTCCATGACGATCCGCGAGATCAGATGCTCGGACAGTCCGCTTTGGCGCGGCAATCCGAACTTGGTCGGGAAGTCGTTGTGTATATACGCGATCGGTTGGTATTCCATCGGTTCTCCTTTATCTTAGGTAAAATGATGTCGGTTACTTGGCAACCCTCCGCCGCTTCAAGCCCCCCCTTTCCTAAGGGGCCGGCGCCAAAGGCGACCGGGGGGTTCCAAAAGAATGTGTTTATGTGTATCTGTAGCAACTCTCCGACCTCGCCTTGCGGCGAGCCCACCTCCCTTAGGAAAGGGCGGCTTTATAATTGAGATTGCCACAACAATTGCATACCTCGTAATGACATTTATAAAACCACCACATCATAACGGATCGCCTTTCCCTTGACGGTATAACTCGGCTTGCGATCGGCGAGCGGAGCGCCGTTGAGCGGGCGCTTGATGATGATCTTCTTCGGGTGCAGCGCCGCGGCGGCGGCGAACAGCTCCCTTTCATCCGCGCAGGGCTGTTCGAGCTTTTGGATCAGCTGGAGCTTCTTGTGGATCAAGCCGCTCTTTTTGCGCGGCGGAAACATCGGGTCGAGATAGATGATCTCGGGCGTTATCCCGAGTTGCGGCATCAGCTCGATGCTGTCGCCCTCCATCAGGTGCATCCTGCCGACGATCCCGCGCAGCTGTTCATCCTCTTCGGCGCGGTGCAGAGCGTCACCCAGCAAGGCGGCGATCACACGATCCCGCTCAAACAGGTACACCTCATACCCGGCGGCGGCGAGCAAAAAGCTGTCCTCCCCCATCCCCGCGGCAGCGTCAACGGCGACGGGATGTTCGGTTTTCGTTTTGGCGAGCTTGACGATCATTTCATGATGCAGCCGCCCCTTGGTCACGCGGCTGAGCATTCGGGAAAAGTCGCCCTGATAGCGCATACCGCCGCCGACCAGTGACAGCCCCGAGCCATCGACGACGAGGGTAAGCTCATCCCCCATGCGGTCGGCGATCGGGATCCCGATATGCCGCGACAACGTCAAGGCGGTATCGCGGTCGCCGCCGTCATCTATATATATCGTTATGTTTTTCATATCATTCATCTCGTTGGATCCCGCTGCTCCTGACATCGCTTTTATATTGTTTGCTATATAAAATATAAATGTTTTTGAGCGGTGTGTCAACTGTCGAAAAGCGTTTTCGGATCCTGTTTCATTATCAACCTATCGGTCAAATGCCCTTTGTACAAACTTTTGCGCCATTATCTGAGTTTAACTATTAACAGTTTGTGTTAAATAAATATATATTCATTTTAAAACAGTTTGTCCACACTGGATTGCTTTTGTTTATTTTATGTATAACTCATAAAATTTTCGATAAAATTTTGTTGATTTTTACGAAGATTTATGGTGTAGTCATAGAATCAAAAAGTGTTTTTTCTATGCGTTATCCATCATTCGGATAGTTATGCGGCAACTTCCCATCAGCTACGCTTCTGCCGCGGCTGTGAACTTCACTTTTGAAATAATTATCAGGAGATGACAAAATGAAACCAAAACGACTCAGACGCGCGCTCGCGCTCTTGCTGGTCATGCTGCTGTGCTTCTCAGTGATCACACCCGCAGTATCCGCCGGGAGCGTTGAGACGGCGGCAACCGGCGCTGACGGCGATGTGCTGGAAAGACACGCCGATAACGCCACCGTCACGAAGGCGAATCTGCAAACGCTGTTCGGAGACAGTACCTCGTTACTCAACACAGCATTTTACGGCTTCGCTCCGGTTCCCGAGCCCGATACCGCGCTTGACACCTCCACGATCACTTATGTGACCGGAACAAGCAATATCGGGGCAGGCAACTGGCTTGCGCTGAAAACCACCGCTAACGGCGGCACTACCATTAACCGCAAGCCGAACTGGAACGACGCATCCAAGAGAAGCCAGCTGAACTTCTCTGTCAGAACATATTACACCGCGTCATTTACCGTCAACGGTTCCGCTGACGGCGCGCTGTATCTGAATGACGAGGCGGTCAGCGGCAATGTCAATCTGTACACCGACACCGAGTACACCGTGACCGCGGCAAATGTGGAAGGCTTCACACGTGAGGTCAACGGCGTGACGCTCGGCGAAGTGTTCACCCCCAACGCCGATATGACCATCACCGCCGACTATACGGCTGACGCCAGCGCGGCGATCTCTCTGACCGTCGGCGAAGGCGGTACCGCAAAGATCATATCCGACGGCGCACAGGTCACCACCGACACCATCCCCGCGGGCAAGCTCTTTACGGTAGAAGCGACCCCGAACACCAACAGAGGCTATAAGACCGAGAGCATCATCGTCACCAAGAACGGTGAAGCGGTCGAATCGGGCGACGGTATCTATGGTCCCGTTGCCGACGGCGAAGTATATGCCGTTACCGTCAGCTTCAAATACGATCCCGACCACGTAGCAAAAGAGGTCATCGGTACCGACGCGAAGGTTTCCCGTACCGATCTGTCGAATTTCTTAGGCAGCTACAGCTACTACGGTATCGCCCCCGCGAATAATCCCGACGATATCACCCAGCTGGTCGCGGTATTAAGACCCAACTACGACGTCACCGCGGGTGAATACATCATCTACGGCACCAACGACAACACCGGCGGTCTGCTCCCCTCCCCCATCTGGACGAACGCCAAATTGATGGTGCTCGACGTCAGAGTGTATTACAACGGCACCTTTACCGTCACCGGTAATGACGAAGGCGAGGTCTACCTCAACGACGAATCGGTCACCGGCTCCAAGAAGCTCTACACCGACACCGAATACACCGTCACCGCGAAGAATATTGACGAGTATGGTTACACGATGGAAGGCGCTCAGGACGGCACAGCATTCACGCCCACCGCTAACATCGACGTTACCGTCACCTATACCAAGCTCGCTTATGCCACCGTTTCCCTCACAGTAAGCGAAGGCGGTACCGCTGCCGTCTATTCGAACGGCAACGTTGTCGCCGACCGCATTTCCGAAGGCGACACCTTTACGGTAGAAGCGACCCCGAACGAACTCAAGGGCTATGAGCTCGACAGCATCGTTGTCAAGAAGGACGGCGAAGAGGTCGAGGCAG
>JAHKVW010000071.1 GCA_020624805.1 bacterium | reverse complement strand
GGATTATTGGGAGAGGAGGAGCCGCGATACGAGGTCAAGGCATACCAACCGGATATGCCTACCGAGTTCAGCGAGTGACGACGAGCATGGGAGTTGTAAACCAAATCAAAGATTTGGACAGCACCTCAACTCCTCACTCCTAACTAACAAAATGATCGTTTTCATCGTACATATGCCCAAAATCCGCTTATCCATGCGATTTTTCGATGTACGGTATCGAAAAATCGCACCGTACATGATCATACCGTTATCGTACCGCACATCACCCATTGCAGGGTGGAAAAACGGATACTGATTCGATGGATCACATCCAAACACGGAACGGATCAGTTTATTTGAAAGGAATGGCGCTCAACACGCGTGCTCGACATCCCGATCCTCTTCTGTTCATTGCCGCTCAAACGCAAACACCTTTCCTGTAAGAAAAGGAAAATGGCATACGTGCCCCTACATAATCAACAGGTTTTGATCCTGCTGTTCATCGGTATAGGCGTGATCGGGCTTGATCTCGGGCTGTTCCGACCACGGGTTGCGGATCACAGCGCCGTTGGGCGCGATATGGTCGATACTGCCCTTGCCGGGGATCGGCACATACTCTCCCCCGTCACCCGGATCGGGGATCGGAATCCCGAGCGGGTGGACAGGCGTGCCTGTTTTTTCTTGATCATCAACTAACGTAGATCTGACAGGCGCGCCTGTTTTTTCTTGATCATCTACTAACGTTGATCTAACAAGTGAAGGTTCATGCTCACTGTCAGGTGTTCTGCCGACAGGTAACGTATGCTTCTCTGTATGACTGTCTGTATGCTTGGAGTCGGTATTCGTACCGTGCTCCTCACGCATATGCTTCGGCTGATATTTCATACTATCATCTCCTTGACGATAGTATCTGCCGCTGTTCGCCCATTACTCCCGCAGAACAGGCGGAAAACATTCCCAATACCGAGCGTTTATCAATGACGCTGTCAGCAATTCATGAGATAAAACACTGTAAAAAAACGGTAAACCATCGCGATAGTACGATAGAATACGATAAGGTTTTAAGGTATCGTACCGCTAAAAACCGCATGGATAAGCCGTTTTTGAGCATTTGTACGATAGAAACGATCATTTTCCAGTTAGGGGTGAGGAGTTAGGAGTTGAGTGAAAAGCCTTCCCCTCGGGGAGATTCCCCTGTTAGGGGAAATGGGCAAAGCCCAAAAGGGTTGCCGTTCCTGCAAGGAAAAGGTGGCTCGGCGCAAGCCGAGTCGGATGAGGGGCAAACTTGTCCGAATCATCATGTTAACAAAGAGTGTGAGGCATTTTCTCGATCCTCGGTAAACATACAGCCTCACCGAATCCGGCATCAATAGGAAAGGTTGTCCCCTCATCCGTCTCCCGTTGGTCGACACCTTCCCCCCGAGGGGAAGGCTATTTTATTTCCGCATACGTTTCAGATGCATAGATAAAGGCGCACGCGCCCCCAAGGGGAAGGCTTTTATATGCAGATCCTATCCGATAGTCAGAAAAAGGCACACGCGCCCCCGAGGGGAAGGCTTTTATACGCAGATCCTTTCCGATAGTCAGAAAAAGGCGCACGCGCCAGGCTTTACAATCCAAAACACGAAATGTTTCCCATTATTATTCATTCTTCAGTCTTCAATTTTCAGTTTTCAATTGCATAAGAAAAAGGGGAGGAAAACTCCTCCCCTATCTGATGGATTGTCAAATTACTTGAGTTCAACCTCAGCGCCGGCAGCCTCGAGCTTCTCCTTAAGAGCCTCAGCGTCTTCCTTGGAAACGCCTTCCTTAACAGCCTTGGGAGCGCCGTCAACAACAGCCTTAGCTTCCTTCAGACCGAGACCGGTTGCCTCACGGACAGCCTTGATAACAGCGATCTTACCGGAGCCCGGGGACTTCAGGATAACGTCAAACTCAGTCTTCTCCTCAGCAGCAGCAGCGCCGTCGCCCGCACCGGGAGCAGCAACTGCAACAGCAGCAGCGGCGGATACGCCGAACTCATCCTCTACAGCGTGTACGAGATCTGCGAGCTCGAGAACTGTGAGGCCTTTTAATTCTTCAATAATAGCAGTAATCTTCTCAGATGCCATTTTTAAATTCCTCCAATTTTAATTAGTAATAGTTATCATTGATGAGAGAGTGCTATGATTCACAGCAACCCTCCGTCACGGACAATGTCCGTGGACGCGTGCGTCATTTTCCGACACACGGTAAAGTTAGCTGAAATTATTCAGCAGCGGGAGCCTCAGCCTCAGTAGCCTCAGCAGGAGCCTCAGCCTCAGCAGGAGCAGCTTCCTCTGCGGGAGCAGCCTCCTCTGCGGGTGCCTTCTTGGCGAGGCACTCCTCTACGCCGCCCTCGTCGACGATCGCCTGGATCGCGCGTGCGAAGGACGCGATGGGAGCCTGGAACGCACCGAGTACGTTCGCGAGCAGAACCTCTCTGGTCGGGAGCTTGGACAGGCTATCGATGGTCGCCAGATCAACGACCTCGCCATCCAGATAACCACCCTTGATCTCAAAGGTCTTGCTCTTCTTTGCATAGTTCGCCAGAATACGAGCGGCAGCGGCGTAATCCTCGTCGCTGGTAGCCAGAGCGGTAGTACCTGCCAGAGTGGTCTGTAAGCCGGTCAGCTCAGCCTCTTCACATGCACGAGACAGCAGAGTGTTCTTGACGACACTGTACTGAACGCCCGCCTCACGCAGCTCCTTACGAAGCGCGGTATCGTCGGCAACGTTGATACCCTTGTAGTTAACGAGGACGCCGGTCACAGAATTCTTCAGACGTTCTGTCAGCTCAGCTACGATAGCCTGTTTCTGTTCTAAAACCTTAGCGCTTGGCAAAATTTTCACCTCCGTGATTTTTGATACACCGTAACCGTTTCATGAGCGGTTATCGGTGTTTTGCGCTCTTCACCAAAAGAAAATGAAGCGCGCTTCACGCAGTTCATAAAAACAGCCTCTCCTTTGCGAGGAGAGGCGGAAATATCATACGCTTATGATGTCACGCCTCGTTGCTCTTCGCTGATCCTCGTATAACTCCCACTCGTCCGCCCATCTGCATGACCTGCGGTCATTTCGATAGGCACCGACTCGTCAGTCATCATTGGGGTCCCCGCAAAGTAGGCTTTGTGGGGAAAGGACGAATGACGGAACGATACGGAAATCCGCCTGCTAAAGGCGGTTTCCAATGAGTGGAGTCCATGAGGACGCGGCTCCGAGCCTCGGCGCTTCCGTTTTCCTCGACAGGCGACCGATGGTCATTATACCTTAAGGAACCTGTTGTCTTTAGAACAGCGATATTTATATCGACTCATAACGAGTTGATACCATTTAAAGCCTCCCTTTTCTAAGGGAGGTGCCCCGAACCTTGTGAGGGGCGGAGGGTTGCCGCAGGGCGGCAGATACACAGCATCTAAAATGCGGTGTAATCAACCCTCAGTCTGCTTCGCAGACAGCTCCCTTAGGAAAGGGAGCCTTTTTCATCAAGCGCCGAACTTGGTCGGGTTGATGCGCACGGACGGACCCATGGTAGAGGTGATCGCGCAGCTCTTGATATACTGACCCTTCGCGGCAGCGGGCTTCGCCTTGACGATAGCACCCATGAGAGTCTCGAGGTTCTCCTGGAGCTTCTCGGTGCCGAAGGACGCCTTGCCGATCGGGCAGTGGATGATGTTGGTCTTGTCGAGACGATACTCGATCTTACCGGCTTTCGCTTCCTTGATCGCGCGAGCGATGTCGGGAGTGACGGTACCCGCCTTGGGGTTCGGCATCAAGCCGCGCGGACCGAGGATACGGCCCAGACGACCGACCAGACCCATGCAGTCGGGGGTGGTGATGAGCACATCGAAGTCCATCCAGTTTTCCTGCTGGATCTTCTGTGTCATGTCCTCAGCGCCTACATAATCAGCGCCTGCTTCCTGAGCGAGCTTCTCATTCTCGCCCTTGCAGATCGCGAGAACGCGGATCTTCTTACCGGTACCGTTGGGCAGTACGACTGCGCCGCGTACCTGCTGGTCAGCGTGACGGGAGTCAACGCCCAGCTTAACATGAAGCTCGATGGTCTCGTCAAACTTAGCGGTTGCTGTCTTGACGACAGTATCGACTGCCTCAGTGGTGTCATATAATTTTGCTCTGTCGATCAGCTTAGCCGCGTCGACATATTTCTTACCGTGTTTCATATTGAATCCTCCATATTTAGGTGGTCAAGCGGAGATCTCCTCCCACCCGGATGTAATTTAGTGATCAGTGTTCAGTGATCAGTGTACAGTAATAGAGTACCAAAACTCCGTGAAAATCTTAAATGATCAGTCGACGACCTCGATACCCATCGAGCGAGCGGTACCCATGATCATAGAGGTAGCGGTGTCGATGTTAGCGGCGTTGAGGTCCTTCATCTTCGTCTCAGCGATCTTCGCGCACTGTTCCTTGGTGATCTTAGCGACCTTCTTCTTGTTGGGTTCGCCGGAAGCCTTGTCGATGTTGCAAGCCTTCTTGATCAGGACAGGCGCAGGCGGAGTCTTCGTGATAAATGTGAAAGAACGGTCTGCGTATACGGTGATGACGACGGGAATGATCATTCCGATGTCGTTCTTGGTGCGCTCGTTGAATTCCTTGGTAAAGGAAACGATGTTAACGCCGTGCTGACCCAGCGCGGGGCCTACAGGCGGAGCCGGAGTCGCTTTTCCGGCAGGAATCTGTAACTTGATCAATCCTGTTACTTTCTGTGCCATTATTATTTCCTCCTAAATTCGTGGTCAATGGCGGAGTCATGGATATTTGGCTCCTCCCACAAGGGACACAGTCCCTCATATATAAAGCGCGAGCTTTATAACCAGTATTCAATAGCCTCCCTTTGGTAAAGGAAAACTGCATAGCCTTCCCCTTGAGGGGAAGGTGGGCAAATCATCTGCAAAGGTGATTTGGTCGGATGAGGTGGAAACGCTTCCGCCTTATGCCGTATATTGATGAAGTGGAAAGGCTTCCACCTCATCCGTCACCGCCAATAAATTGTCGGTGACACCTTCCCCTCAAGGGGAAGGCTCTAAGCCATGCTCCTCAACAAAGGAGCCAAAATCAATCTTCTAGCTTCTCAGCTTGATTCAGCTCGAGTTCTACCGGCGTTTCTCTGCCGAACATCGAGATAGTGACCTTGACGTAGTTCTTATCGGTGTCAAGCTCGTCTACGATACCGACAAAGTCCTCTAAAGGACCGTCGATGATACGAACCTGATCGCCTACATCATAGGAGACCTCGACGACGCGGCTCTCAACGCCCATCTTATAAACCTCAGACTCAGTCAGCGGGACAGGCTTTGAGGACGGACCGACAAATCCGGTACAGCCGCGGATATTGCGCACGACATACCATGTTTCATCGGTATAGACCATCTTGACAAAGACATAACCCGGAAAGAGCTTGCGCTCGACTTCCTTCGACGAGCCGTCGTCCTTGATCTCGGTGACGATCTCGGTAGGGACCTTGACGTCGGGGATCATATCCTGCAGTCCGCGGTTCTCAACGGTCGTCTGTAAGGTCGAGGCGACTTTATTCTCATAGCCTGAGTAGGTATGGATGACATACCACTTTGCATCTTCAGACATAGTGTTCTCCTAAGCTCAGCTTAATGGGTACCTGTCGCCATGACAAGGTTCAGAAGAGCGTACAGACCTCTGTCCAGTGCATAGATGAACAGACCGGCGATCAGGATCACGGTGATGACGATCAAAAAGTTCTTGGTCGTAGTCTTGGGTGTAGGCCAAGTGATCTTCTTCATCTCGCCGATGCAGGAACGGAAGAATGAGCCGATTCTGGAGAATACATTGGGTTTTTTCTTAGCTTCAGCCATAATAACCTCCGTTTACTTTGTTTCCCTGTGAAGAGTATGCTTCTTGCAGAATCTGCAATACTTGTTCATCTCTAATCTGTCAGGACTGTTCTTTTTGTTTTTCATGGTGTTGTAGTTGCGCTGTTTACATTCAGTGCAAGCCATTGTGATTTTTACTCTCATTTCGGCACCTCCCGTTATATTCGGAAATAGATTTACCGATCCTCACAACAAAATCGGTATAAGCCTCCCTCAAAAAGCTGAAATCACGCGGATTTCAAAGGGGCGCAAAAAAACAAGCCCCTATTCGAGGTAAATAACAGTATAGCACAACACTGTCAACTCGTCAAGAGCTTGTTTAGAAAAAATATCCTATTTTTTCGGAGAACGGAGAACAGAGAACGGAGAACGGTGGTGGGAAACGCTGACGCGTTTTGGATTGATATAATGACCGTAAATTATAACGTCCGCAACTCTTTTTGAATTGCGGACGGTTATTTTATCAGCGTGTTTTACCGGAATCCATACAAATCAGGTGCGGACGGAGTCCGCCCTTCACCGTTCTCTGTTATCTGTTCTCCGTTATCTATTAAATGCGGCGTAAAGGACAGCTAAGAGGATCGGTGACAGGAGCATCAGGATCCCGACGAGGAGCAGGATATTGAAGAGCTTGTTGGAGGAGTAACGGTGCTCAAGCGCGACGCTCGGTTTTTTCGGATCATACCAGATGGGACATTGATCGCCGACCTTGCTCGCGTGCGGGTTGATCGCCGTCGATTTGAGCTGATACTCTACCCCGTCCACCGTATAGGAATAGTACTTCATGGTCGGACGGGCGCCGTTGGAGCCGTATCGATCCGAAATGTGCGTCAGTACGCCCTGTGTCTGAGCGGAGCAGCGCTTGTTCTTTCGCTTGCCGATCGGCGCGACGATCACCAGAACGATGCCTAAGACAAACAGCGCGAAGCCTATCATAAAGAATACGCGTCCCATAGCGGTACCTCCGTTATTCGGAATTCAACACAGGCTCAGCGCTGCATACCCTCCAGCCGCTGTGCCATCGTCTTTTTCTTCTTCTTTTCCTTTTCGGGCTTAACGGTCTTGTTGCGGTATTTCTTCGCGAATTGGAACGCCTTTTTGAGGTCGTCGCCGAGGTATTCCTCGATCTTCGCCTCATCCTCTTCGGGGATCCCGTTGAGGATCACGATAGTGATGATCGAGCGGGTGTCGGCGTCGCCGTTGGTATACTGGGTGGTCAGGATGTTGCCGAGCTTCTTCAGCTCACCCGCCTTGCCCGTTTTGACCAGCTGATTGACGCGCGGCACGATGCTCGCTCTGGCGAAGGTGACGCCGCGGAACGGATAGTAGCAATCCTGCTCGTCGCGGATCTCATCCTTCATATCGGGGAACAGCGTGAGAAAACGCTTAGAGAGGAACACCGGATCGGCGTTGCCGTCATCGTTCTTCTTGGTTTTCTTTGTCTGCTTCACTTTCTTGATGGCGCTCGGCGCGGAGATCGCGTCACAGAAGTCGTTTGCGATGGAGCTCGCTTCCTTCATGGTGTCGTGATCGGGATCGAACATCCACGTCGCGAGGGTCTTCCAGTTGTTATCGGGGCCGTCGTCGGTCATCGCGCATTCGCGCAGCAGGGTATGCTGCTTATCCTTATAATAGATGACGGAATACGCCATGGTCTCGGAGGTATACAGCGATACCAGCTCGTTATCGTTATCGGAGGTGATCTTCTGGCGGGTAAAGCCCTGCGGCTTTAACGCCTCTTCCACCTTATCCGAAATATGTCCGAATGCCTGATCCAGCATAGTAATCATTCCTTTTTCTTCATTCTGTAGGGGAGGGTCTCGACCCTCCCGCAAAAAACCGGGCGTGAGCAGAACCTCCGCAATTATAGGTATTATACATGAAACAGCAGAATAATGCAAGCGAAATTTTGTTATTGCATGGGATGACGGTTTGTGGTATTATATATAATGTATATGTAATTAGGAATGAGTAATGAGTAATGAGGAATGAGGAATTAAGGGAAACGCTGACGCGTTTTTGATTTGTAATTGCGTTTGTTTACAACTATCAATGGGTGAGGGCGAAGCCCTCCGTCAATTCCTAATTCCTAACTCCTAATTCCTCATTAAGAAGAAGGTTTGTTATAAATGAGCAACAAGAATAACCCCATCGGCGTTTTTGACTCCGGACTCGGCGGTCTGACCGCTGTACGCGAGATACAACAGATCATGCCGCAGGAAGATATCGTCTACTTCGGCGACACGGGACGCGTGCCCTACGGCAGCAAGAGCCGTGAAGCCATCAGCAAATACGCGCTGCAGGACGCCCGTTTCCTCAAAAAGATGGGCGTCAAGATCCTTGTCGCCGCGTGCGGTACCGTCAGCTCGGTAGCGCCCGATCTCAGCGAGGAGCTGGGTCTCCCCTACACCGGCGTCGTCAACCCCACCTGCTTTACCGCGGCACAGGTCACCAGAAACGGCAAGATCGGCGTGATCGGCACCGCCGCCACCATCAACTCCCACAGCTACAAGCGCAGGATCACCGCAAAGCACCCGGAGTTCGAGGTGTTCGAGCAGCATTGTCAGCTCTTTGTCTCCTTTGTGGAGAACGGTCTGGTCGATCCCGACGACGAGCTGGTACAACTCATGGTGCGCCGCTACATGGCGCCCTTTAAGGAAAGCGGCGTCGATACCATGATCTTGGGCTGTACCCATTTTCCGCTGCTCGCGGACGCCATCCGTCAGGAGATGGGCGACGGCGTGACCCTGATCGACTCGGGCAAGGAGACCGCGATCTATACGCAGAAGATCCTGCGGGAAGCCGGTCTGCTGCGCGACGATGACCACAAGGGCGAATCGAACTACTATGTCAGCGATACGCCCGCGGACTTTGAGAAATACGCGGCGCTGTTCCTGAACAACAGCCCCCACAACCACGTAGAACACATCAACATCGAGGAATACTGATGGAAGAAAGATATATCATCACCGTCATCGGCAAACAGACCGTCGACGGAGAATCGGACAAGATCGAGGTGTTCACCGCCGGCGATATGACCGTCGAGGACGGCAGGATCACGATTACCTACCCCGAATACCCCGAGGATCGCCCCGAGCTGAAAACCGAAACCACCGTCACGCTCGAAAACGGCGTTCTGTCGATCGACCGTCAGGGCGAGATGAGCAGTCATCTGATCCTGGAAAAAGGCAAGCGTCACGAATGTCTGTACAACACCCCGATGGGTCAGATGTTCATCGGCATCTTCACCGATGACATCAAGGTCGATCTGAACGAGCACGGCGGCGAGATCACCGCGGCGTATCAGCTCGACTTCAACCGCACCGTCGTGAGCTATAATGAATTCTATATTTCTGTGAAAGAAAAAATAATAAAGCCTTCCCCTTGAGGGGAAGGTGGGCAATTCACCGTTTATGGTGAATTGGTCGGATGAGGTGGAAACGCTTCTGCTCCATCCCCTTAATTGATGAAAAGAAAAAGCTTTCACCTCATCCACCGCAATGCGGTCCCCCTTCCCCTCGAGGGGAAGGCAGAATCATACAGCAAAGGAAAGTGTATATGTCTAAAACTAACACCAATGTCACCGAAAACCTGAGAAAGCAGATCGAAGCCGCTGTTACCGCGGCGATGGAGCAGGGCGCTCTGCCCGCGGGCGAGATCCCGAGCTTCGTCATCGAAGAACCCGCCGACCGCTCCCACGGCGATATCGCGACCAATGTGGCGATGGCAGGCGCGCGCGTATTCCGCATGGCGCCCGTCAAGGCGGCGCAGATCATTCTGGATCATATCGACCTCGAAAATTCTTTTATCGAAAAATGCGAGATCGCGGGACCCGGCTTCATCAACTTCTTTTTGAGCAAGCGCTATTTTGCCGCCGTACTCCGTGAGATCGAGAACGAGGGCGAGCGCTACGGCGAGAGCGACTACGGTCAGGGCAAAAAGGTCATGGTGGAGTTCGTTTCCGCCAACCCGACCGGTCCCATGCACCTGGGCAACGCCAGAGGCGGCGCGCTGGGCGACTGCCTTGCCGCCGTGCTGGACAAGGCGGGCTATCAGGCATACCGCGAGTTCTATGTCAACGACGCGGGCAACCAGATCGAGAAATTTGCCGCTTCGTTAGAAGCACGTTATATGCAACTATTTGATGAGAGCTTCGCTTTCCCCGAGGACGGCTATCAGGGCTCGGATATCATCGAGCGTGCCGAGCAGTTCAAAGAGAAATTCGGCGGCAGTCTGACGGCTGTCAGCAGTGAGGAACGCCGCAAGGCGCTGGTCGACTTTGCCCTGCCGCTCAACATCAAGCGGATGCAGGATGACATGGCGAAGTACAAGATCGACTTTGACAACTGGTTCATGGAAAGCACCCTGCACGAAAGCGGCTCTGTCGCCGAGGTCGTGAACACCCTTACCGAAAAGGGACTGACCTATGAGAAGGACGGCGCGATCTGGTACAAGAACAAGGACATCTGCACCGAGATCCTGCTCAGTCAGGGCAAAAAGCAGGATTATATTGACAAATTAGAATTAAAAGACGACGTCCTGATCCGCTCCAACGGCAATCCCACCTACTTTGCCGCCGACATCGCCTATCATAAGAATAAATTCGACCGCGGCTTTGAGCAGCTGATCAACGTCTGGGGCGCCGACCACCACGGTCATGTCATGCGTCTCAAGGGCGCGATGAACGCCATCGGCTATGACGGCGACAAGCTCGATATCCTGCTCATGCAGTTGGTCAAGCTCGTCCGCGACGGTCAGATCGTCACCATGAGTAAGCGTACCGGCAAGGCGATCCAGCTGCGCGATCTGCTCGACGAGGTTCCCGTAGACAGCGCGCGCTTCATCTTCAACACCCGTGAAGCCACCACCCAGATGGACTTTGACCTTGACCTCGCGATCCAGCAGGACAGCCAGAATCCCGTCTACTACGTCCAGTACGCCCACGCGCGTATCTGCTCGATCCTGCGCAATCTGGAGGCGGAGGGCGTATCCGCGCGCTCCTGCACCGACGAGGAATTGTGCCTGCTGGGCGCTCCCGAGGAAGTCGAGCTGATCCATCTGCTCTCAGCCTTTGACAGTGAGATCATCGCCGCCGCGCGCGACTATGACCCCACCAAGATCACCAAGTACGTCACCAACGTCGCGACCTACTTCCACAAGTTCTACAACGCCTGCCGCGTCAAATGTGACGACGAAAAGCTGATGCAGGCGCGTCTGAGCCTGTGTACCGCGACCAAGACCGTTATCAAGAACGTGTTGGATATGTTCAGCATCACCTGTCCCGACAGGATGTAATACTGATTTCTAATTAAACCCTTTAACATCTATTGCGTATAATTCCGTATAGCTTCGTTGTTGTCCTTGATAGGCGCCAGCCTATCGGCGTCCTCCGCCTCGCTCTACGAAATTCTCCGCTAATATCTTGTTTAAGCGTTTTATCATAAATCAGTATAAAGGCGCGCCTTCTTTTACTCACTCTACCCCATCTCGTGTGAATTGTTACCCCGCTGTCAGAAAGAGACCCCGATATGAAACTCGACTACATCTATTACAAGATCATCCGCGGCTTTGCGCGCGTCATGTTCCTTCCGCCCGCGAAAACGGTCTATGAGGAAGAGCCCGATGAGCCCGCGGTATTCGTCTGCAACCATTCCGCGATCCGCGGCCCCGTCATGATGACGCTCGACTTCAAGCCCAAGCACCGGTCGTGGACGATCAGCTGTGCGCTGGACAGCAAGGAGGCGGTCAACTACGCCTACCATGATGTATTCTTCTCCAACGCCCGCAAATGCAAATGGTTCTGGCGCTTTATGGCGCGTATCATCGCCAAGGGACTGCCGCCCCTTCTGCGCTACTCGAACACCATCCCCGTCTATCACGACACGAGGATCATCCAGACGTTCAAGCAGAGCATCCGCGCGCTGACCGACGGCGACCATCTGGTGATCTTCGCCGAATCGCCCAAGCGGTACTCGGAGTACATCAACGAGCTGCAGCCGGGCTTTGTCGATATCGCCCGTCTGTACTATCGCAAGAGCAAAAAGGCGCTCAAATTCTATCCCGTATATCTGGAGAAGAAAAACGCGATCATCTCCGTCGGCAAGCCGATCGCCTACGATCCGGAGCGATCGCTCGATGATCAGCGCGATACGCTCGTCCACTATCTGCGCGACAACATCGACCGCCTCGGCAGAGCCCTGCCCGAGCACAAGCCCGTCAACTTCCTCCCGCCCCTCTGGTACACCGCCTACGGTCAGTACGAGGAAGACGCCGCCGGCTATTGGAAGATGATACAAGATAATGAATGATAAGAAAATGACCACCTGTCCGGGTGGTCATTCGTTTTATTGATCCTGCTTTTGCAATGGCGCGATCCTGCCGTATACCATGGCGGTCAGGAATTCTGAGAACACGGCGCGCCAGTATATGGAGCTGTGGACGCCGTTTTCGTCCTTATGCAGCACCAGCTTATCCGCGGGATACTCCATCCTTTGCAGACGCTGATACATTTCGGTCGTGACGGGATCGTTATCCTTCGGTCGATCGCCGCCGACATACAGATAGATAAACGGAGATTTTTCCTTATCAAAGCTCTTTTGGCTCAGGTAATCATCCCATATCGCGTCATCGAACTCCCACACCGCCGGTGACAGCGCGCCGACGGTGCCGAACATCTCCGGATGCTCCATCGCGATATAGAACGCTTCCAGACCGCCGAGCGACGAGCCGGTGATCGCGGTATGCGCCGCGTCGGTATAGACGTTATAATTCTTCTGCACATACGGCACCAGCGTTGTCGCGACAAAATCACAGAACTGCGTACCGTCCATGCTGTCATACTCGACTGCCTCGCCGCGCATCTTTTGATCAAAGGATTCGCCGAGCTTGGGCACCAGCTCATTGTCGCGCATCACATGGTTCTCGACCAGCACGAGGATCGCCTTCTGCCCGGTCAGCTTCGTCATCGCCTTGATCTGTTCATTGTACATCGGACAGCCCTTCAGATTCTGGTCATCCCTGCCGTTGATCACGGACAACTGACCGTCCAGCGCGTAAACGGTAGTATATTTCTCCTTGGAAGCAGCGTCGTAATCCGCGGGCTTCCAGATATGGATGAGCTTATCATAGCCGTAGCCGCTGAGCGTAACATCGTCAAATTGCGGGGCGGTATCGATCTCTTCCCCGTAGATGTAGGGCAGATAATCATTATTTTTGGTATTGCACCAGCCGCTGATACAGGGGTTAAAACCGAATGCATCCGACTTTTTATCGTCGTAAGTAAAGGTGACCATATTGTAGGTCTTGCAATCTCCCTCACAGGAAAAGATCGTCGCGTCGGCGTTTTGTTCCACAACGTCCATATCGACGTCAACGCTGTCCTTACTGTCGCTGTGATAAAAGGTCGCGGTCGCCTTACCGCTCTTAGTGATATCCTTAAAGTAGACTGTCTGTGTGTTCGGATATTCTTTTTGCTTCGTACCGCACGCCGTCAACAGCGTCAGCAGTATTCCGATCATCAATAGAATCGAGATCCACCTTTTCATGTTCCACTCTCCTCGATTGTTGCAGTATATGATAAGGATATCACATCTTTACAGAAAACACAATCTATTCCGAAGAATACAGCAGTCCGCCCGCACAGCGGATCATCACGGGTTGGAAACCGATTTATTTTTTTACGAATCTATTGATATTTTTATTGCAACGGCTCGCTGTCGATGGTATACTAAAATCATCAACGCAGCAAGGGCGATGGGCATCATGAAGAAAGATCGGGCTGACAACAAAAAACGCGTTTTCTCCGGCATATCCCTGCGCGGGCTGCTGGTCTTTATGACGGTCATCGCGATATTGATTGCGGTACTGATCACCTTCTCCGTTTTCCATCTGTCGTCGACCTTCAAAAACCTGAAAAACGCGGCGGAAGAATATATTTCGCTTGAAAAAGCCGCCAATGAGCTGATGGACGCTTCCGACTACCTGACGGAAAACGCGCAGCGCTTCACCATCGACGGCGACAAGACCTATCTCAACGCGTATTTCACCGAGGCTTTCGAAACCAAACGGCGTGAGGCGGCGGTCGAGACCCTGTCCGAAAATCCCGACTGCAAGGACGCGCTCGTCGATTTAAAAGCGGCGCTGACCGACTCCCGGGAGCTGATGGATCGCGAATACTATTCCATGAAGCTCGTCGCCGATGCAAAGGGCTACACCGATTGCCCGGACGTTGTGAATGAGGTCGAGTTGGATCCCGCCGACGCCGCTCTCTCTCCCGATGACAAAATGCGCCGCGCGTCTGAAATGGTGCTCAGTGAAGCATATTATCAGAAAAAAGACGAGATCCGCGAAAACATGAAAGGCAGTCTCAGCGATATCGAGCTGCTGACCAAAAGCCGTGAACAGGCCGCGCAAAAGGAGCTCAGTATCAGCCTGCAGATCGTAGGACTGATCGTCATCCTGTTGGTGATCGGCGAATGCGGACTGGTGTTTTTCGTGACAAAAATCGGCATTTCCCCTATGATGAACGCGGTCGCCCAAATCAAAGACACCGGCATGATCACCGAGGAAGGCGCGAACGAGTTCCGCACTCTGGCGCAGGAATACAACAAGATGTACGCCCAGTATAAAAACGGCGTCAACCAACTGAACTACGACTCCTCTCACGATCAGCTGACAAAGGTCTACAACCGCACCGGCTACGACCTGCTTTTATCCGGCATTGATATGCAGTCCACCTACCTGATCGTGCTGGACGTCGATGATTTTAAGAGCGTCAACGACAACTACGGACATGACACCGGCGATAAGGTACTGAAAAAGGTCGCCTCTACCATGCTCGACCACTTCCGTTCGGATGATTATGTATGCAGGATCGGCGGCGATGAATTTGTGGTGTTCATGGTGCACGCCGAAAACCGGTTTGAGGAGCTGATCAAAAACAAGGTCGAGCATATCAACACCATGCTCGCCGATACCGCCGACGGTCTGCCTGCCGTTTCCGTCAGCGCGGGTGTTTCGCACGGTTCAAACGCCGCAGAGCCCTCCGAGCTGTTCAATCAGGCGGATCAAGCGATGTACATCACCAAAAGAGAAGGCAAAAAGGGATGCGCGTTCTATACAGCATAAATCCAACAGGGTCGGATCAAAAGGATCGTTACTTTTGATCCGGCTTTTTTTGCAACGATTTTCTCTTCTGTCCCCAAAAGCACAAACGCTTTCTCTGCATCGTTCACCGCACGCGTTCGGCGATGACGCTCACGCCACGGGACAAGCGTTTCCGTTCCTCTCGCCTCAACTCCATATGCACTGCACAAGAAAAAGGTATCACGCATAGCGTGGTACCTTTTTTGTCGGAGGACAAAAGATTCGCTCAGTTTGCGGTTCCCGAATCAGCCGTCGCAAGCCGTTGTTTGCTCGGCTTCTTCGACCGCTTCACCGTTTTATCCCTCGCTGTATCGTCCTCCGGACGCGCTCGGTCAAAACGCTCACGCCGCGTCAAACGCGGCTCTCGGCTCGAATTTACATGCGTTCCAAAAGCAACAGCCCATACGCAAACGCGTATGGGCTGTTGCTGGCGGAGGACAAGAGATTCGAAATACGCCTGAGACGTTTCACCTTGTTCCACCAAGCGTCAAACAGTCAGGTTTTAAGCCATTTCTTCACATTCACATTTCATCAGCTTTCACGGCATTTCACCAAAGCAAAGGACACGTAAAGGACACAAAATGCTCAAGCAGCACAGCCGCCGTCATACGACAGCGGCTGTTTTTCATCAATCAAGTGTTCAAGAAATCAATAAGTACATATACTCGTCAGTCGAGTCGTTACTCATTCATATACAAATAGATAGCATCATCAGTACCAAGGTTAGCAGGCTTAATCACTTGTTTATTGGCTAAAACAACTTCTGTATATACTCTTATATACTGCCCTACATGATTATTAAGGTATTGAGAAATCGAGATGTAACCTTTATTGGTTTTATAATCATATGTGTTGCTACTGAGCACTGTAGAGTATGAGCTGTACGACCCACTACTACCACTTGTTATATACATTTTCAACGTAGCGCCTTGATAAAGTTCACAATCTATATTCAAGATATAATACAAATCATCTCCACTTGAACTCACATAGTATGGTCCTTGCGAAACTGGTGCAGAATAAACGGTTTCGTCATATTTAACACCTAATGCACCAATCGATTGTGCCTGAGAATTATAGGGACTGACAATTCTGTTTCCACTGGAATCATAAATACTCGTATTACTACCAATAATATTTGTAGCATAATCCGTTAGGTTACTATATGTACCAATCTTAACAAATTCTTTTGTTTCTTCGTTATACACATACTGAGTACATTCACCTATTTGATTATTACAGTATACGCCTTTATCCCAAGAAACTTTAAATCCCTGTTTAGCGGTAAACGAAGACATCTCAATACGATCATTTCGATATCCCTCATTGAAAACAACCCAGTATTGTTTATCGGCAGTTTGTGAAGCTTTGTTTAGAATCTCATAATACTCTTTTGAATCCTTCACAGTATCGACCGTTACAGTACTTGTTAATCCATTGACAGTTCTTGCGGTAATTGTTGCACTCATACCCGCCTTGTTCGCCACCAGTTTACCGTTTTGATCAACGCTAACCGCATTTGAGTTGCTACTTGACCATGAAACGCTTTTGTCTACAGCGTTATTTGGAGTAATCTTAGCATTCAACTCAAAAGTCTTTCCTACAGTCAGTGTTAGTACCTTAGGAAGAACTTCAACGCTTTTCGGCATAATCTTTTCATTAACAGTTACAGTACAACTGGCGGATTTCCCGTTAGTTGTCTTTGCGGTTATGTTAGCGGTTCCTCCTGAAACTGCAGTAACTTTACCGGTACTGGTAACTGTAGCAACTGAAGAGTTATTTGTACTCCAAGTAAGTGTTTTATTCGTAGCATTACTGGGATAAACAGTTGCACTTAATTGATATGTTTGTTGCTCATCCAGAGTAATACTATATGCATTAAGACTAACACTACTTACCTCAATACTATTTACATTAACCGTACAAGATGCTTTTTTACCATTCGACGTTGTTGCTGTAATAGTAGCACTTCCACTTGATTTAGCCGTGATCTTACCAGTTGAATCAACAGTCGCTACAGTTGAATCACTTGTACTCCAAAATACAGTTTTATCGTTTGCGTCCGAAGGGCTGACTGTAGCAAAAAGCTGATATGTTCCTCCAACGTCAAGTGATATGTCGCTGCTGTTCAAAGTTACAGAATTCGGCGCAGGAGCAACTGTGATACTACACTTGGCTTCTTTTCCGTTATATGTTTTAGCAGTGATGGTGGCTGTTCCTACTGATTTTGCCGTAACCTTTCCGTTATTAACAGTAACTACACCATTATTGTTACTTGTCCATACGATTTCCCGATACATAACCTGAGAAGGAGTGAAAGAGACATTCAATGTAAATATATCTCCAACGCCTAACTTCTTTGAAGCTGCATTTAACGAAATCGACTCAGGATGATTAAAATTATCAATCATACCGGCAACATATCTTTGAATATAAGTCGCGTCAGCAATCGAAAGATCGCCATCTCTATCAGTATCGGAGGCTAACCATTTAAAGGAATCCAAACTCGGTAAATATGAAAGGAAATACTGAACACAAGTTGCATCCATTACGGTTACATTACCATCCGCGTCCGAATCGCCTACAAGTCCCGATGTGTCAGTATCCGGAACAACGATAACTCTACACGAAGCGGTTTTTCCATTTGATGTTGTTGCTGTAATGGACGTGATCCCGGTTTTGTATGCAGTAACCTTACCATTGATTACTCTTGCAACTTCTGAATCACTTGACGTCCAAGTGACAGCTTTATTAGTCGCATTATTCGGAAGAATATTGGCAGATAAAGTGTAGTTCTTACCAATGACAAGTGAAATATCCGATTTACTTAATGCAACTCCGGTCGGATCGATATTCTCAGACGTCTTAAAATGAATATTCGCGTTTAGTAAGCATTCGTTTTCTTCATATATGGTAATCGCGTTCCATTGGCTCTCACTACCGTCATAATATACATCTTTTAGCCCTGTGCAATTCATAAATGCAGCATTGTTTATCTCAGTTACACCTACCGGGATCGTAACACTTTTCAAACCGGAACAGCCCCAAAAAGCTTGTTCACCAATCTCCGTAACTGTTGAAGGAATAACAAATTCTTTTAAACTTGTACAATCACAAAACGCATGGCTGTCTATACTGGTTATCGATCCGTTGATTATGATACTCTGTAAACTCTGACAATTACAAAAAGTCCATCCCTCAATGGATGTAACGCCCGCAGGTATTGTAATACTTATTAGCTTTTCGCAGTTATAAAACGATTTCCACCCTATTCCCTTTACGTTATCCGGAATAATGACTGATTTTAAATTAGTACAGTTTTCAAAAACATTATCACCAATGTATTCCACGCTGTCAGGAATAACTACAGCAGTCAATGTATTACAATCCTTGAAAGCATCATCCCAAATTGATTTAACGGGATATCCTTCCAATTTGTCAGGGATAATCAGCGTGGCAGCTGAGCCGGTATAATCATATATAGCTACCTCTGTTTCTTCACCTGGATTTTTAAAAATCGTATAATGGAAATCATCCTCATCAATTGGATTATTTATCTCAGAAACAGTAATTGTGCAAGAGGCAGATAATCCATTACCGGTTTTAGCGGTTATTGTAGCTAAGCCCTCTTTTATAGCAGTCACCTTGCCGTTGGTGACTTTTGCAACATTTGTATTACTTGATGTCCATTTAACAGTATTATCAGTGGCATTACTGGGAGTAACAGTTGCAGTTAATTGTTCACTATTACCTACTATCAGGTAAATGTTGGATTTGTTGAGTGTAACTCTCGTTGCCACAATTGTTTTCGGTGTTACTGTAACAGTACAAGTAGCTGTTAAGCCATTCGTTGTTTTCGCTGTTATTATTGCTGTCCCTTGAGATTTGCCCGTAACTGTCCCATTAGAAACTGTTGCAATAGTTGAATCACTTGAAGTCCATGTTACTGTTTGATCATAAGCATTTTCTGGTACAAGAAATGATGTCAGTGTTTCACTATCCCCAACGTTAATAACAAGTTTTGATTTATTTAGTGAAATACTACTTACCCTCAACAAATCAATATCTGAGCAATGAATTGTGGCGCTTGTCAATCTCTCATTATCTCTTCCGATGTGTAAGTTTTTCCATTGATTATAGTTTCCAGAATAATATACGTCATCAAGTGATATACAATTCCAGAAGGCATCATCGCCAATCGTTTCAACGGAAACAGGTAAAGTTATACTACAAAGATCTGAGCAGCCAAAAAATTTACCGCCATAAATGTTTGTGACAGAATTTCCGATGACAATGTTTTTCAAATTCGTATTGTGGTTAAAATAAAAGCCATTTAGTGAAGTGATTCCATTTCCTGTATTAACATATTCAAGACCTGAACATTCCCAAAAAGCTCTTTCTCCTATACTTGTAACAGAATCAGGAATAGTAATACATTTTAAATTTGAGCAATAATAAAATGCATAGCTGCCAATACTGTCCACAGAGTTTCCAATGGTTATGCTCGTCAGACTCATACAATCGGTAAATACGCAGTTACCAATATGCGTAACAGAATCGGGAATTATTAATTCTGTTAATAATTCATTGTTTAAATAAAGATTATGAGCAAACGATAACGGGTTAGATAATCTACCATCAAATTCAATATTAAGCCAAGCGTTTAAATCTGATATATGAACAGCACTCAAAGCAGTGCAATCATAGAATGCTAGCATACCTACACTTGTTACAGAATCAGGAATATTGATGGTAGATAAACTTGAACATCTAGAGAAAGAAAAACTACCAATAGTCTTAACCGAGTTAGGAATAATTAATTCCGTCAGTGCTGAGCAATTAGAAAATGAAGCATCCTCAATAATTGTGACAGTGTTTGATATATCAACATCAATAATAGAACTGCATCCTTCAAAAGCACTGTCTCCAACATTCGTTACTCCATATGATATCACAACATGTTTAATTTTTTCTCTGAAACTATACCATGGAGCTACTGTATAGGCATAGTTATTCATTGTTCCACTACCATTGATTTCCAATGTTCCATCATTATATAAATAATAACTAACATTTGTTCCGCATTTTCCAGATGCTAAAGTATAGTCTGAGTTAGAATCAACATCTGAGTCGTCCTGACCAGATGTTGGAGAAATAACATTTCCTTTATTATCTACCAAATCAAAGTATATATTACTCAAATTCTCAGCTTGTGGAGACATAGAATAGTACATGCCTCCGTTTTCTATTGGTACATTTTCATAGGATAGTTTTCGGATCTCTCCTCTTTTATCAAACTCCTTAACTGTGTATTTCATTGTCCCCGTATCATATCCACTCACAACAAAATAGTAATCGTCACCAATGGTGTAAAAATCCTTTGCCTCTCCATTTAAGGTGGCAAACACCTCATGATAAAGCGAATCAACTTGACCATTGATTATTCCTCCACAGTAATTCCCGCTATTATCATAAACCTTTACATTTACAGGGCACTCAAATCTATGCAATTTCGCTGAATTACTTGTCGTAGTCAACATTTTGAATACGGTTTCATTACACTTTTTCAGCTCTCCGGCAATCACCTTTGATGTCACTTTTTGTACGACAGATTTTTGCTTTGCAGTGAGTCTTGAAACGACAGAGAAACACTCTGATTTAGAGTTTAATGCCTTTGTCATCAATCCGTCAGTGATAGCACTAGCTGCTTTTTTCGCACTTAATCCGTAGACATCTTTTCCGATATTAAAAATGGTGCTTTTTGCAATTGCTTGCAGATTCTCGATAAAGGCGTCTATATCAGTGTAGTTTGCTATCAAGGTCTCAGTCATGCCCATTTGAGAACCATCAGATATCCTGTAAACGCTGAGCTTCAGTTGCCCTGTAACGCCAAAGGGTCTGTCTGACGAGAACAGCCCGAATTTAAACGAGCTTAGGTCAGCAACATAATTAACCAACACTTCTGTACCATCTTTTGTTTCAGTTAATATGTTAACTGAACCCGATAGTTTTGTCCCGGTCGTGATTATTTTTTCATCAATTCCAAGTTTGCTGAGTACTTCTTGTTGCACTTTTTTTGCAAGCTCAGTCTTTAAATCGAATTGTGAATAATCAATTATCTCTGCCAGAATCAAATCGGATACCCACACATAGGCAAATTCATCTAACTGCCGTGATTGTTCCTTAGTAAAAAAGTTGTTCCAAGTAGTGCTGGCAGTAACAAGATTTCCATTCAAACTCAACGAGTCAGCAACAGATTTTTCCGCTTTTCCTGATGGTGAAGATGCTTTCTTTGCTTCAGCTATGGCAGCATACTCATCAAGATTAACAATTTGAATCTTAGCGGTTTTTGAGGAACCGTCGCCAAAATCAAACTTAGGTATAACATCAAAATCCATTGAATACTCTGTTTGACTATATACTTTATCATTCCTGAGATTCACAGTGTAGTGATAGGTTTTAGTTTCATTTACCTTGATATCATCATTATAGCTTTCGTTTAGTTCATCTGTATAAGATTTCCAAAATGCAAAACCGGATGAACCGAAATCAGCTCCATAAGGAGTAGTGATCTTCATTCCTGTGAGATTAAGATATAATCTTTCTTTCTCAATATCAGATAAAAACCAGAGCAAATCATCATCTAAGAACTGTTCTGATAGTTGCGGAGTAATATTAACCTGCAACTCAAAACTTGAACGACTAAACTTTCCGTCTATATAATACAATTCCTCAGTATCAGAGTGCGAGACCGTAATTTTAGGGTAGATAACTTCATCTATAGTGTAGACTTTCGCTATCTTGCTGTTGTGCAATTCATAAACAACATTCTGATTTTTTAGATGTGGTAATTTGGAACCAATACTTCCCGAATCAAAAGAATCATCAATATCAAATTCTTTTCCATCGAAGGCGAAATAAGCACTTCCATCAGTACGAGTATTAAAACTATAGGAACCAACACAATATGATATTGCATCACGTGAATCCGCTGATGCTGAAATTGGCACTATTGCAAATACGCCTATTATCAATATCACAGATAACAAAACAGAGATTACTTTCCTTAACATAATACGCCTCCTTAAAAAAATGCGTAGTCCGCAACAACGAACTACGCATGAAAAATACATAGCTCTATTGTTAAGCTGCGACACAAAACAATTTCCTGCGAAAACGTGGACAGAGCCTGTATTTTTACCGAAATAAAAATACACGCTTTCGCATGAAAAATATCCAGTTTTGTGTCGCACTTATATTTTACCATATATTAGAAAGTCATGCAATCCAAAAATTAACATAGATAATTAGCAATAATGCACATAACAATTAATGTCAATATAAAGATCTATTTTCATGATAAGCAAAATGATTCTTTTATGACCCATAATCGCCAGAAATGAATTCTGCGGCAAGGTAAGGACTTTTAGTGCCTTATCCGTGAACGGTACCTTAGGACAAAGAAAAACGCTTAAAACCGCTCCGAAACGATACAATTCAGAGAGGTTTTAGGCGTTATTTTATTGCGCGTTTTTGGGCAATATAAAACGTCGACCGAGAGGTCGAGCACATTTTCAGGAGGTGGCTGAATGCCGCGAATGTCAAAGAAACTAAAGTTGGAATGGTCGTTATTTCTGAACGACAAAGGACGCAGAACGTATAACACACTGTGTCGCAAATGCGAGCACGACTGCAAACAAAGCTTTCGTGCCCTTGTCATCGAATGTCCGCTATATCTATCTAAAAGGAGAAAGAAGCATTGAGACAAAATCAAACTACGGAAGAACAGAAGACAGAACTGGAGCTCGTCAAGGCGAGCGAGATCACACCGAAGTCAGTGGAATGGCTATGGTACCCGTACATCCCTTTCGGCAAGGTCACGCTGTTACAGGGTGATCCGGGAGACGGCAAAAGTCAGCTAATGCTGGCGCTGTCGGCTCTTGCCTCAAAGGGCAAGCCATTTCCTTTTGCCGATGATGAAGAAACACACAAACCTATGACGGTCATCTATCAGACGACCGAGGATGACGCGGACGACACCGTAGTCCCTCGGTTTATCGCCTCAGACGGCGACCGAGATAAGCTGCTGTTTATCCGTGAGACCGAGAAAAGCCTAACCTTCGATGATGACCGTATCCGATCAGCTATAGAAAAGTCGGGAGCAAGGTTATTGATCCTCGACCCTCTGAGTTCATATATCGGAGACGGATGTTCTCTTAACGCTGCCAATGAAATGCGCAGCAAGTTCAATCACCTGATTGCGGTAGCCAAAGATACGGGTTGCGCCATCGTAATCATCGCACACATGAACAAAATGCGGGAGACTTCTCCCCTCTATCGGACATCCGGATCGATAGATATTGCCGGCGTTGCTCGCAGTATTCTGGCGATCGCAAGAACGCCGAATAAAGAGAATCCGAACGAGCGCGTGATGGTACAGGTGAAATCCAATCTCGCACCGACAGGCTCGGCGATCCTCTTTGAGGTCGGAGAAAAAGGAATCACTTTCATCGACGAGATCGAGATGACAGCGGAGCAAGCCTTTTCCTCAATCGCTCCAAAGCTCGGCAGACCAAGCGCTGAGTGTGAAGCGGCTACAGCCTTCATCTTGGATTTGATGAAAGCCGGTAAGCTGACTGCTACCGCGTGCGAGGGATTTCTGAGAGACAAAGGCTTCAAGAAATCGACGATCAAAAAGGCAAAGAAAAACGCAGGCGTTGTGTCCGTAAAGGAAGGTATGATCTGGTACTGGACTTTGCCGACAGCCAATCAAAAAAAGCACGACAAAGCATCTTATACAGACCCGGAATTCAAAACAAACTGAGCGGAGGGTCAAGGGAGGAAAGCCCTTGCCCACGACATCTTTACAGCAGCGCTGAAAGTGTCATAGTGGGTTATACAGATTCAACGAATCTTGTATAAGGCTACCATACATGCGCATCTATACAAAATGAATGGAGTGAAATCATATATCTAAAACTAAAATCAATATGAGCTGTGCCAGAGTGCAGACCTATACTGCTGCCAAAATCAGCGCATCGGAAAAGCACAATGAGAGAAAGAACAGCGATTACAGCAACATCAATGTTGTACCCGAAAGGATCCCGATGAACGTTCATTTCAAGAGTCCCGGGAACAAAACCTATATGCGGATTCTCAAAGATATGGAGGCTGAGGGTAAGGTCTCACGCCGTGGGCTGAGAGCTGACGCGGTGCTGTTCGACGAAATCATCTTCGATGTGAACACCATGTACTTTGAGGATCGCGGCGGCTATGAATACGCAAAAGAGTTCTTTGCCGAGGCATACCGTTATGCCTGTGAAAAATACGGTGAGGAAAATATCATTTCTGCCGTTATGCACGCCGACGAGATCAATAAAGCTGTCAGCGACGAGCTGGGGCATCCGGTATATCACTACCATATGCACCTGATCGCTCTGCCAGTCGTTGAGAAAGAGATTCGCTGGAGTAAGCGGTGCAAAGATCCTGCGTTGGTTGGAACAGTCAAAGAAGTTATACATCAAATCAGCCATTCGAAGAAGTGGGAATCCAGAGAGCCGATGTTGGACGATCACGGTGATCCAATCATGCGAAAAAACGGAAAGCCGAAGTTCCGACCGTCCTACAGCATCTTACAGGATGAATTCTTCCGTCACATGACCAATCACGGGTTCACGGGCTTTGACCGTGGCAGAGAGGGCAGCACAGCGGAACATCTGACCTCGTTGCAATATCAGATCAACAAGGACGAAGAACGCCTCGCCAAGATCGAAAGCAACATCCAGAAAGCCAGAATAGAATACGAACCTGTAAAGGGTATCTCAAAAACCTTTCAGGAAATTGAAACTGCCGGCAAGAAGAATCCTCTTACCGGCAATTATTCTGTTACAAAGGAAGACTATGGTCAGCTGGTTTCACTCGCCAAAGAAGGAATAACAAGCAGAGTGAAAATCCATGATCTTCGCAAAAAGGCAAAACATATACAGGATCAAGCGAATCAATACCGAAACGCTTTCAATCGGTTACAAGATAGCTATGATAAGCTGACAGAGAAGTGCCGTCCGTTCTTGCGAGGTTTAGAGCATTTCCCTGATGTAGTCCAACGATTCATTGAGCATATCAGTTCACTGTTTAGCGAAAAGGAAAAAGAACAGCAGCGTCGTATACCTAAAGTGCGAAGCGATCAAAACAGATAACCTCTTCGACCGTTCCCTGTACTTAATGACTTCTTGATCTCTTTATCGTTTACGGTACGCCCATGACTTGCCGTTGCGAAAACGGATGATCAGTCCCTTCTCTACCATCGTGTTGAGAATTCGATTTGCGGTCGCAACAGATACATTCAGAAGCTTGCGAACGTCGCTGTTGGTTATCTCGCCATTCTCGTGCAGATAATTCATAACCGTATTTTCCCGAGCAGCCGCTTTCTCCGACTTGCTGTGTTTCACAGAAACAGAACCATCGATCACTTCGAGCATCGTATCACGGATCGACTCCAACATAAAGGTGACGAATACGGTTGAGTCTGCGGCGACATTCGCGGAATTGAAGGCGCGGTAGTAATCCTCCTGCCTGTCATGTATCATCGACTCGATAGGGAGCCACGCAAAGATCGGATTCCATTTTGACAGCAGGAGCGTATGCCATAGTCTGCCGATCCTGCCGTTACCGTCCGCAAAGGGATGGATCAGCTCAAATTCATAGTGGAACACACAACTTTTGATCAGGATATGGCGCGGATCATTTTTGACCCAGTCAAGCAACTCCGGGACTAATCCGGGGATATACGCCGGAAGTGTACCGACGTGAAGCACATTGCCGTGATTATCAACGACGCCGACGGAGCCGGAGCGAAACTCTCCCGATTCATTGACTAAGCCGCGTGTCATCACCTCGTGAGCAAGCAAAAGATCGTCCACGGAGTAAGGGTCAAGCGTATCAAGGCGGTCATAGATCTCATACGCGTTCTGCACCTCTGCGATATCCTTCGGCGGCGCAAGGACTCGCTTGCCGGAGATAACAGCGGTGACCTGATCGAGCGTCAAGGTGTTTTGCTCTATAGCCAGAGAAGAATAGATCGTTTTGATACGGTTGGTACGGCGCAGCTGCGGCGAGTTGTTCAGCTTTGAGTGTGTACTGAGTTGTCCTGTCAGTTCACATATCTCAGCAACAAGGTTCAGTATCTCGGTCGTAATCTGAAAAGGATATTTCTGCATCATATCACCATCCGGTCATTGATGATGATATTATACCACTTCATCTATCAAAAATCAATTCATCTATCATTTTTATTGTGATAAATGATAGATGAAGCAATTCGACAATTATTCTTTTTATGGTTTACAAAAAGTTCATAAAACAAGGATAATCTTCGACAGGGTTCTTAAGACAACAGACCTGCCAATCTGGTATATTATGTGTGGGTTCAAATCGGGACTTATACTAATACATAATAATAAGCAGATAAAAACCTTTAAGCAGACAACCTTCGCGGTCTATCCCCACAATCCCGCGTTGTTGGCATTGTTAATCTGAGTCTGTTTTTTATCACGAATTAGTATAATTGAATATAGAACGTATTGGCCGCCGTTCAGCTTCCGTTTTGGAACTGTACTTCGGCCTTCTTTTGTTTAAGAAAACTGTCGATTATAGTCCCGATGTGATAACGAACCTCAACAACTGAATATCAACATATCTTCTACCTTCTCTGCGGTGTGTGTAACATGAGAACCACACGAGCCACATGAGCGAACGCTTCAAGATTATGGCACTCTTGAAGCCTTCAGGACTCAGACGGTAAGGGCGCATCCTTTACCGAGGGCGATGACAGCCGCAGAGGACAATGATACTTCCGTCCAGTCACAGTCCGAGCGGACATGCCGTTGGCATAAGCCGTCGCAGGCAATGAGGGCGGCCGTGGGCGATCCCTGCGGTGGTGAAAACCAATGAGGCTGATGCACAGCCGGAAGATGTATACTAATCCAATACTATTATATTAAACGGAGGATCATTTTATGATCAAAAACCATTTTTGCCCGAACAAAGGCAACCGTCAGATGTTACATAACATCATTTACTCTATTGTTTTCCAAGGGGAAGGAAACCATGACTGCCAGAATGCGAACCATACCAAAAGCGTATGAAGAAATCAAATCACTTGACCCTGACACGTGTCTGACATTAAGAGCACTCAGGCGTATGGCAAGTCGCGGGGAGATCCCCGTTATCCGGATCGCATCGAAAAGATTGATCAATCTGGATTTGCTTTTGGATATTCTCTCATGTTATAATAATGATGCTGCTTGAGCTTAGCTTTCAGAAAAGAGGTTAAGCACATGACAATCAGAAAAAGAGTATCCAAAAAAGGCATTACATCATATCAGTTTCGGGTGAGCCTCGGATACAAAGACGGTCAGCAGATCGTCAGATGTATGACATGGACTCCCGAAGTAGGGATGACATCAAAACAAATCAAAAAGGAGGTAACCAGGCAAAGCGTTTTATTTGAAGAACGATCAATTGCTGAATACCAAAAGGAATTAGAATGTGAAGCAGAACAGCGTATGCGCGAGGAAAACGAGATCGCGTTTGCAAAAGAGCATACCACCTTTAAGGAGATCGCAGAGGAATGGCTGGATTTGCAGCTTGCCAGCAAAAAATACAAGAAGAGTACATTGACAAAGCTACTGGACTGCAAGGAAAGAACCTATAACGCGATCGGCGACGTATTGGTCAGCAGGCTCACCTATCGGATGGTACAAGCCTTTATCACCTCTTTAGGTAAAAACGGCGTAAATAAGCAAACCGGTAAAGGGTTGTCAGTTAAAAGCCAAAAATCTTATCTGACCTTTGTCAGTGACGTCATGCTCTACGCAAAACGGTGCGGTATCGTTGACATCAATCCCTGCCGTGATATTGTCTTTACACAGACAGAAAAGAAAGAAAAAGCGATCTATTCTCTCGAAGAAGCAAAAGAGGTACTGTCAGCAATCAATGATAAGGCACCCACATCGTATCGGCTGTTTTTCAATCTTCTGGCATTTTCGGGTATGAGAAAGGGCGAAGCATTGGGCTTAGAGTACAAGGATATCGATTTTGAAAAATCTATCCTGACGATCAACAGAACGTCTAACTATCATCAAGGCTTTGGCACCTATACCGACACCCCGAAAACAAAATCCAGTTATCGCTCGCTGTACATACAGCCTTTTCTTCTCGAACTGGTCAAACAGCTTCAAGAAGAACAAAAAGCCATCGCCGAGAAATGCGGCGACCAGTGGGTTGAAAGCGATAGGCTGTTCATCAACTGGTGCGGTAAACCGCTGAATCCGAACGTCCCGTATAAAAGGCTGCAGGATTTCTTGGAAAAAGAAAACATCCCCTTCAAGGGCTTACATAGTTTTCGCCATTTTGTAGCAACACAGGCATTAGCGGACGGCGTAGATGTCAAATCCGTATCGGCTATGCTGGGTCACAGTCAGACCAGCACCACGCTGAATTTCTATGCTCACGCCGTTCAGCAGGCGAATGAAAAGGCGCTGAATCATGTTGCCGCATTACTGCAAACCGGCTGAATAAAGGACACGGCAAAGGACACGGCGATTTTTAGGCAAAAGAAAGAGCCCGAAATAGCTTAAACAAGCCATTTCGGGCTGGCGGAGGACAAGAGATTCGAACTCTCGCGCCGCGTTAGCGACCTACTCCCTTAGCAGGGGAGCCTCTTCACCACTTGAGTAATCCTCCATGTATGTAAAGTACTTAACGTATTATTTAGTTGGCGGAGAGAAAGGGATTCGAACCCTTGGTCCCTTGCGGGATCACTAGTTTTCAAGACTAGCTCCTTAAACCACTCGGACATCTCTCCGTAAAGCAAGTAAAAGTTTATCACAACCGCGTAAAAATGTCAAGCAGTTTTGCAGAAATAAACACAAGACCTGTTGCCGAAAGGAACCTTAGAGCCTTCCTTTGGGAAAGAAAGGTGACTCCTAACGGAGGCGAAGAGATTGCATTAATTGATCGACCGAGGGAAGATACTCTGTTATGATTCTTCACAATAACATCAACGTATTTTAATTGGGATACTCGCTTCGCTCGAACAGATTAATACAATCCCTCAGTCTGCTTCGCAGACAGCTCCCTTTACCAAAAGGAGCCTTGAGAGTGACAGCGTGTCGCACGCGACCCCTTTCCCAAAAGGAGCCTTTGGAGTGACAGCGTGTCGCACGCGACCCCTATACCAAAGGGAGCCATGAATAACGGCTTTTCAGAGATCGATCATTACTCATAAACAATCGGGGATAACGGAAACGATCATCCGCTATCCCCTTCGTTATGTCAATTATCTGAATCGCACCTTGCTGTCGCCGAGGAAGAACAGCGCCAGTGTGCCGGGTCCGACATGGGAGCCGGTGACGGGTTCATAGACGACGTTGAGGATCTCCTTCGGCGGCTTCTTCTTATTGAGCAGCTCGATCAGATACTCCGCGTCCTTTTCGCAGTCGGCGTGCGCGATGCCGACGATCTGCTTCTCGGGATCCTTGACCAGCATATTATAGCGCTGCGCGAGCGCGTCGATGGCTTTCTTTCTGCCGATCACCTTGGAAAAGTTAACGATCTCGCCGTTCTCGTTGCCCTTGAGGATCGGCTTGACCTGCAGCATGTTGCCGATCACGGCAGCGGAGCCGGTGAGTCGACCGGTCTTTTTCAGATACATCAGATCATCCACGGTGAACACCTGATACATACAAGCCTTTTCGTCCTCGAGCTTTTGGTATGTATCATCGATCGTCATGCCCTCGTCACGATAATCGGCGGCTTTCAGCACAAAAATGCCCTCGCCCAGTGACGCGCCGAGCGTATCGACGAGCAGGATCTTTCTGTCGGGGTACTTCTCAACCAGCTCCTTCTTCGCGATCTCGGAGCAGTTGAACGAACTGCTGATACCCGACGACATGCTGACAAACAGGATATCCTGACCCTGTGACAGGAACTGTTCAAAGAAATCGACATAGCTCTGGAAGTTGATCGCGGAGGTTTTGATGTCCGCGCCGAGCCGCATTGCCTTAAAAAACTTCTTTCCGTCAAAGCCCTCGGTATCAAGACAGGAATACTGCTTGTCACCGATCGTGTAGTGATACGGGATGACTTTGATGTCGCGCTCTCTGACGAGCGCGGAAGGTAAATTAGCGGATGTGTCCGTCAAAATAGTAAAACTCATATGTTCCTCCGAATTTGACGGCATACGCAATCAGGGTGATCGCTCCGGATCAATGCCCTTTGCAATACGCCATATTACCATTTTATTATACACGAAATTTAGAAAATTTCAATCCACAAAGCAATTTCATATTCTACGGGTACCGAGCCGATACTCTCCCGCCGCATCAATACGGTATCTCAGGGGTAGAAAGCCGGCTCTACCGGGAGTAGAACCCAGTGTTTATGCGGAATGTGGACGCATGGCATCACATAGTAAAATAAGTTCGGAAACAATCGGGAGAGAAACCCACAGGAAACATTGCAGTGAATTTGTTGGGATCGGCTTGCTGCTCCCGCGGCAGGGCGATGGTTAAGATGCGCGTCGAGAAAATGCTCGTTTCCGTAGGGACGAGCATTGCTCGTCCGTGTGGCAGAAACGCATCTCCCCTATCTCACGAT
>JAHKVW010000070.1 GCA_020624805.1 bacterium | reverse complement strand
CAAATGAATAGTCATTGCGAGGAGGGCGACCGAGCCCGACGTGGCAATCTCAACCTTAACCGATGCGGGCTTCGCAATGACACCGTTATTGTTACGTGGATTTGATCGGCGGTTACTTTAGGGCAGACAGCACTTCGGCCAATCATACGGGAACGGACCGCTGACCTCGCATTCGATACCGTTTTCCCGAAGCAGGCTTTGCAGGGCCTTCACATAAGCGTCGTTTTCAAAGCCCTGTATCCATGCGATACAGAATTTACCGCCCGCCGCGTTGACCTCCAAAAACAGCTTTTTGTTCATGATCAGGGTGTATTCTTCCTCGATATAGGGCTCTAGGCTGCCCCATTCGGGATTACCCACATAGCTGATGGAGTAGGTCGGATCGGATGCCACAAGCTGATAGATGCTGTGCATCAGGCGCTGACGCTCTGCCTGATCCGTTGTGCTCCGTATCTGAGCTGAAATGCGCATGACGGAGTTATGTACATACCGCAAGATATCCTCTTGGCTCTGCATGATGATCTGACCGCGCGTCATCGTGCCGAGCCGATCCATATCCAAGCCGAGCTTCGAGGGGCTGTGCTTGATAAAAATGACATAGGAGTTCGTGAATCGGCTCTGAGGACAATTCAGCGCGTCCCTCGCGTCAATGGCGATCCCCGCATAGATATCCTTTTCATTCTCGGGACACAGACTTTGAAACATCTTTGCCATACAGACGGTCAAAAGCGTCAAGGGGCTGTTGTCGCTCCCCTTGGAGGACGCTAAGAATTCTTTCTCCGGGATCGTGACCTGATAAAAATACCCCTTCATCTCATCGTCCACGGTCTCGGGGATCACAAAGGGATCCTCGACTGTGGTTCGCATCGTTCCGTCCTCACCGTCTAAGAGGTTGAATATCTTCACATCCTCGTCGGGCGAGATCGGAGAATCCGGCAGGATGATGCCCTTCGGATCTAATTGAACGCCGTATTTTTCGCTGATGTAGCAGTACAGCAGGGTTTTATAAAACCGCATGGCGCTCCTTCCGTCGGCGATCATGTGATGAACGGCGAGCTTCAATCGTCTGCCTTCACACGCCGCCGCGATCCAGTGGTAATTCACCGCTGCAGAGCCCAGTACAAGCTCCTCTGAGAATGAATCCTTCACAACGATCGGAAGCGGATTCTCGATCTTGTCGAATCCGGCATCCGTCCTGACGATACGAAACGCGAAGTAAGGATAGCGCTTGATCGTTTTCTGCATGGCGTGATCCATGACCGATTGATCGATCTCATCCGTTAACGTAAACAAAAACTGCATGATGTTCGGTTTTCTGGGGGAACTGATGATTCCCGACAGATCCGCTTTATTCATAGCTGTATCTCCTTTGTTTCATTCTATTTGTATTGCTGTTCTATTATAGCATGATTGATCCGAAGCTTCAATAGCGGAATCAAAATCAACAGCAAGCCATCTGCGCTGTCCGCAAAAACCTCCGCTCGGATCTGTCCGGACGGAGGGAAAAATGCAGTATTTGCCATAAAATGAATTACCGCTTATTTTGTTTTCGGTTTTTTGCCGAGGTTTATAGACAAGCCACCTGTTTTCTGTTATGATTACGATGATCAATCAAAACATATCAGAAAGGAACGATAATAATGGATAACGTACAAGAATTAAGAGAGATCGTCAACCCGGTATTCAATACCGCGAAATCCTGCATACAGCTGGATGCTGCCGCGGGTGACGCAGACTCCGCACAGCTTCTCGGCGCGCTGGGATTTGGATCTATTGCCGATCAAAAGGAAAGCAAGGGAGTTTCTCCGGAGCTGGCGGAAAAGGTAAAGCGTCTGTTCCCCGTCTACACTGTGTTGACCGAATCCCGCTTTCAGCTTGTGAACAACCTGATCCAAGCTTTCCCTGACAGGACTGTCGTAGACCTCCCCTGCGGCTATACCGCGCGCGGCATCAAGATGTCGCGTCAGGGTAGGGTGTACTATGGCTTTGATCTCCCTGCTGTGATAGACGACGTCGGTCCCGCCGCCGCCAAGATACACGGCGGTGATGCAAATATCCATTACGATGCGGTCGACGCCACAAACTATGACTCCATGGCAGCCCCGCTGGAAGGTGAAGAGGAAGAGCTTTTGATCACCACCGAGGGTCTTTTGATGTACTTTTCACAGCAGGAGCTCGAAGAGGTTTTCTCCAATATCCGCCGTATCCTTCAGCAGCATGGCGGCAGCTGGATCATTGTGGATCGCGCTTATTATACTCACGATCACGCGATCGCTTCCGCTGTTCTGGACAATGATCCGGGCATGGTCGCGTTATACACTGCCGTTACGAAAAAGGCTGCCGGAACTGTGGCTGACGTCAAGTTCAATGATAACATCATCTTCAAAGGAACAGATGAAGAGATCAAGACGTTCATCGAAAAAGCCGGCTTTGAAGTCAAAGAGATCTGCCTTGCGGATCATCTTCCCGATCATTTCGGCGTTCTTCCTCCGACGAGTGCGGAGGACGCAAGGGTTCGGGATGTGTACCGAAATATGAGTTTCTGGGAGCTGACCGTTAAGGAAAACAGCGAACAGAATACCGCTCAGGACTTGCCCTTCCATGTTGAGTCTGAGTGTAAGGACGGTAAGTTTACCGCTCAGATCCAAGGTCGTATGGATACCATCACCGCGCCTCAGCTCTTGGAGCAATTCAAAAAGGCGGAGGGAGTCAAAGTGATCGAGCTTCATATTGAAAAGATGTCTTATATTTCGTCTGCCGGCTTGAGAGTGCTTCTTATCATGTATAAATCCCTGGATGACAAGGATCAGTTTAAGCTGATCGGAACGAACGACAGCGTGAAGGAGATCATGGAAGTAACGGGATTTGATCAGATTTTACTCTAATTCTCTATATGTGACCGTCAATACTTTGTTTTCGTATGTGTGATAAACAATAAAAACACAGGAGGAATGGAATGGGATTTGATCTGCAATACCTATTGTTCTTGCAAAACCTGAGAGAATCTACCGGCGGTGTGTTTGACGAGTTCTTTAACGCGCTGTCAAAATTCGCTGTCGATATATTACCGTATTTACCGTTCGTCGTTTACTGGTGCGTGAACAAGAAATTGGGATATCGCTTTATGGCAACGGCATGGATCGGCGAGGTGCTCAACGGCGTCATCAAGCTGACGGTATGCGCGTACCGTCCGTGGATCCGCAGTGACAGTATCGTACCCGCGGGTGATTCCAAGGTCGCCGCGACCGGCTATTCATTCCCGAGCGGTCACTCGCTTTGTGCCGCTATGTACTACGGCAGCGCCGCTGTATGGCAGTGGAACAAGCGCCGATGGATCTCGATTTTATGCGGTGTGTTGATCCTGCTGACTGGTTTTTCCCGCAACTTCTTGGGTGTCCATACGCCGCAGGATGTGGTGGTAGGAATAACGGAAGGCATTGTGCTGGTCGCTGTTGTAATCTTTGCGGAAAAACGTGTTGCTGATAATGATAAAGCGCTGGATATCCTGACGGTTGTCGGCATCCTCGTGACAGTCGGCGTGATCCTGTATATCACCCTGAAGCCTTATCCGATGGACTATGTCGACGGCAAATTGCTCGTAGATCCTCAGAAGATGATGAACGACTCGTTCAAAGCCTGCGGAGGCTTCTCAGGCTTATTGATCGGAAGCTATATCGAAAGGCACTTCATCCGCTATGAGATCCCGCAGGGATCGTCATCGCTGCCTATCTTATCATGCGGAGGCTTTGCGCTTTTGTTCGCGTGGAAGGAACTGCTCGCGCCCGCGACGATCATGCCGCTGTTGGGCGGTCATTGGGGCAATCTGATCACCGGATTCCTGATGGTATTTTTTGCTGTCGTCGTATGGCCGCTGGTCATTCGTAAGACCTGCACCACAAAAAGCGGAGCGGCACAGACCGCCTGATCGATTTGATCATGCTTTTCCTTGTGTTATAAAAAATGATCGGCATCCTGCCGCTGTGAGAGGAGCTTGTTTTCTCACAGCGACGGGATGCCTTTTTTCTGAGATAAACGGAATTGAAAAATGCGGGAACCGCTTGATTCGGAGTATACAAATCGTTATTGCGAACCCTGTTTACGGGGTGCGGCAAGCTCAACCGAACAGATCCTGATATTTCCTCGTTATGGCAGTGTTTCCAGCTTCACCTTGAATGATATCATCCTCGTTGTCTCCACCGAATCAAATTGGATCAGATGGGCGCCCTTGTCGGTGTCGACGTCAACTACCGTTCCTTCACCGAAGACCGCGTGGCGCACACGCTGTCCGATCGGCATCACGATACCGTTCAGGTTCTCCGGCATATATTTGACAGTCGCCTCGATATAGCCTTTTGCGTCGTCGATCAGCGAGTCCTTCGGCTCGTTGACGTATTCGAGCAATACGCGGTCGATATCGAGGATAAAGCGTGAGGGGAATCTCGGCGAGCCGTCGAGGTTGCGACCCTCCGCCTCGCTGAGGTACAGGCGCTTTTCGGCTCTTGTCATCGCGACAAAAGCGAGTCGGCGTTCCTCCTCCATCTTCTCGAGCGTATTCGTCTTTTTGGACGGGAAGATGCCCTCGTTCATCGCGCAGAGGAACACGTGCGGGAACTCCAAGCCCTTCGCCGCGTGAACGGTCATCAGCTTGACCTTGTCGCCCTTATCCTCGGTATCGGTGTTGGTGTACAGCGCGATATGCGTGAGGTAATGCTCAAGGGTGCTCTCTTCGCCGCAGTTTCTTTCATAATCATAGACGGACTGTTTCAGCTCCGCGAGGTTGTCGAGGCGCTCTTGACTGCCCTCGGTGCGGAGCGCTTCTTCGTAGCCGCTCTTATCGAGGATATCCGACAGCAGCTCCGAGATCGGACGATCGGCATAATCCGCCGAAAAGCTCTCGATCAATTTGATGAACTGCTGTGCCTTGGTGCGCTTGAAGAGTTCGTCTTCAACCGTAAATCGCAGGGCTTCATACAGCGAGCAGTTGTGCCCCGCGGCGAATTCTTCGAGGAACTTCATGCGCCGTTCGCCGAGATTGCGCTTCGGCACGTTCGCGATCCTGCGGAATGACAGATCATCCTTGTACGCGATCATCCTCAGATATGACAGCGCGTTCTTGATCTCCGTGCGTTCATAGAACTGCGCGCCGCTGTAGATGGTGTAGGGGATCTTCGCCTTGCGCAGCACATCCTCAACGGTTCGTGTGATGTAGTGGGCGCGGTAGAGAATGGTCACATTGCGAAACGGCGTACCCTGATCATTCAGCTCCCATATCTGCGAGGCGATCCATTTCGCCTCATCCTCCGAGGTATCGGCGTGATAGCATAGAACGGAACAGCGCGCTGTTTTGTCGTCGGGGAGCATCGGGATCAGGTCTTTCTTTACCCTGTACCGATTCTTGTCGATCAGCGAATTGACCGCCGCGATGATTTGCGGGGTAGAGCGGTAATTCTCGGTCATCATAATGGTTTTGACGTTCGGAAAGACTTTGTCGAATTCCAGCAGATATTTGACGTCCGCGCCGCGCCATGTGTAGATGGTCTGGTCGGGATCGCCGACGATGAACAGGTTGTTATGAAAACCGCAGAGGTTTTCCATCAGCTCGTATTGCAGAAAATCGATGTCCTGAAACTCGTCGATCATGATGTACTCAAGACGCTTCTGCCATTTGAGCTTGATCTCGTTGTTCTGTGAGAAGATATACAGCACGAATTTGATCAGATCGTTATAGTCCAGTCCGAAGCACTTCTTCTCCTGATACAGATAGCCGTAGAAGATGATATCCTTCACCGCGGTCGCCTGCATATATTTGTCGTGCAGCGTATCGAGCGACATCTCGATCATGTCGAGGTAATAGTCGGGACGCTTGAACAGCTTTTGGATCTCGATCATATCACGCGCGTCGCGGAAGGTCATGTCGCGCAACGTCAGACCGCGCTCGGCATAGATGACGCGGAGCATATCGTCGATATCGGAATTGTCGAGGACCAGAAAGCTCTTCGGGTATTGCACGGCAAAGCTGTCCTCCTGCAGAATACTCACGCAGAAGCTGTGGAAGGTACAGATGTAGCCGGTGTCGTTGTCGCCGGTCAGCAGATGGATCCGCTGACGCATTTCGTCGGCGGCTTTGTTGGTGAAGGTCACGCAGAGGATGTTGCCGGGCAATATTCCGACTTCGTTGACGAGAAAGGCAAAACGATGCGTCAACGCCCGTGTCTTGCCGGAGCCTGCGCCCGCGATCACGCGGATATACCCCTCGGTGGAGGTGACCGCTTCCATCTGTGTTTGATTGAGGTTCCCGAATAAATCTTTCATTTTGATTCTCCTGATCAAATGATAAGCCTATTGTAACATAAGAGCATACGATAAAGCAATGCGGATATAGGATATTATCCTATGCGTCTATTCTACACGACGGATATTCCGATAAACGGGACTCTGGCGGCGCACCGCCAAAAAGAAAATCCCCTCGCAGTACTGCATACGAGAGGATCAAAAAGATCAGCAATATATTTCCGCCCATGATTTCAGCTCGCCGATACTGACAGACGGAAGAAAGACCTTTGCGTCCGTGATCTCCGCTCCGTCGCTGAGATAGGGCTTGAGTTTTGCGGCGGTTTTGCCGATATCACTGCCGCCGGACGTCGCGAAGAGGAGGATCTTCTTTGCGGACAGATCATAACTCTTTACAAAGGTGTTGATGATATTCGGAGCGCCGTAATACCAGATCGGGAAGCCGATAAAGATCGTATCATATTCATCGATATTCCGGATCTTGTCGGCGATGGGCACATCCTTTTTTCCGAATTTTTCACGGTTACATCTCGCCAGAGGATTCGTCCATCTCAGATCGGCGTCGGAATACGGATGTTCCGGCTTGATCTCAAACTCATCCGCATGAATAATAGCTGCCAGCCTTTTGGCGACTTCGGCAGTTGTTCCGCTTGCGGAAAAATACGCTACGATTGATTTGTTCATAATAATACCTCCGTTAGATTCATGCTGATAGGATCCGTCCGCACTCGCGGCACTTCATCTTTCCGATATGAGCTTCAGCACCTTAGGCGCGGCGATCATAAACCATGACGAGAACTTTCTCGGTTCTTCGAGCATCTCGCTTTTCAGCTCGTCAAAGCTGATCCATCTCAGCTCCTCGATCTCTTCGCGGTCAAAGTCGAAGCCGCCCTGATACTCACTCAGGAACACATGGTCATACTCGTACTCGAACAGCTCTTCGCCGTACTCGGTGAAGTAGACAAAGTCGAACAGCTCCCTGAACTCACAGCTGATCCCGAGCTCTTCTTTCAGCCTGCGGCGTACCGAGTCGGTCAGAGCCTCGCCGTATCGCGGATGCGAACAGCAGGCGTTAGCCCACAGTCCGCCCGAGTGATACTTGTTTTTGTTGCGCTTTTGGATCAGCATTTTTCCGTCGTTGATGATAAAAACAGAGAATGCTCTGTGCAGGCGCCCTGAGCGGTGCGCTTCTTCCTTGCTCATATGCCCGATCTCATTGTCAAAAAGATCGGTCAGTATCAGTTGATCGTTCATAGATGATCTCTCCTTGTGAGCCGCAGCCGCTCGACGAATGATATATTGATTCTATCATGCTTGAGGCGGGTTGTAAAGATGTATCGTCGAGATGATCCTGCTCAATGGCATTGCGTTGTCATTTTTTTTGATGCCTCCGGCTGAAGGGCAATATCATTAAGTTAAGGAAGGCTCCTTTTGGGAAAAGGAGCTGTCGCCCGTTGGCGACTGAGGAATTGTATCAATCGACCGAGCGTCTGCGAGAAACTTTTTCCTTAACTTTATGATATTGCAGATGCGGGGGAGGTACGAGCCTGTATGATCTCCTACCGAGGGTAGTGCAAATCACCCGTTGAACGGTGGTTTTGATCCTTTCGTTCTCAGGAAGCCGGGACGGTGTGGCAGATATCCCGAAATAAAGGTGAAAAAGCCGGATTTATTCAAAAAGAATCGCTGTTTATTATTGACAACAGACCCGCGGCTTTGTATTATTAAAATAGTGCAATATACCCGAAATTTACACTCGGAGTGCGTATTATGAAAAGGTATCAATTTAGTGACGCCGAACGAACGGCATTGGAAAAGCTGCGTGTCCCTCTCGCAATCTATCAGTTTATGAATAAACGCGTCGTGACAGTATTAGTGTCCGACGGCTTCATCGAGCTGCTTGGCTATGAGAGCAGAGAAAAAACGATATTCGCGATGGACAACAATATGTATGAGGATACCCATCCCGACGACAAGTCACGTATCGCGGACGCCGCGTTGCAGTTTGCGACTCTCGGCGGCAGGTACAACGTCGTCTATCGCACGCGCTCCCTGACCGGCGACGACTACCGGATCCTGCACGCGACAGGCGAGCACGTCTATACCGATGACGGCACACGGCTCGCGTATGTCTGGTACACGGACGAGGGGCCGTATTCCTCCCAATCTCACGATAGTCTGCTTGCGGTGGATTTTGATATCCGCCACGCGATGCGTGAGAAGAGCGCGCCGGGCAGCAACAACTATGATGTGCTGACCGGGTTGCCCGCGATGTCCCATTTCATCGATCTCATCAACCAGTGGCGGCGTGACCACAGAGGCGGTAACGGCAACACGGCGATCCTGTATATCAACCTATGCGGTATGAAGCATTATAACCGCCGCTTCGGCTTTGCGGAGGGCGATCATCTGCTCCGGCGCTTCTCGGGGATCCTCGAGCGACAGTTCGGACAAGAGAACTGCAGCCGCTTCGGCTCCGATCACTTCTGTGTTTTCACCACGACGGATCAGCTCGAAGAGACCCTCGAGCATATCTTCGACGAGTTTAGAGCGGATAAAACCGGGGCTTCTCTGCCCGTGCGCGTCGGCATCTATCCTGAGATCTACGGCATCCTCGGCGTCAGCGCCGAGTGTGACCGCGCGAAATTCGCCTGTGATATCCTGAAGAACATCCGTATCTCAGACTTCCGTTATTTTGACAGATCCATGTTGGCTCAAGCGGAGAAGCGCCATTATTATATCGATAACCTGAACCGCGCGCTCGAAGAAGAGTGGATCCAGGTCTACTACCAGCCCATCATCCGCGCCGCGAATCGCCGTGTCAGCGATGAAGAAGCGCTGGCGCGCTGGATCGACCCCTCCAGAGGACTGATCCCTCCGTGCGAGTTCATCCCCGTTCTGGAGGAAGCCAAGCTGATCTACAAGCTGGATCTCTATATTCTCGATCAGGTGCTCAAGAAGATCAGGATACAGGAGCAGGAGGGGCTCTATGTCGTACCGACCTCCATCAACCTTTCGCGCTCGGATTTTGACGCCTGTGATATCGTCGAAGAGATCCGCCGCCGCGTCGACGCCGCCGGCGTCAGCCGCAGTCTGTTGAATATCGAGGTGACGGAGAGCACGATCGGCAAGGACTTCGACTATATGAAGTCCCAGATCATCCGTTTCCGCGAGCTGGGCTTTCATGTCTGGATGGACGATTTCGGCAACGGCTACTCCGCTCTCGATACGCTGCAGAGCATCCATTTTGACCTGATCAAATTTGATATGTACTTTATGAAGCAGTTTGCCAACAGCGATAAAAGCCGTATCCTGCTGACCGAGCTGATCCGCATGGCGATCTCGCTGGGCATAGACACGATCTGTGAGGGCGTCGAGACCGAGGAACAAGTATCGTTCCTGCAGGAGGTCGGCTGTACGATGATGCAGGGCTACTATTTCTGCCGTCCGATCCCGATGGAAGCCATCCTCGAGCGCTACCGTTCCGGTACCCAGATCGGCTTCGAGAATCCCGAGGAAACCGACTATTACGCGGCGATCGGAAAGATCAACCTGTATGATCTCGCGATCCTCTCCAACGATGATGAAGAGGTGTTCGAGCATTATTTCAACACGATCCCGATGGCGATCGTCGAGTCGACTGACGAGCACTTCATGCTGGTGCGCTGTAACTCCACCTATCGCGCGCTGGTAACGAAACTGCTCGGTCAGTTCCCGATCGGCCGGCATGTGAGCTTCAAGAAGGGCGACGGTATCACAAGTCAGGAATTTTTGAACGCGATTCACGAATGCGCGAACAAGGGCAGCAAGATGCTCTTGGAGGATCGGCTTTCCGACGGCACCGTGATGCAGGTCTTTCTGAAAAACATCGCCCATAACCCCGTCACCGGCGCCAACGCGGTCGCGATCGCGGTGCTGACGATCACCCACTCCGATAACAGCCCCGTTTCCTTCACTCACCTCGCCAGGGCGCTGACCTCAGACTATCTCACTCTGTACTATGCCAACATCCGCACGGGACATTATGTAGAATATAGGGGAAGCGTCGATCTTGACGAGCCGGAGGCGGAGCGCTTCGGCGACAACTTCTTTGACGCTCTGCGCGGCTTGGCACGCGACCGGGTGGCTCCCGAGGATCTACAGCCGCTTCTCAGCGCGTTGACAAAGGAGAACGTCCTGCGCTCGATCGAGGAGATGGGCTCGTTCGTCCTGTTCTTCCGGGCAAAGATGTTCGGTAAGATGAAGCCCGTCAACCTCAAGGCGGTGCGGATCAAACACGACCGGGATCATATCATTCTCGGTCTGAGAGAAAAGAAAGAATTAACCGATGCTGAGGCGCAAAGCGGCGCTCGGGGGTAACTCATGTCATATTCTATTATCGGAATTATCGCGATCATGGTGCATCTGATTATCAACCGGGATATGCTGTGGCATTATAACGATTATACCGATGTCCCCGCCTACAGGGAATACCGCGATTATATTCTCGGTATGCTGTTCTTCTGCGCGGCGGATGTGCTGTGGGGCTTTTTTAACGATCTCAAGATGATCGTGCCGCTCTATGCGATCACCGTCATCTATTTCATCACCATGATGGCGGGCTTTCTGCTGTGGACGCGGTATGTCGCCGCCTATATGGAGGGCGACAATCACAGCGTGTTCCGGCGCGTCCTCACTGCGGTGGGAGTCACTCTCTTTGTCTGTGAGCTCGTGATCCTTACGATCAACTTCTTTGTACCCATCAAGTTCTATTTTGACGAGAACGCCGTCTATCATGCCGGCAGGGCTCGCTATGTAACACTGGTGATGCAGGTCGTGCTGTTCATCGTCACGTCGATCTACACCTTCGTAACAAAGTCGCCGAGCGAAAGCGCGACCAAACGACTGCGCCGATCCGTCGGTCTGTTCGGTATCCTGATGGCGGCGCTGATTATCCTGCAGATCTATTATCCGATGCTGCCGCTGTATTCCATCGGCTATCTGCTGAGTAGCTGTTTGCTCCATTCCTTTGTCGTAGAGGAAGAAAAGGACGAGTATCGAAAGAATCTGAAGGAAATGCTGGATCGCACCCAGCAACAGAGCCTTGAGCTCGGTGACGCGCGGCGCAAGATCTATACCGATCCGATGACCGGCGTCGGCAGCAAGCAGGCGTATCTGGAAGAGATCGACACGCTCGATGCCAGGATCCGCGGCGGCAAAGCCGATGATTTCGGCGTGATCGTGTTCGACGTCAACGACCTCAAGGTCATCAACGATACCCAAGGACACGACGTCGGCGACGTCTATATCTATAACGCCTCGATGCTGATCTGTGAGTTCTTTGACAGCTGTCCCGTCTACCGCATCGGCGGCGACGAATTCGTAGTGATCCTGCAGGGCGAGCCCTATAAGAGCCGCAGGGAGCGTCTCGCTGCCTTTGAGGCGCAGATAGACAGTAACCTTCATGCCCCTGATAAGGTCGTGATCTCCTCGGGTCTCGCCGAGTATGAGAGCGGCGCCGATACGCACTATCTCGCTGTCTTTGAACGCGCCGATCAACAGATGTATAAGCGCAAGCGCGCGCTGAAGAAAAAGAAAAAGAAGAAGAATTCGACTCGTCAGACCTCATCCCGAAGCCGTGCGTGATCTGCCTTCCGTACTTGATGTATCGAGCGGATGATGAAGAGCAAAGCGAAGTGACAACCTATCATGACGACGCTTTTTTTCAGCTCATGATAAGCCATAAAGATAAACGCTGACCGCACACTGTGCCGTCAGCGTTTTTCGAGCTGCGCTGTGAGTTGCTCAGCGATCTTCGGTGAATCAAAAAAACATGACCGCTTTTACACGGTCATGTTTCGGTGAATCATGGTCCGAGTGAAAGTACAAATCCCAGTCCCCATGCGGTCTCGCGGGCTCGGAATGTAAAAAATGCTCAAACTAATGTTCAAACGGTACAGGATAAAGGACTTTGTTTGGTCACCCTGACAGGAGTCATTTAATGCCTCCGATGGCGATTTTTTGCACTGAAAAAATATTTTTAAAGAGCCTTTTCCCTGAAAAGAATACGGTTGTTATTTGCTCCGGTCTATGGTATAATAACCGTATAACTCCGGTTATTATACCGAATTTATATTGCCCGCCCAGTTTGTCGCTACGCGACAACGGGCGATGGCTGATTATACCACAACTCCTTTGGAGTTATGGTATAATACTATAGTAAGGTGGTGAGAGAATGAGCGATCCTGTCAACTTTGATTTTGATGAATATATCCGACAGAGCGAGCCTGAAAAACAGCAGAAAGGCTATATCTGGCAGACGGCGATCGGTCTGCAGGATGTGGACGGCCTAAAGCCATCCGAATACCTGATTGAGACCGCGAAAAAGAACATCGACGGTGACATCACGCTGAAAGAAGCGAACGAGCTGATTCACAGCTACTATGAGAGCAAAACCGCGCGCATTGATGCGGAGAACCGTACCGAAGAAGCAGATAAGGTATCCGCCCGCATTGCTCAGATTCTCTCGGAAGACGCCTTTGTTTTCTCGCCTGAACAGTTCATCGCGATTCATCGCAGACTCTTTGAGGGTATCTACAAATTCGCCGGAAATATCCGCGATTACAACATCTCAAAAAAAGAGTGGGTGCTCAAAGGCAAGTCGGTGGTTTATGCTGGTTCCGACATGATCCGCGATACGCTGAACTATGATTTCAATACAGAGAGACACTTTGATTACAGCGGTCTCGGAATCGACAAGAGCATCCGCCATATCACGGAGTTTATTTCGAACCTGTGGCAGATCCATCCCTTCGGCGAAGGCAACACCAGATCGACGGCGGTGTTCGGCATCAAATATCTCCGCTCGCTGGGCTTTGAGGTGAGCAATACGCTGTTTGCTGAGAACTCATGGTATTTTCGAAACGCCCTTGTTCGTGCGAACTACTCCGATATCCAAAAGGGGATTGTCGAGGATAAAAGCTATCTGGAACACTTCTTCCGGAATCTGCTGCTCGGAGAACATCATGAACTTAAAAATCGGTATTTGCTGATTGACACCGAAATGCAGCCACCTGAAAAAATCGGCGATAAAGAAAAAATCGGCGATAAAAAATCGGCGATAAATGTACGGAACCGTCAAGCAATTATCGCCTTTATCAAAGGCAACGGAACCGTCAAAGCTTCTCAGGTTGCCGCTGCGATCGGGTTACAGCCGTCCAGGACGAGGGATTACCTCAGTGAACTGATACAGGATGGTATCATCATCGCCGAAGGCGCCAACCGGAACAGAGTATATCGGTTAAAGTAAAGAGTTATACTAATCCTTGATAAAAAGATTTAATCAGATATTAGTGATAAATTTCGCAGAGCGAGGCGAGTGACGCAGGCATACTGTCGTATGTCAAGGAGCTCAACAAAGCTATGCGGAATTTACTGCAATAGATGATAAAGGTTTATATTTAGGATTAGGTCAGTTTACAAGGAACTACACGCAGACCGTGAAACGGGCTGCTGACAACAAACGGCGCTATGCTCCCGGCTGGGTGCATAGCACCTGTTTG
>JAHKVW010000069.1 GCA_020624805.1 bacterium | reverse complement strand
TTTCTTCGCGATATACACGACCAGCCTCAGATTATGTACGATCAACGGTTCACGCGCTTTTTCATCGCCGTCCTTGATCTGCTGCATGATGACAGCTTCTTCCGCTTTGGTCAGAGGCGGCGGCAATGCCGCGGAGGAGTTGATGTAATAGACGCTGTTGGACAGCAGGATAAATCTCAGCTTGAATAATATGTTTCTAAGTATTTGCATGTTCTCACCTTATGATTTCAGAATTGATGATCGCCTGATAATCGGCGTTATTGATGTTCCCGGTCGCGATATAGATCGGTTCGGATATTTGTTTTTTATCGATATGTACCGTGTCTGCCTTAACGGCATTCAAATAAGAGCTGCCGTTGATCGTGGAATAGGGGATGATCCGAAATTGTGTTTCTGCTTTGGTATCATATACCGCCGCGTCTATAATGATGACATTAGCTGATGAAAACGGCTCTTTCAGATTACAGCCGGTATCCACCTTTCCGATACAGGAATAGGTCTTTTCGTGAATGGTGAATTTCAAATGAACTACTGTGCTTTTAATTCTTTCAGAGAATAATTTATAGATGATCAGTACAATAATATAGATGACCGCCGTCAATGCAGTCAGCCACAGCGGATCGACCTGTAGATAAAGTACATCATTGACGATGACCATGTTCGGCGGCTTGAACAGCTGATAAAAGAGGATGTACGCGCCGCAATAGATGACAGAAACCGTCGTATTACATAGAAAGGATCTGCAAAATTCTCTTCGTGATCGCCATCCGAACACGATCAGTGTGATGATCAAGGAGGTAAGGAGCTTTAACACCCACAGCAGGATACGACTGTCCGGTTGGATGAAGATCGTCAACGAAAACAGCGCGCCGATCACAGAGCCAAGGATCATCCGATAGAGTCTGATATCGCGCTTCAACAACTTTTCCGCGGTCATCAATATCGCGTAGTTGACGATCGCGTTGACGAACAGGAGAACATCGATATAAATTACCATGCGCTCCCTCCGTTCAATGGTATTATCTCACAAAAGCTCTGCGATACCTGTCTAAGCAGAAATGATCAATTATGTAAGATTCAGCGTTTTTGATTGAAACACGGCTGATATTTGTATGAATAATTCTGATTTAGAATAAAACGTAGAATAACTGTCGTTTTTACTATGACAATATTGAAATAATGTTAAATTTTAGTCAAAAAACATTTGACTTCAAGAATGAATAAGGGTATTATATGATAGAATTCCAATATGGTGGTGAAACTATGGCAGTATCCACAATAGACAGAGTCAGAGAAGCGGAACAAAAAGCGAATGAAAAGCAGAACGCCGCTGAACTCGAAGCAGAGCAAATGATCGAGGACGCAAAGCTGCGCGCTGAGCAGATGATCGAGGATGCGAAGAAGAAAGCGAACGACTTCGATCATAAAGCGGCAGTCGAAGCGCAGTCCCGCGCGGATGAGATCATCCGTGACCGTAAGGCGAAGGCGGAACAAGAAGCGCAGGCGCTCTCTGAAAAAACGCTCAAGCAAAAACAAAACGTCATCAATAAGCTGATTCAGGAAACACTGAGTTAGTATATTTTGTCATTGATTTGTTGTTGAGATTGCCACGGCTCAAAGAGCCTCGCAATGACATTAAAAAAACGCAGTAAGGAGGAGCATCATGGCTATGCTCAAAATGCAGCGTGTCTATGTCTACGCGCTGCTCAAATACTGCAAGGATATTCTGGAAGCGCTGCAGCGGCGAGGGGTCGTAGAGATCGAGAACCTCAATATCGAGGACAGCGTCTTTTTCAAGGACGACACCTCCGCGTATCAGGCACAATACCAGCGCATGGCGTCAACCGCGATCGAAGCGAACGAGATCCTCTCTCGTTACGCCAAACGAAAGAAAGGGTTGCTCAGCTCCTTTAAAGGGCGAAAACAACTCTCTCGCGAAGAGTACGATAAGCTGGTAGACGAAACGCCGGATATCCTTCGGATCGCATACGATATCATATCGTGTCAAAAGAATATCGATACCAATGAAGCCGAAAAGGTCAAGTATCAGACCCAGCTCGACATCATCCAGCCGTGGCTGAGTCTGGATGTACCGATGAACTTCACCGGTACGACGACCACCAGAGCCTTCATCGGAAAGTTCCCGGGTGATAAGACGACCACCGAGATCGTCACCGAGTTGGCGGCGATCATCCCCGAGGTCGAAGACGTCGAGGTTGAGATGATCTCGCACGATTCCAACCAGACCTGCGTCTTTATCCTGACCTCCCGATCGAACGCCGACGCGGTGTCCGACGCCTTGAGACGGATCGGCTTTGAGTATCCTTCCTACATATCTCCGGTCATCCCGAAACAACGCGAGAAAGAGATCAACAAGCATCTGAGTAATCGCGACGGCAGGATATTAGAGAACGAGAATGTGATCAAGTCCTACGCGAAATATGCCGAAAAGCTCGATTTTCTCGAGGATTACTACGTGATGAAGACCGAGCGCTACGCGGCGTACGACGATATCGCGACCTCGCGCAACACCTTTGTCCTGTCGGGATATATCCCCGAACCGGACGCCGAGGGCTTGAAGGAATACCTCGAGACCACCTTTGACGCAGAAGTAGAGTTTGAAGAAGCGACGAATGACGACGCTCCCGTCAAGCTCAAAAATAATAAATTCGCGGAACCCGCCGAATCGGTATTGGCTACCTACAGCTATCCCGATCATCACGAAGCGGATCCCACGTCGATCATGGCGATCTTCTATTACATCTTCTTCGGAATGATGTTCTCGGACGCGGGCTACGGACTTGTCATGGCGATCGCCTGCGCCGTATGCCTGCTCAAATTCAAGGGCATGGAACCGGGACTCAAACGCAGCATGAAGATGTTCTTCTGGTGCGGTGTATCCACCACTTTCTGGGGACTGCTGTTCGGATCGTTCTTCGGTGACGCGGTCTCGGTGATCTCCAACACCTTCTTCCATACCGCTCCGCCGAACATCCCGGGACTTGTCACACCGATCTGGTTCAATCCCGTTGACGACCCGATGAAGATGCTGATGTTCAGCTTCCTGCTCGGTATCATCCATCTGTTCACGGGTCTGGCGATACTCGGATATAACTACATCAGATATAAGAAAGATTATCTCGCGGTGATCTATGATGTGATCAGCTGGTATCTCCTGGTCGGCGGCGGTATTCTGGCGCTGCTCACCATGGATATGATGGAGAATATCGCGGGCTTTACGCTTCCGCCGATCTTCGGCACTGTCGGAGGTATCATGGCGGCGATCGGCGCGGTCATCATCCTGTTCTTCGCGGGAAGAGAAAGCAAGAATCCGATCATCCGTCTGGCAAAGGGCGCTTACGGATTATACGGCACGACAGGTTATCTGAGCGATATCCTATCTTACAGCCGTTTGCTCGCGCTCGGTCTCGCGACCGGCGTTATCGCTACCGTATTCAATAAGATCGGCAGCATGATGGGGGACAGCATCATCGGTATCATCGGCTTCATCCTCATCTTCATCATCGGACACGGCGTCAACATCGGCATCAACGCCCTCGGCGCGTATGTCCACACCAACAGGTTGCAATTTGTTGAATTCTTCGGCAAGTTCTATACGGGCGGCGGAAAAGAATTCAAACCATTTAAGATCAATACCAAGCATTATACAGTCAAGGAGGAAAACTAATCATGGCAGAAATACTCAACAATTCCGGATTATTCTTTGCGCTTCTCGGCGCGGCAGTCGCAACATTTATGGCGGGCATCGGCTCCGCTATCGGCGTAGGTAAGGCGGGTGTAGCCGCCGCGGGCGTGCTCTCCGAACAGCCCGACCTCTTCGGTAAGGTCCTGATCTTCCAGCTGCTTCCCGCGACACAGGGTATCTACGGCCTGCTCGTAGGCTTTTTGATCCTCTCCAACGTCGGTCTGCTGGGCGGCGGCGTAGAGAACATCTCCCTTTTGAAGGGTTCTCTCTACTTTGCGGCTTCTCTTCCGATCGCGTTCGCGGGCTATTTCTCCGCGGTTCATCAGAGCAAGTGTTCCGTTGCAGGTATCGGCACTGTCGTCAAGAAGCCCGATCAGATGGGTAAAGCGCTGATCCTGCCCGCAATGGTCGAGACCTACGCGATCTTAGCTCTCCTGATCTCCATTCTGGCTGTTAACGGTATCAGCGGCGTTCAGGTATAATTTGAGGAAATACTATGTCCGGTATTGATAAAATCATACAAGAGATAGAAACCAACGCGGCTCAGTCCTGTGATTCTGTTCTCGCTCAGGCGCGCCAAAAGGCGGATATGATCATCGCCGACGCGCAGAAAGAAGCGGATCAGATCGTTGCCGACGGCAAGGAGAGGACTGCGGCACATGTTGCGGATATCAAAAAACGCGGTGATTCCGCCGCGGAGCTCGAAGAAAAGCGCGTCATGCTGTATACCAAGCAGCAGATCATCAACACCATGCTTGGTGAAGGTCTGTCGACTGCGAAAAGCCTTCCCAAGGATGAATACTTCAAGCTGATCCTCGATATGGTCGGGAAGTATTCTCTGGAGGATGAAGGCGTGATCTTCTTCGGCGAAAACGACATCCATCGTTTACCTGTCGATTTTCTCGGCAAACTGAATCAGGCGGCTAAGGGCGGTATTGTTCTGTCGAGCAAGCCCGCTTTGATCGACGCGGGTTTCATTCTGAAATACGGCGGCATCGAGCAGAATTGCTCTTTTGACGCGATCTTTGCGGGTGAAGCGGAGAATCTCTCCGATAAAGCCGGCAGGCTGTTGTTCTGATAAGGAGGGTTACTATGCAGCAGGATTTTACATATGCTGTGGCTCGTATCAGATTCAGAGAGACAAAACTGCTGTCCGACACAGATCTTAACGCATTGCTGATGTCATCGGATGTGGACGCCGTCATGCGTCTGCTGCGCGATAAAGGCTGGGGCGATAATACCGATTGCCATCCGGAGGAACTGTTGGCGCTTGAAGAAAACAAGCTCTGGGAGTTCATCAACGAGACGGTCGACGATATCTCCGTGCTCAACTTTCTGCTGATCCCGAACGATTATCATAATCTGAAGGTCATCCTGAAGTGCATCACGCGCGATAGGGAGCCCGACAGTATGCTGATCGAGGATTCCGTTGAGGACGCGCAGGCGATCTACAAAGCGATCAAATCGCGTGAATACGGCGATCTGCCCGAGTATTTGCAGGAGGTCGCTCAGGATGCGATGACAACGCTCTTGCAGACCTCCGACGGTCAGCTGTGCGACATCATCGTGGATAAGGCGTGCATGGAGCATGTCTATCGACTCGGCAAAGAGAGCAAAAACGATATCATCCGCCTCTACTGCGAATTATTTGTTGTGGCGGCGGATATCAAGATCGCGATCCGATGCGCGAATACGAAGAAAAAGCTCGATTTCATCCGCAGAGCGTTAGCGGAATGTGACACGCTCGATGTCGAAAGACTGGCTCAGGCGGCTTGCGAAGGCAAGGATGAGGTCATCGCTTACCTCGGCACGACCGAGTATCGCTCCGCGGTAGACGCGATCGAAACATCGATGTCAGCCTTTGAGAAATGGTGCGACGACTACATGACCAATGCCATGAAGCCTCAGAAGTGGGAGCCTTTCGGTATCGGTCCCGTTGTGGCGTATATCATCGCGCGGCAGAATGAGATCAAAGCGGTAAGGATGATCCTCTCTGCTAAGCTCAACGATCTGTCCGAGAATACGATCAAAGAAAGACTGAGGGATATGTATGTCTGAGAGAATAGCTGTTTTCGGCGATAAAGAGAGCGTCTACGGCTTTGCCGCTCTCGGTCTTGACACCTACTTTTTTGATCCCGCTCAAGACAACATCGCCGCGTTCAGAAAACTGTGCCAAAGTCAAAGCTACAGTATTATCTATATCACGGAGGCAGCCGCTTCTGTTTTAGAAAAAGAAATTGAAAAATATCGCAGCGAGCCTTCTCCCGCGATCATTCTGATCCCGGGCGTTACCGGCAACACCGGCGAGGGCTTGGCGGCAGTGAAGCTCTCGGTCGAAAAAGCGGTCGGCAGCGATATTTTTAACGAGTGATCAGTGGTCAGTGATCAGTGATCAGAATGGTGTGGCGAATCTGATTCGTCCGTGCTCCGTAGGGGCGTTTATGAAGAGATAGAGTGAATAGTGTATTGCAGAAAAATCTTTTGAATGATTTCATTGGCTTTTTCTGACCACTGAACACTAATCACTAACCACTATACAAAGGATTGATACATTATGAGTACAGGTGTAATTAAGAAGGTAGCCGGTCCGCTGGTTATCGCCGAGGGTATGCGCGACTGCAATATGTTCGACGTTGTCCATGTATCCAACATGAACCTGATCGGCGAGGTCATCGAGATGCACGGCGATCGTGCGTCCATCCAGGTCTATGAAGAGACCTCGGGTCTCGGTCCCGGCGAGCCTGTTGTTTCTACCGGAAACCAGCTTTCCGTAGAACTCGGTCCCGGTCTGATCGAGAGTATCTATGACGGTATCCAGCGTCCGCTTGACGATATCATGAAGGTCAGCGGCAACAATCTCAGCCGCGGTATCTCCGTACCCGCTTTGAAGCGCGATAAGGTCTGGCAGTTCAGCGCGAGCGCCAAGGTCGGCGATAAGGTCACGGGCGGTGATGTGATCGGTACCGTCCAGGAAACCGAGATCGTTCTGCACAAGATCATGGTTCCCGCCGGTATCAGCGGTGTGATCAAAGAGATCAACAGCGGTGAATATAAGGTCACCGATACCGTCGCGATCGTAGAGGATGAAAAAGGGGAGAAGCATGAGTTATCACTCATGCAGAAGTGGCCTGTCCGAATCGGCAGACCTTATCAGCAAAAGCTCTCTCCCGATATGCCGCTGATCACCGGTCAGCGCGTCATCGACACACTGTTCCCGATCGCGAAGGGCGGCGTTGCGTCCGTACCCGGTCCGTTCGGTTCCGGTAAGACCGTCGTACAGCATCAGCTGGCAAAATGGGCAGAGGCGGATATCGTCGTCTACATCGGCTGCGGTGAGCGCGGCAACGAGATGACCGACGTTCTGAATGAGTTCCCCGAGCTGCTCGACCCGAAAACCGGTCACAGCCTGATGGAGCGTACCGTTCTGATCGCCAACACATCCGATATGCCCGTTGCGGCGCGTGAGGCTTCGATCTATACCGGTATCACCATCGCGGAATACTTCCGTGATATGGGCTATTCCGTCGCGTTGATGGCGGATTCCACCTCCCGTTGGGCAGAGGCACTGCGTGAGATGTCCGGCCGTCTGGAAGAAATGCCCGGTGAAGAAGGTTATCCCGCTTACCTCGGTTCCCGACTTGCTCAGTTCTATGAGCGTGCCGGTCGTGTCATCACACTCGGTAGTGAAAAGCAGGAAGGTTCTCTGTCCGTTATCGGCGCGGTATCGCCTCCCGGCGGTGATATCTCCGAACCGGTATCGCAGGCGACCCTGCGTATCGTCAAGGTGTTCTGGGGTCTGGACGCGGGTCTTGCGTACAAGCGTCATTTCCCGGCTGTCAACTGGCTGACCTCTTATTCGCTGTACGTCGATACGATGGCGGACTGGTACAAAGAGAATGTCGCATCCGACTGGATGGACTTGCGTGCCAGAGTCATGGCGCTGCTGCAGGAGGAGAGTGAGCTTGAAGAGATCGTCAAGCTCGTCGGTATGGACGCGTTGTCCGATATCGACCGCATCAAGCTCGAAGCGGCTCGTTCCATTCGCGAGGACTTCCTCCACCAGAACGCGTTCCATGAGATCGATACCTATACGACCCTGAACAAGCAGTATCATATGATGCAGCTCGTCATGGCGTTCTACGATAAAAGCGCCGCCGCTCTGGATAAGGGTGCTCAGCTGAATCTGCTGATCAACATGCCCATCCGTGAGCGTATCGGACGTTTCAAATATGTCAAAGAGGATGAGATCGATACCGCGTATCAGGATATCATCCATAACCTCGATGTGGACATCGATAATATCATCAAGAAAGGAGATGACTGATCATGCCGAAGGAATACAGGACGATCCAGGAAGTAGCAGGTCCTTTGATGCTCGTCAAGGGCGTCAGCGACGTTAACTACAACGATCTGGGCGAGATCGAGCTCGCGTCCGGTGAAGTCAGACGCTGTAAGGTGCTTGAGATCAACGGCGAAGACGCGCTGGTACAGCTGTTCGATTCCGCGGCAGGTATCAATCTCTCCAATTCCAAGGTGCGTTTCTTAGGCAAGTCGATGGAGCTCGGTGTATCTACCGATATGCTGTCCCGCGTCTTTGACGGAATGGGCAAGCCGATCGACGGCGGTCCCGACATCCTGCCCGAAAAGCGCATGGATATCAACGGTCTGCCGATGAATCCCTATGCGCGCAACTATCCGCAGGAGTTCATCCAGACAGGCGTTTCCGCTATCGACGGTCTGAATACACTGGTCAGAGGTCAGAAGCTGCCGATCTTCTCCGCGTCCGGTCTGCCGCACGCACAGCTGGCGGCGCAGATCGCGCGTCAGGCGAAGGTGCGCGGTACCGATGAGCAGTTCGCGGTCGTATTTGCCGCGATGGGTATCACCTTCGAGGAATCCAACTACTTCATCGAGAGCTTCAAGGAGACCGGCGCGATCGACCGTACCGTCATGTTCGTCAATCTGGCGAATGACCCCGCGATCGAGCGTATCTCCACACCCCGTATGGCGCTGACTGCCGCAGAGTATCTGGCGTTTGAAGCGGATATGCACGTACTGGTCATCATGACCGATATCACGAACTACGCCGACGCGCTGCGTGAAGTATCCGCCGCGCGTAAAGAGGTACCCGGTCGACGCGGTTACCCCGGCTATATGTATACCGACTTGGCTACGTTATATGAAAGAGCCGGTCGCCAGAAGGGCAAAAAGGGTTCCATCACGCTGATCCCGATCCTGACCATGCCCGAGGATGATAAGACTCACCCGATCCCAGATCTTACCGGTTATATCACCGAGGGTCAGATCATCCTGTCCCGTGAGCTGTATCGAAAGAATGTCGCGCCTCCCATCGACGTACTGCCTTCTCTGTCCCGACTCAAGGATAAAGGTATCGGCGAGGGCAAGACCCGTTCCGATCACTCTAACACCATGAATCAGCTTTTCTCCGCGTATGCGCGCGGTAAGGACGCGAAAGAGCTCATGGTCATCCTCGGTGAGAGCGCTTTGACGGATATCGACAAGCTCTACGCGAAATTCGCCGATCGCTTTGAGAATGAGTATGTTTCTCAGGGTTATGAGAAGAACCGCTCGATCGAAGAGACCCTCGACCTCGGCTGGGAGCTTCTGCGCATCCTGCCTCGTTCCGAGCTCAAACGTATCGACGATAAGTATCTCGATATGTATTATGAAAAATAAAAAGCCTTCCCCTCGAGGGGAAGGTGTCAACGCCGATCGAGGCGGTGACGGATGAGGTGGAAGCCTTGTCGTTTAATCAATAAAAGGTATGAGGTGGTTGCGTTTCCACCTCATCCGACCAAATCACCTTAGTCGGTGATTTGCCCACCTTCCCCTCAAGTGGAAGGCTATTCCATCTTAAGGACTGATATAATATGGCAGTCAAACAGGTCAATCCGACCCGTATGGAGTTGTCAAGACTCAAGAAAAAACTGAATACGGCGACCCGCGGTCATAAGCTGTTAAAGGATAAGCGTGACGAACTGATGCGTCGCTTTCTGGAGATGGTGCGTGAGAACCGCGCTCTTCGCATGAAGGTGGAGGAACAGATCAGACAGGCAAATTCCAATTTTGTACTGGCGAAGTCCTCCATGAGCGATGAAACACTCAAGGCGGCGTTGCTCGCTCCGAAGCAGGAGGTCTATGTGTCGACTTCCTACCGCAATGTGATGAGCGTCGATATCCCCGTGTTCAAAACGGATACCAGAACGCCCGATCCCAACGATATCTACTCCTACGGCTTTGCGTTTACCTCTGCCGATCTGGATGACGCGGTCAAGTCGCTCTCAGACGTCCTGCCGGATCTGATCAAGCTCGCCGAGATCGAAAAGAGCTGTCAGCTCATGGCGGATGAGATCGAAAAGACCCGCCGCCGCGTCAATGCGCTCGAGCACGTTATGATCCCCGAAACACAGGAGCAGATCCGTTATATCACCCGTAAGCTGGATGAAAACGAGCGCTCGACCCAGACCCGTTTGATGAAGGTGAAGGATATGATGCTCCAGCAGGCACACGGTTATTAAAAAAACGGTTCCCGTTATATACGATAAATAAAAACCCTCAGCCAGCTACGCTGACAGCCCTCCTTAGCGGAGGCAGCAGACCCTTTTGTCCGCTTTGCGGACATTTCCCCTAACAGGGGAATCTCCTTAGGAAAGGGAGCCTATTCGGTTTTCCATCCCTCTGACAGAATTTGTCAGGGGGATTTTTATCATATGGGGGGAGAATTCATCACCAGTTAAAATGTTATTCATATTTGTCTGTTACAATACATATACTGATACGGGTGATAGTTATGTCGTGTCGGTTACAAGAGCTTCGCAGAAAAGAAGTCATCAACGCCTGTACCGGATGTAAGATCGGATATGTAGACGATTTACAGATCGATACCAAGTGCGCCAAGGTCGTAGCGCTGATCGTTTACGGCAGACCGAGGTTATTCGGGCTGTTTGGTAAATGTGACGACTACTATATTCGGTGGGAAAAGATACGTCTGATCGGCGAAGATGCGATTCTTGTCGAAGATTCTGTGCAAAAAATGCCAAATAAAGCAAAAAAGCGTCATAAATCTGTAACAAATTGTCACCAAATAAATTTGTGAACGATAGCAAATTGCACTATATATTATTGTGGATTATGTACATATTTTCTAAAACAATTTTCTGTAGAAGAATTAAAAGGCTTTTATAGTGCGTTTTGGGAACTAAAATCAATATATTACAAACTTGCAATTCTTGCATTTTTGTGGTTAAATAGGACACGAAATAAAGCAAGTCACACAGATTTGCGGGTATTTCAATATATCGGTTCGCCGATAAACATTTTTTGAAGGAGGCAGATATTATGAGTACGACCACCCCCCACTTATTTCGCAGAACAGTGTTGATTGGTCTGATCATCGCAATGTTGATGACCACCTATACGCTGATTCTCGCGCCGGGCGTAAGTGCTGCAAGTGATGCCACTAAAACAGAAACCAACAGTGAAAATATAGTATCGACTGAGGATTCTCTCCTCACTCAAAGAGCCATCATGATCGATGAGGCAAGAAAAGAAGCTAAAGAGGTTGTCAGCGAGCAAATCGCTATCCAAGAAGCGAAGGCTGCTACCGAGGCGCCCACAGAGGCTGCTTCCGACAAGCCCCAGAATAACACTTCTGCTTCTGCTCCTGCAGCATCCACTCCGAGTGCTTCTCAGCCCGGTGGTTCTTCCAACAGCAGTGAATCTTCAAACGATGGTGGCTACACTTACGCGGATGACGAGGATTATTACAGCGAAGGAAACGCTGTTTCTGCATCCGGCTCCGGAGATTATCTCCTTGACATCGCTAACCCCGACCCCAACTATGTCGGCTACAGCGTATCTCTCAACGATGAGGACAGAGATATGGCTGAGCGCATCCTGATGGGTGAGGCAGGCGGTGAGGGCTATATCGGTATGGCTCTTGTTGCTCAGTGTATCAGAGATACTTATGTTAACGGCAGCTACAGCAGCATCGCTCAGCTTCTTAAGGTGAACGGCTACTACGGCTCCACATCCATCACTCCGTCTCAGACAGCGAAGGATGTTGTTAACTACATCTTTGATCAGGGTGGTTCCGCTGTACAGCACAACATCCGTATCTTCTATGCGACCAACATGTGCTCCAGCTCATGGCATGAAGCTCAGGACTTCGTTGTACAGTACAACTACGTAAGATTCTTCAATTATTAATCTTACCTGAAAAAAAGCAGGAAGAAATCAAGTGTTTTTCTAAGAAAATGCTTGATTTCTTTTTTTGTTTGTGCTAAAATATTTAGGCATTACGCACGCCGAAGGCTTGACGGTAAGGTGTCGCAGGTTGATTCCTGCCGATTTTCCCGTCAAAATACAAGGCCGCGGCGGAGGTTGAGCAAGCATACTGCGCTTGCTTAATATAACCTAAGGAGGAAAAAACATGGCAGTAGTTTCTATGAAACAGCTTCTGGAGGCAGGCGTACACTTCGGCCACCAGACAAGAAGATGGAACCCTAAGATGGCTCCCTACATCTTCACTGAGCGTAACGGTATCTACATCATCGACTTGCAGAAGACCGTTGTTAAGCTCGAGGAAGCGTACAACTTTGTAAGAGATCTTTCTATGGAAGGCAAGAGCGTTCTCTTTGTCGGTACCAAGAAGCAGGCGATGGAGTCCGTCAAGGACGAGGCTACCCGTGCAGGCGCGTTCTATGTCAACGCGAGATGGCTGGGCGGTATGCTGACCAACTTCACCACGATCCGCAGAAGAATCGCTCGTTTAAAACAGCTCCGCACTATGGAAGAGGACGGTACGTTTGATCTGCTTCCCAAGAAGGAAGTTATCAAGCTCAACCTCGAGATCGAAAAGCTCGAGAAGTTCCTCGGCGGTATCAAGGATATGACCGAGATGCCCGGCGCTCTGTTCATCGTTGACCCGAGAAAAGAGAAAATCGCCGTCGCTGAGGCGAAGAAGCTCGGTATCCCGATCGTCGCGATCGTTGATACCAACTGCGATCCCGATGACGTTGACTATATCATCCCCGGTAATGACGACGCGATCCGTGCCGTCAAGCTGATCTCCGGCGCTATGGCGAACGCGATCATCGAGGGTAAAGAAGGCCAGATGGGTGCTGCCGCTGTTGAGTCAGAGGACGCGCGCGTCGAGCCCAAGGCTGAGGATATCGTAGAAGAATAATCTTTATAGAATAATCATCACGTAGCCCTGACTCACGCGTCGGGGCTGTGCGATCATAACCTAAATAATCATTGAAAGGAATGGTATATATGGCATTTACAGCTCAGGATGTAAAGGCACTTCGTGAGAAGACCGGCTGCGGTATGATGGACTGCAAAAAGGCTCTTACCGAGGCTAACGGCGATATGGAAGCCGCTATTGACGTTTTAAGAAAGCAGGGTCTTGCTAAGCAGGCTAAGAAGGCTGACCGTGTTGCTGCAGAGGGTATCGCTCTGGCGATCACCAATGACACCAACACCGCCGGTGTTGTCATCGAGGTCAACGCTGAAACTGACTTTGTCGCGAAGAATGCTGATTTCCAGGCATTTGTTAACACCTGTGCTCAGACTGTTCTGAACACCAACCCCGCTGACGTCGAGGCTCTCCTCGCTACCAAGGCTGAAGGCTCCGAAATGACCGTTGCCGAGATGCTGCAGGAGAAGGTTCTGACCATCGGTGAGAACATCCAGATCCGCCGCTTTGAGAAGCTCGACGGCGCTTGTGTCGCTTATGTACACGCAGGCGGTAAGATCGGCGTTATCGTTAACTTCGGCACCGATATCGATACCACCAACCCCGAGTTCGTTGCTTACGGCAAGGATATTGCGATGCAGATCGCCGCGCTGAATACTCCTTATCTGACCGAGGCTGACGTTCCCGCTGATGTTATCGCTCATGAGAAGAACATCATGGTCGAGCAGATGAAGAACGATCCCAAGATGGCTAACAAGCCCGAGAAGGTTCTTGAGAACATCGTCAAGGGTAAGATGGGCAAGTACTTTAAGGAGAACTGCCTGGTAGATCAGGAGTTCGTTAAGGACAACTCCATGACCGTCGGTAAGTACACCGACGCTACCGCGAAGAAGCTCGGCGGCGCCATCACCATCAAGAAGTTTGTTCGCTTCGAGAAGGGTGAAGGCATCGAGAAGCGCCAGGATGACTTTGCGGCAGAAGTTGCCAGCATGGTAAAATAATTAATTAACTGCATAATGACCGCTCCCGATCGGGAGCGGTTTTTTCTTTTATCCGTTATTATCACGCTTAGCATCATGAAAACCCACATGATCATTTGATTGATTACCGCCGATACAGATATGAAGAAAGAATGAATTCTTTCGAAAACCATGAAATCTTGCTAAGTTATACTTTACAATACCCCTGTTTTGTAGTACAATATATACAACTATGAATCATAACATGGGGTGATATGTGTGAAACCGAAATACAAGAGAATTTTATTAAAATTATCCGGTGAATCCCTTGCCGGAGCGAACAAGCACGGTATTGATTTCGATACCGTATCCGCGTACTGCGAGCCGATCAAAAAGCTCATAGATGACGGTGTACAGGTCGGAATCGTTGTCGGCGGCGGCAATTTCTGGCGCGGCCGTTCCAGCGGTGAGATGGATCGTACACGTGCCGATCACATGGGCATGCTCGCAACCACCATCAATGCCCTCGGCGTCGCGGATGCGCTCGAGCAGATCGGCGTTGATGTTCGCGTCCAGACAGCGATCTCGATGCGTGAGGTCGCGGAGCCTTATATCCGCAATCGCGCGATCCGCCATCTGGAAAAGGGGAGAGTCGTCATCTTCGGCTGCGGCACCGGTAATCCCTTCTTCTCCACCGATACTGCCGCGGCGCTCAGAGCGGCTGAGATCGAGGCGGAGATCATCCTCAAGGCGACTCTTGTTGACGGTGTGTACGACAAGGATCCCAACACCTATACCGACGCGGTGAAATATGATGTGCTTTCGTTCCAGGAGGTTCTGGAAAAAGATCTCAAGGTCATCGATTCTACCGCCGCTGCGATCTGTAAGGACAACAGTATCGATCTGATGGTATTCAGTATTCTCGAACCTGAGAACATTTATGACGCGGTATGCGATACCAAGGTAGGTACATTAGTAACAAACAGCTGATTATAATTTTGATATACCAAGGAGGATTAACATGAAAGACGTATTAAAAAAGAACGATGAGCGTATGCAGCGCCGTATCGACCATTTGGTTGAGGAGTTCAAGTCCATCAGGGCTGGCAGAGCGAATCCCGCTGTTCTCGATAAGGTAACTGTCGACTACTACGGCGTACCCACTCCGATCAACCAGCTTTCATCCATCTCGGTTCCCGAGGCGAGAACTCTCGTTATTCAGCCGTATGACGCTTCTTCGCTCAAGTCGATCGAAAAAGCGATCCAGATGTCCGATGTCGGCATCAATCCTCAGAACGACGGTAAGGTTCTCCGTCTGATCTTCCCGCCCCTCACTGAGGATAAGCGTAAGGAGATCGCAAAGGATATCTCCCATATCGCGGAGGACAGCAAGGTTCAGGTACGTAACGTGCGCCGCGACACCGTTGAAAAGCTCAAGAAGATGAAGAAGAACGGCGATCTCACCGAGGACGATCTCAAAGACGGTGAGAAACAAGTCCAGAAATCTACCGATAAATTCATCAAAGAGATCGATGCTATCACCGATAAGAAAAAGAAAGAGATCATGGAAATCTGAGGCGCGCCTCTCTTTCCGCCTTTTATCAAGTTTCATCTATATTTGAGTGACATCAACGGCGTAACAAAAACAGCATGATGATTATAAATCGTTAGGGTATATTGCTTGCAACGAATCAAGTCTCTTTTGTACCCTCCGATAGCAAACCAACTGATACTGAATAAGGAAACAACACCATGGCATTATTCAAAAAGAAACAGAATCAAGAGATCACCATCTCCGATATCCAACTGCCCGAGCACATCGGCATCATCATGGACGGTAACGGACGCTGGGCAAAAAAGCGCGGCTTACCGCGGTCGGCGGGTCACACCGCAGGCGCTCAGACCTTTCGTAAAATCGCCCGCTATTGCAGTGATATCGGTATCAAGCACCTGACGGTTTACGCCTTTTCCACCGAGAACTGGCGCCGTCCCGGTGACGAGGTCGACGCCTTGATGCGTCTGTTCAAGGACTATTTGCAGGAAGCGATCCGCGACTTTAAGGATGACAGCATCGTACTGCGATTCCTCGGCGATCGTACCGCGTTCTCTCCCGAATTGCTCAGTCTGATGAATGAGAATGAGGAAGAGTCCTGTAACCGTGACGGTATGATACTGAATATCGCGATGAATTACGGCGGCAGAGCGGAATTGGTCACTGCGATGCAGCAGATGGCGCAAAAGGTCGCCGCGGGTTCGCTCAAGCCCGAGGATATCGACGAGCAGATGATCTCCGACCATTTGTATACCAAAGGTCAGCCGGATCCTGATCTGATCATCCGTCCCAGCGGTGAAAATCGCACCTCGAATTTCCTGCTGTGGCAGAGTGCCTATGCCGAATATGTGATCATGGATGTTCTGTGGCCTGATTTCACGCAGGACGATCTTGACAGCGCTTTGATCGAATACGCGAAACGCAACAGGCGTTTCGGCGGCGTATAAGGCATAACTTTATTTCAACCGGTCGAGCTTTGTGTATCATACACATCGTGACGCCATACTATTGGAGGATGAACATGAAAACGCGACTAATTACTTCCGGAATCGGTATCGTTGTAGCGTTGGCGCTCATTATACTGGGATCGTATTTCAACATCATTATCACGATCGCACTTTCTATTGTCAGCGTCATCTTATGCGGCGAGTATTTATCAGCGAAGAAACTGAACAAAGATATCAAGCTATTTGCTACCTGCTTGTTCTTTGCTTTGATCATTCCCTTGATGTCCTATATGAAGGAACCGTTTGATCGTTTTCGCTTTGTTCCGTTCTATCTGTTTGTGCTGACGATGTGCATCTTCTCCGTTGTCTTTCACAAGACGATCAAAGTAGAGGATATCATGTTCACCCTGACGGGCGTATCGCTCATTACCATTTGCATCTCACTGTTGAATGTGATCGTCTGGACAGAGGCAGGCACGGGCGCCGCTGACGATTCCAAGCATACGGCTTTCTGGATCATCTTCTGTCTGGGGATTCCGTGGCTGGCGGATTCCGGCGCGTATTTTGCGGGCTCCTACCTCGGCAAGCATAAGCTGTGCCCCAATATCAGCCCCAACAAAACGGTCGAAGGCGCGATCGGCGGCATTTTGTCCGGCACCTTATTCGCGCTTCTGATCGGCTTTATCTTCAAGCTGATCTACGGCGACGTCACGATCTACTACGGTGTCTTGGTACTTGTCGCTTTCATCAATTCCATCATTTCCATCTTCGGCGACCTGACCTTCTCGATCATCAAGAGAAGCTGCAAGATCAAGGATTTCGGTTCGATCATGCCCGGTCACGGCGGCTTGCTCGATCGTTTCGATTCCGTTTTGTTATGTATCCCGGTCGTGTATATCTTTTCACAGACCTTCTATTTTATTATGTGATCAATTATGATAAAGAGTTTATCTATTCTGGGCTCGACGGGTTCCATCGGCACACAAACGCTGGATGTCGCCCGTAAGCTCAATATCAAAGTCAACGCTCTCTCCGCGTACAACAGTATTGAACTGCTGGAGGAGCAAATTCGTGAGTTCCGTCCCGCCTTAGCCGTCGTATTCGACGCGGATAGGGCAGAGGAGCTGAAAATCAAGATCGCCGATACCTCTACCAAGGTGCTCAGCGGCATGAGCGGTTTACATGAGCTCTGCCATGATGATTCCGAGCTGATCGTCAACGCCATTGTCGGCATGGTTGGATTGGAGCCCACCTTAGAGGCAATCAAGGCTAAGAAGGATATCGCCTTTGCCAACAAAGAAACTTTAGTTGCCGGCGGCGCGCTGGTAATGGACGCCGTCAAAGAAAACGGCGTCAAGCTCCTGCCGGTCGACAGTGAGCACAGCGCGATCTTCCAGTGTTTGCAGGCTGCGCCGCCTGACAAGAAGCTCAAAAAGATCCTCTTGACCGCATCGGGCGGGCCCTTCTTCGGCAGAACAGCCGATGAGCTGCGCAATGTAACGGTCGAGCAGGCGCTCGCGCATCCGAACTGGAGCATGGGCGCAAAAATCACCATCGACAGTGCTACCATGATGAACAAAGGGTTGGAGATCATCGAGGCAGCGTGGCTGTTCGATACCGATCCCGATGACATCGAAGTGGTCGTCCATCGTGAGAGCATCATCCATTCGATGGTCGAATTCACCGACAATTCCGTTCTGGCTCAGCTCGGCTTGCCCGATATGCGCATCCCGATCCAGTACGCGATCACATACCCCGACCGTGTACCGTCCCTGGTGCCGGAGATCGATTGGAAGACCTTGTCACAAATGACCTTTTATTCGGCGGATGACGAAACCTTCCGATGCCTTGCCGCCTGTAAAAGAGCGATGAAAAAGGGCGGATTATATCCCGCGGTCGCTAACGGCGCCAATGAGGTCGCCAATCGCTTGTTCCGTGACGGTAAGATCACGTTCCTGCAGATCGGCGAGCTGGTATCCGCCGCGGTCGATGAACTGAATGTCGGCAAAGCTGCTGATCTCGATGATGTCCTTGCCGCCGACCGACTGGCGCGCGAATTCGTTTATCAAAATATTTAAGGCAATATCGCGTCGTTCTGATAGCGGATTGCGCAATGCTTCATCAATATCTACACTAATCACTATTTGGAGATGATTTTATCACCGTACTGACCACTATAGCGCTGATCATCATTGCGGTAGTGCTATTTGAACTGATTATTTTTATCCACGAGGGCGGACACTTTATCGCCGCGAAAAAGAGCGGCATCAAGGTAAATGAATTTGCTTTGGGTATGGGTCCCAAGATTTTCAGCTTTACCAAAGGAGAAACGACTTATTCACTCCGTCTTTTCCCGATCGGCGGCTTCTGCGCCATGGAGGGCGAGGACGAGGACAGTGAGAATCCCCGTGCGTTTAATAATGCGAAGATCTGGAAGCGCATGATCGTCATCGTAGCCGGCGCCTTTATGAACATCGTTCTGGGTCTGGTGTTGATGCTGATCACACTCCTGCCGCAGGAACAATTCCCTTCCACGACGGTCTCCGAGTTTTCCGCAAGCTCCTTCACGGCAGTCACCGGATTACAGCCGGGCGATAAAATCACCAAGATCAATAATTACGCTGTCAACACCTCTACCGATTTCTCGTTCGCGCTGTTTACCCTTCCTGTTAGCGAGGTCGACGGCCATGAGCTGTCCATCTATAAGGAGGACTGTGCCTTTGATCTGTATGTCCGCGCGACGGAACTGGTTGACGAAAACTCGACAGAGGAACAGAACAAGGCGCTGGTTTCTTCCATACAGGAAGCTCAGACAAAACTGTCTAAGGCAGAATCCAAAGAAGAAGCCTATAAGATTTTCTCCGAATACTACAATTCATTAGCGGATATCGTCGGCAAAGAACATGCTGAGACGATACCTGAAATTGAAGAAAAAGATACCCGTCAGCGCTTCCGTACCAATATGACCGTCGAGCGCGACGGTGAAAAACTGGAGCTTCAGGATGTCGATCTTCTCACCTTGAAGAAAAGTGCAGATGATGATACGCCGCAGCTCCAGATCGACTTCTATATCAAGCCCATCGAAAAGAATTTCGGTACCGTGATCCAGCAAACCTTTGCCAATACCGTATCGGTCGTCCGCATGGTTTGGGGCAGTCTGATCGGACTCATCAAGGGTCAGTTCAGCCTGAACGATATGTCCGGTCCCGTCGGTATCGCGTCGGCGATCACGAAGGTAGCGGGTGAATCCCTGCGTACCTCAGGCTTTGGCAGTGCCGTCAGCTCGATCGTCTACGTCATGATGGTCATCACCATCAACCTCGGTATCGTCAATATGCTGCCTTTCCCGGCACTCGACGGCGGACGCTTCTTGATGCTGTTGATCGAATGGATCTTCCGCAAGCCCGTACCGCGTAAAGTGGAGAGTATCATCAATACTGTCGGATTGGTACTGCTGTTGGGATTATCCGTATTCATAGCGTTCCAGGATGTTTGGAAACTGTTCAGTGGAGGCTGACATGGCAAGTAAACATTATGTTACCGCACTCAATACAAAAATCGGCGGCGGCGCGAAGATCAGCATCCAGTCGATGCTCAATAAGCCCGCCGAGGATATCGAAGGCTCCGTCGCGCAGGCAAAGGAGCTTGAAAAGGCGGGATGTGAGATCATCCGCGCGGCTGTTCCGAATATGGAGGCAGTTCAGCTGATCGCCGCTCTCAAAGAAGCGGTGTCCGTACCGATCGTCGCCGATATTCATTTCAATTATAAACTGGCGTTGGAATCGATCGCCGCGGGTGTGGATAAGATCCGCATCAATCCCGGCAACATCGGCGATGACAGTCGCGTCAAAGCGGTCGCCGACGCTTGTAAAGCGAAGAATATCCCGATCCGGATCGGCGTCAACTCCGGTTCACTGGAGAAGAGTATTCTCGCAAAATACGGTCATCCGACTGCCGAAGCGCTATGTGACAGCGCGTTATATCACGCTTCATTGCTCGAAAAGTTCGATTTCAATGATATCGTGCTGTCGATGAAAAGCTCCGACGTCACCACGATGGTCAAAGCATATCGACTTGCGGCACAAAAATGCGATTATCCGCTCCATCTCGGTGTCACCGAAGCAGGTACCCGCCGTATGGGGATCATCAAGTCCGCTGTCGGAATCGGCGCACTGCTCGTCGACGGCATCGGCGATACGATCCGCGTATCGTTGACCGACAATCCGGTCGAAGAGGTCTATGCGGCGCAGGATATCCTGAAATCTCTCGGATTGGGAGATGAGGGTGTCAAATTCGTATCCTGTCCCACCTGCGGCAGAACGAAGATCGATCTGATCTCATTGGCGTCCGAAGCAGAAAACAGACTGCGCGGCTGTAAAAAACCGATCACGGTCGCTGTGATGGGCTGTGTCGTCAACGGTCCCGGAGAGGCGAGAGAAGCCGATATCGGCATCGCGGGCGGAGACGGCGAGGGTCTGATCTTCAAGAAAGGCGAGATCATCGCGAAAGTCCCCGAGAATCAGCTGATCGACCGCTTGATGGCGGAGATCGAAAAGCTCTGATAAATAATCAATATGAAAGGTGAATGAATGATCAAACTCAGTAAAGTGTTCGCGCCGTATGCCGTTGAGCTCGATGGCTCTTTGGCTGACGCGGCAGTGAACAACATACGAATCAACAAAGAAAGACGAATACTGAATATCGATATTACATCCGACTATCTGCTGACCCGCGCCGCGATCTTTGAAGCACAGGAGAAGATCGCCGCGGCGGATATCGGCGTCAATAAAGTCATTATCCATCCGCATTTCAGACCGGAATCCTTTGACGTCGGCTATTTTGACGAACTGGTTGCCGCGCTGAAATCCAACACGCCCAGTCTCAACGGTACGCTCAACGACGCCGTTCTGGTGCGTGAGGGAGAGGATCGGCTGAATGTGGAGCTCGCGCACGGCGGCTTAGCGTTATTGGAAGCAAAAGAATTCGACACCCTGCTCAGCGATATCATCTATCGTGAATTCGGATTGCGATTCGACGTCCGCTTTTCCGGTGTGACCGAGTTGAGCGTAGATGATGAACAGTTCACCGAAAGCATCGACAACGCGCAGAAAAAAATCGATCGTCAGAAGATCGAAGAGCTGACGATGCTGTTCGAGGGCGAAGAGCGAACCGATACAGCCGCCGAAAACCTCAACGGATTAACACAGATCGAAGTCCGTAAGGGCGACTTCCTTTATCCGCAGATCATCCGCAATTCCGTCAAACCGATCTACGGCAGAGTGTTGAAGAACACCAACAAGCTCATGCCGATCGAGAAGATCGCCTATGATACCGGTCGCGCGACCGTCTGGGGCGATGTGTTTGCCTGTGAGACAAAGGTGACCCGTTCGGGCGACAAAAACATCATCAACTATGATATTACAGACTACACGGGCTCTATCACCGTGAAGGTCTTTGATTCCATACAAAACTGCAAGGTGCTGGAAGGCATCAAAAAAGGCTCGTCCATCGTGGTAGCAGGCGATGTGGAATTCGACAAATTCGCCGGTGATACCGTTATCAACGCGCGATCGATCGCTACCGTCAAGAAGGTATCGGTCGTCGATAACGCGCCCAAAAAGCGTGTAGAACTTCATATGCATACCAACATGAGCCAGATGGACGCGATCACCGAGGCGGGCAAGCTCGTCAAGCGTGCCGCCGAATTCGGTCATCCCGCTGTCGCGATCACCGACCACGGCGTGGCGCAGGCGTTCCCCGACGCGATGAACGCCGCTGAGTCACTGGAGCGCGATGGTAAGGAGATCAAGGTCATCTACGGTACCGAGGCGTACTTTATTGACGACCTCTGTACTCCCGTCGACGGCGATAAAAACGTATCGCTGGATGATACGTTTATCTGCTTCGACCTTGAAACAACCGGTCTGTACGCTACCAATGACAGGATCACCGAGATCGGCGCTGTTAAAGTACAAAACGGCAGGATCGTCGATTCCTTCTCGACCTTTGCCGATCCCGAACGCCCGATCCCCGCGAAGGTCATCCAGCTGACAGGTATCACCGACAGCATGGTCAAGGGTGCTCCTTCTCAAAAGGAGGCAGTACAAAGTTTCCTTGATTTCTGCGGTGACGCGATTCTGGTTGCCCATAACGCGCCCTTTGATACCGGCTTCATCCGCAAGATCTGTCAGGAAAATGACATGGAGTACAACTATACCTCCGTGGATACCGTCGCGATCGCGCGCAAGATCCTGCCCGACATCAACAATGTCAAACTGGATACACTCGCAAAGCATTTCCGCTTAGGCAAGTTCAATCATCACCGTGCGGTCGATGACGCGGAGATGCTCACCAATATCTTCCTCAACCTCGTTCGCGTACTTGAAAAAGACTTTGATGTACACGATCTGGACGGCATGAGGGAGAAGATCGTCGGCGGCGATTACAAGAAATTGCCGACCTATCACCAGATCATCTTAGTGAAGAATCAGGCGGGGTTAAAGAACCTCTATCGTCTGATTTCCTATTCCCATTTGAATTACTTCCATCGCAGACCCCGCATCCCGAAATCCGAGCTGATGAAGCATCGTGAGGGCTTGATCATCGGCTCCGCCTGTGAAGCGGGCGAGCTGTATCGCGCGATCCTGCATAACGCGAGCGAGGAGGAGATCGAGCGGATCGCGTCCTTCTATGATTATCTCGAGATCCAGCCGACCGGCAATAACCGATTCCTGATCCGTGACGGCGGCGCGGCGGATGAAGAACATCTGCAAAACCTCAACCGCAGGATCCTCAAGCTCGGCGATAAGCTCGGCAAGCCCACCGTCGCCACCTGTGACGTCCATTTCATGGATCCGCATGATAAGGATTATCGCATGATCCTGCTTGCCGCGCAGGGTTTTGAAGACGCGGAGGATCAGGCGCCGCTGTATTTCAGGACCACAGCGGAAATGCTGGAGGAATTCGCGTATCTCGGCGACAGGGCGCAGGAGGGCGTTGTCGACAACACGAACCTGATCGCCGATATGTGCGAGTATGTTCGTCCGATCCCCGCGGGTAATTTCCCGCCGTTCATCGAGGGTGCGGAGGAACAGCTCACTTCCATTACCTGGCAGCGCGCCAAGGATAAATACGGTGATCCTCTGCCCGATATCGTTAAGGCGCGTCTGGATAAGGAGCTCAACTCCATCACGACCTACGGCTTCTCCGTGCTGTACATGACGGCACAGAAGCTGGTCGCCGACAGTGAAGCGCACGGCTATCTGGTCGGATCCCGTGGATCGGTCGGATCGTCCTTTGTCGCGACGATGTCCGGTATCTCGGAGGTCAATCCGCTCTGTCCGCATTATCTGTGCCCCAAGTGTAAGAAAAGCATCTTCTTTGAGCACGGAGAATACGGTTCGGGCTTTGATATGCCGCCCAAGGATTGTCCCGAATGCGGCACGCCGATGGAGCGCGACGGTCACGAGATCCCGTTCGAAACCTTCCTCGGCTTCAAGGGCGACAAGGTCCCTGATATCGACTTGAATTTCAGCGGTGAACAGCAGAGCGCCTCTCACCGTTATACAGAAGAACTCTTCGGTCGTGAGAACGTCTTTAAGGCGGGCACCATCTCGACCGTTGCCGATAAAACCGCCTACGGTTATGTCAAAAAGTTCTGTGAAGAGCATAACCGCACCTTCCGCAAGGCGGAGATGAATCGACTCGCGACCGGCTGTACCGGCGTCAAACGCACCACCGGTCAGCATCCCGGCGGCATGGTCGTCGTACCGCGCGGCATGGAGGTCTATGATTTCTGCCCCGTACAGCACCCCGCCGACAAGAGCGATTCCGATAATATCACTACCCACTTCGATTTCCATTCCATCCATGATACCATCACCAAGCTCGACGAGCTCGGACACGATGTTCCGACGATCTACCATTATCTGGAAGAGAACACCGGTATCCCCGTCATGGATGTTTCCATGAGCGATCCCGACGTGATGTCTCTGTTCACTTCTCCCGAAGCACTGGGCGTGACCGCCGAGGATATCGACAGTGAGACCGGCACCTTCGCGCTGCCGGAGCTCGGCACGAGCTTTGTCCGTCAGATGTTGGTCGAATCCAAGCCTAAGACCTTTACCGACCTGCTGCAGATATCGGGTCTTTCGCACGGTACCGACGTTTGGATCGGTAACGCCGCCGATCTGATCAAAGACGGCACCTGTACCATCTCCGAGGTCATCGGTACGCGTGACTCGATCATGACCTATCTGATGCACAAGGGGCTCGATCCCTCGATGGCGTTCAAGATCATGGAGATCGTGCGTAAGGGTAAATCCACCAAGCTGCTCACCGAGGAGCATCTGAACGCGATGAAGGAACATGATGTGCCCCAGTGGTATATCGACTCCTGTATGAAGATTAAGTACATGTTCCCGAAGGCACATGCCGCCGCCTATATGATCTCGGCACTGCGGCTCGGATGGTACAAGGTACATAAACCGATCGAATTCTACGCGGCGTATTTCACCGTTCGTAACGATAACTTTGACGGCGCGACACTGCTCAAGGGTCGTGACGCGGTACGCAATAAGATCAAAAGTATAGAAGAAAAGGGCTTTGAAGCCTCCGCAAAGGATAAGGCTGAGGTTCCGATGCTCCAGATCATGAACGAGATGCTCGCGCGCGGTATCGAGGTACTGCCCGTTGACATCTACAAAAGTGAAGCGAAGAAGTTCGTGATCGAAGACGGCAGGATCCGTCTGCCGTTCTGCTCGCTCACCGGGGTAGGGGAGAGCGCGGCGTTCTCGCTTGCCGAAGCCGCAAAGAAGGGAGAGTATCTCTGTATCGAGGATGTGATCACCCGCGCTAAGGTCAGTAAAGCCGTCATCGAAACGCTCAAGGAATGCGGCGCGTTCGGTGACCTTCCCGAAACAGCGCAAATGAGTCTGTTTTGATCGAAAACGATAACATGGATTCTATTTGCTTATACAATTCATACAGTGATATCACGGCAGGATCAAGTGAACGTTGTGCGATTTCGAAAAATGTTGTTAAATTTGGGGTGATGTATTGAAAAATCCTAAAATAAAGAATATAATGATAGTGATACTATACACAACGCTGCTTATATTCTTTTTCATCCATATCAACGACGTTTTTTCCGTACTGAAAACGATCTTCACGGTTTTATCACCGGTCATGTACGGATTGGTGATCGCCTACCTGCTGAACTATCCCTACAAGGCGTTTCACGATCACGCGTTCAAAAAGATGGGGAACAAACATACTTGGCTGAAAAAGGTCAAAAAGCCGCTGTCCTTATTTCTTGCGTATACCATCGTATTCGGCATCGTGGCTTTTTTGGTCGGAACCCTGATCCCGGAGCTTTCATCCAGTGTTTCAACGCTGATCGACAACATCCCGGCATATGAAAAGGCGCTAAGGTCGGCTTCCGACAATGCAGTCGATTTTATCAAGAATGTGACCGGTTATAATCTGTATGATTATGATAACTACAGCAACCTGATCTCGATTGTCACAGGCAGCGATACGACCGCATTCATCAAAAACATCGTCACCAATGTTCTGCCCTCCGCATTTTCTACCGTACTCGGTATCGGAACAGGACTGTACAATTGGATCATCGGTATCATCATTTCGATCTACCTGCTGTCAAGCAAGGAACGCCTGATCCGTCAGTTCAAGATCGTGGTCGTCGCTTATACACCGCGGAAATTCTATAAAAGGCTGTTCAAGATCGGCGAAGTTTTCAACAAAAAATGCGGTCGTTTCATCGTCGGAAAGATCATCGATTCGATGATCATCGGACTGATGTGCTTTATCGGCCTTTCGATCTTCCGTTTCCATTATCCGCTATTGATCAGCGTGATCATCGGCGTGTTCAATTTGATTCCGTTCTTCGGACCTATCATCGGCGCGATCCCAACCACCTTCCTGTTGTTGATCATCAACCCGATGGAAGCGCTCGGATTTGTCGTGTTCATCATCGTGTTACAGCAGTTCGACGGCAACATCTTAGGACCCAAGATCCTCGGCGAGACGGTCGGTATCTCCGGCTTCTGGATCATGGTATCCGTTATCGTCGGCGGCGGATTGTTCGGTTTACCCGGTATGCTGCTCGGTGTTCCGATCTTTGCGGCGATCTATACGCTGGTCGAAGAAGGCGCCCAAAGACGTTTGAAGAAAAAGCAACTATCAGCGAACGACGTGGCACCCGAGGTCGTTGAGGATTATCCCGAGGATACGCAAAAACCCAAATCCAAGGAGCCTTCACTCCTCGATAAAGCGTCCGAGCTGTTTAATAATAAAAAAGGCAAATGAAGAATTTGTTAAATTAGGAGGTTTTAAAAATGCAAATGAAAAAAGTAGTTAGCTTGATCATGGTTCTTGTCATGATGCTGACTGTCGCAGTCATCCCCGGCACTTTCTCTGCTGCCGATAAGGATGCCGCCGCGACCGCATCTCAGGACTATGCTCTTGCGCCCAACATCCAGAGCGGTAATATCCTGCACGCGTTCAACTGGCGCATGCGCGATCTCGTGAAGTATGCTCCCGAAATCGCCGCCGCGGGTTATACCACTGTACAGATCTCTCCGGTTCAGTACACGAAGGCTACCGTTAACGATGGCTCTTACGCGACTGACTGGTGGTCTTTCTATCAGCCCAGAGATATGTCAATCGGTAACGCTCTCGGTACCGCTGAAGAGGTAGGAGAAGCTACTTCTGTTCTTCACAGCTACGGCGTAAAGGTTATCGCCGACGTTGTTACCAACCATGTACAGAACTGCGAGAAGAGAGTAGACACCACTGAAGTCAATTCCACTCTGAAAGGCTACACCCGTCGTTCCAATCTGCTCGATCATTCGAAAATCGCTAACGACAACTCTCGTCAGAATCAGGTTCAGAATGACCTCAGCGGTCAGCTTCCCGATCTGAACACAGGCAATAAGTCTTATCAGAACTATGTCATCAGCAATCTGCTGAATCCGTTGTCCGACATGGGCATTGACGGTTTCCGTTTCGACGCTGCAAAGCACATCGAGACTCCTTCCGACGGTAACTTAGCATCCGATTATTGGCCCACCGTCACCAGCGCGATCAAGGCGAAGAACGCTAACTCTTATATCTACGGTGAGATCCTTGATCCCGCAGGTAAGTTCAGTATTTCTGCTTATACACCGTACATGAACGTTACCGACTATGCGTATGGTAACACTGTCCGCAGTGCGCTGAGCAACAAAAACGCCAGCAGCCTTATCAACTACGGTTTCTCCGGTTCTACTGCAAGCCAGAACGTACTGTGGGTTGAGTCTCACGATAACTTCTGTGATGAAAAGTCCACCGGTCTGACCAAGAAGCAGCAGATCCTCGGCTGGGCAGCCATCGGCGCTCGTAAGGACGCTCCCGCACTGTTCTTCATTCGTCCCAAGCATGAGCAGCTCGATTCTCCCGGCTTCATCAAGTACGATGATCTGATGGGTGCTCCCGGTTCTGCCGAGACATGGAAAGACCCGACTGTCGTTGCGGTCAACCACTTCAAGAACGCTTTTGCAGGCCAGAATGAGAACGTCACCGCAGATGGCTCCAAGCTGTTCGTACAGCGCGGCACCACCGGTATGCTGATCGTTGACCTGAACGGTTCTGCCGGTTCTGTCAGCAAGTCTTGCTCTATGGCAAACGGCACTTATACGGATCAGGTTTCCGGTAATCAATTCACCGTTTCCAACGGCACGATCAGCGGTAACATCGGTTCTACCGGCGTTGCGGTCATCTACAACACCACTGCCGACAATTCCGCACCCGAGATCAAGCTCTCTTTGAACAATGTTGAGCTGACTCCCGAGGTTCTCAGCCGTTACACCGACGCTGAGGCTACCATCAAGGTTGACGTCAAGAACGCAACTTCTTATGACATCAAGGTTTCCAACCTCGCTGCCAAGACCGTTACCGACGCTTCCAAGACCTTCACTCTCAAGAGCACCATTCCTTACGGCAAGAGTGTTGATATCAAGGTAACTGCTACCAACGGCAGTAAGACCGTATCCCGCACCTATAACATCAAGAAGAAGGATGCGAACGAGACCAAGAAGGTCTACTTCGATAACAGCGTCATGAAGTGGCCGTATGAGAATACTTCCGGTCAGCAAACCGTCGGTATCTTTGTCCTGTGCAAAACCGGCGTTGCTCCCTCCACCAAGATCGGTTCCTATGACTCTCATAAGCTGACTCCTGTTTCCGGTCAGTCGAATCTCTATTCCTATACTGTTCCCGATAACACCAAGTATGTCAAGTTCAACGAGGGTTACATCGGTTCTCAGTATACCGATAAGTCGCATGCTGACAAGTACAATCGTTGCCACCTGTTCCACACCTTTAATGAGTGCCAGGGCTACTGCGGTCGTACCATGCCTGAGACGGTTGTCAACTTCGGTTCCGCTAACAGCGCTTCCAACCGTGAGAACGGCGGTTATGAGCTCGTCGGTTCGATGATCCTGCGTGACCTCCGCTTTGAGGACTACGGTGATTATCCCGTTGCGACTCTGACCAACGCTGATACTTCTCTGACCGCGGGCGCCGATGATCCTACTCAGGCTCCTACCGAGAAGCCCACCGAAAAGCCCGTCGGCAGACCGATCCTCCGCGGCGACGCTGATCAGGATACCATCGTTTCTATCCTCGATGCTACCATGATGCAGCGCCATCTGGCAAACATCAAGAAGCTGACCGCTGACGGCGTTCTGGCAGCTGATATCGACAGCAGCGGTAATGTTGAATCGACCGATATCACTCTTCTCCAGCGCTTCTTAGCCGGTATCGGTAATCCGTATCATGTTAATGAGATCTTCTATGTAGAGGGCGACGCTCCCACACCCACAACCGCTCATACACCTACTTCTGCACCGCAGCCCACAACCGCTCCTCAGCCCGATCCCACCGAGGCTCCTGAGCCTACTACTCCGAACGGTCCGATCACCTTCCTGCTGACCGATAACTTCAACTGGGGCGCAGCTTATGTCTACGCTTGGGATGCTAACGGCACCGCTCTCTGCGGCGAGTGGCCGGGTGCTGCTCAGGCTGAGACCATCACAAACGGCTTTGGCGAGACCCAGTTCAGATGTACTGTTCCCGAAGGCGCTGTCGGCGTTATCCTGAACAACGGTAACGGCGCTCAGACTGAGGACATCACTGATTTCGGTACTTATGAAGGCTACTGGATGAACGGCACCAAGAACAGCCAGGGTCACTATCTGGTCACCGGCTGGAATTCCTAAGTCCGATTTGATCGATCGATCAACTTAACTGAATAAGCCAAAGGGGCTGTCGTATCTACGGCAGCCCCTGATTATATGCACAAATAATAAAGCGTCCGATAGAGGACGCTTTACGAAATATTTGACTTTTTATGATCGAATCATTATACTGTAAAAGGTTTTAATTCATCGATAAACGCGTCCATATCCTCACCCTCAGCTTCCAGATAGATCGGCTGAGAGAGATCCAGCGACAGGATGCCGATGATGGAATGGGCGTCGATCGAATACTCATTATGATTCAGTGTGATTTTGATTTGCGGATATTTTGCGGTCAAAGCGACAAAGGCTCTTGCCTTATCAATGCCGCTGATCGCGATATTAGTGCTGTACATAGTTAGATAACCCCCTCAAGCGTTATCTATCTTAGCACTATTCATTCCATTATGCAACCCCCAAAATGCTGAATATTTCTACATAATTCGTGGTGATTTTATTTGAAATACTATATTATGACGCTTGGATGCAAGGTCAACCAATATGAATCCGAGGTAATGGCGGAATTGCTCGATCAGGCGGGCTATATAAAAGCGGAATCCTATCAAGACAGCGATATCAATATCGTCAACTCCTGTACCGTTACCGCGACCGGTGACGCGAAGAATCGCAAGCTGATCCGTCGGATCCGACGCGAGAATCCCGACAGCATCATTATCCTATGCGGATGTATGCCGCAGGCGTTTTCTGATGACGTATCCATTTTTGAGGGCTGTGATATCGTGATGGGCAATACCGCCCGCAGGGATATCATTCCCTTGATCGATGAATATCTGATGGAACGCCGACAGATCATCCGTATCGGTGATCACCAAAGGAACGAAGCGTTTGAACCGATGCGGATCTCCGCGTTCAACGAACGCACACGGGCATGCATCAAGATTGAGGACGGCTGTAACCGTTTTTGCACCTATTGTATCATACCGTATGCCCGCGGCAGAGTTCGCTCCAAAGAGTTGGATGAGATTCGCAAAGAGGCAAAATCACTTGCCGAAAACGGCTTTAAAGAGATCGTTTTGGTCGGTATCAACCTCTCGGCATACGGTCAGGAATGGGATCTGAATGTCTATGACGCGGTCAAGGTCGTTTGTCAAACGGACGGTATTGAACGGGTGCGACTCGGTTCGATCGAGCCCGAACGCATGACCGCGGATATCCTGAGCGCTTTATCGAAGGAACCTAAATTCTGTCCGCATTTTCATCTATCATTACAGGCGGGCTGTGACGCGACCTTAAAGCGGATGCACCGCCATTATGATACTGCCGAATACGCGCGAATCGTCGCGGATATCCGCCGCCTATTCGATAATCCCTCCATCACCACCGACGTCATGGTCGGGTTCGTGGGGGAGAGCGAGGAGGATTTCAACGCTTCTGTCAGCTTCACCGATGATATCGGCTTCGCCAAAACTCATGTGTTCCCGTATTCACGCCGCAAAGGTACCTCCGCCGATAAAATGGACGGTCATATCGATGAGCACTTAAAACATGAACGCGCCGATATCATGATCGCGCATACGTTGGAGCAGCAGCGCCGATTTATGCAAAGTCAGGTCGGACTGACCGAACCCGTATTATTTGAGACCCGCTCAAAGGACGGCATGATGGAAGGGTATACCAAGAATTATACCAAGGTACGCGTTAAAGATGACCGCATTATTTCCGGCGAAATATACGACGTCAAGCTCACCGAAGCCTACGATGATTACTGCGTCGGAGAAATCTAAGGCTCCTTTTGGTAAAAGGAGCTGTCAACGAATGTTGACTGAGGAATTGTATATTTGTTTGAGCGTAAGCGAGTCACCTTTCTATTCTCTCATTCAGATACCGTATCACGTTTTCTACTTCCTGTCGGTTATCTTCATTGTGGAAGCTGTCATAGCTGTACAGCATAAAGCCGTCACAGCCCTTGTCACGCGTGATGGACAGCTCCGTGGACAGGATATCGTCATTATCCAGCCATGTCCCGCTGTCGGCGTCCGTACCCGCTTTGTAGGCGGGAATACCGGTATAGAGCGATAGCCCGTCATGGCGCTCCGCATCGAGCCAATCCTGCAAGCCGTCCTCAAAGGTCAGCGCGGGATTATCCAGCGAGAAGTAGATCTGCGGACAGATATAGTCGATATATCCCTTTTCACCGCACCACTTTTTGACGTCGGCGTAGAGCTTATCATTATTCTGCATATTTCCCTGCGGTGAAACGCCGAACAGAACGTTGTTCTTTATCGAATGAACCGCCTGATAGACAGAGCGGAGCATCCGATCCACGTTATCTCTGCGAAATTCCTCCAAGGATAGGGGAGAGTCTGTCGCGGAGCAATAGGCGTCATAATCGTCTTGATCAAAATCTCCGCAGTCCGGCGGATAAAAGTAATCGTCGAACTGGATCCCGTCCACATCGTACTTTTCTACGATCTCCTTCACGCCGTTCGTGATCAGCTCGATCGCCTTATCATCCGTGGGATTGAGGTACTCACTGCCATTGACCTCCACGCCGATCGACGGATCCTTGACATAAGGATGATCATGGCTCAGCTTTGACGGCGTATCCTTGGTGCTGATACGATACGGATTCAGCCACGCGTGCACCATGATATCATGCTCATGCGCTTTTCTGATGATCGTATCGAGCGGATCGTACCCGGGATCCTCACCCTGTGTTCCGGTCAGGATATGCGACCACGGATAGTATTTTGACGGATAGAGCGCGTCGCAGAACGGTCGAACCTGTACGACCATCGTGTTCAGATCCGCGTTCTCCATATCCGCGATCACAGTGTCGATCTTCTCCTTGAACGTCGCTTCTTTATCCGATTCATTCTGCACATCCAGCGTCATATAAGTCACCCATACGCCGCGGATCTCTTCCTTCGGCTTTTCTACGGTGATTTGGCTCACATCCTGTATCGGCATTGGCTCCATATCCTCTTGCTCCTTGTCCGATCCGGACACATAGAGGATGGAACCGCCCAATAACAAAAACGACAGTACAAACGGTATGATTCTTTTATAGAACATTTTATCACTCCGAGGTCATTTTGAAATTTCTGTATATTTATCTTATCATTATCAATCTCATCGCGGTCATCGTCACGATCCACGATAAACGCGCCGCCGTCAAGGGCACTTGGCGCGTCAAAGAGAATACATTGTTATTGATATCGGCGCTCGGCGGTTCACCCGCGATGTATCTGACGATGCTGTTGATCCGTCACAAGACCCGCAAGCCGAAATTCATGGTCGGGATCCCGCTGATCCTGATCGTGGAACTCATCATCGTTTATCTGGTGCTGCATTATGGCTATCGGATATTATGAGTTCACCGTGAGCCCTGCCGATGACGGTATCACGCTCAAGAGCTTTCTCAGGCGCATCTGCGGTCTGTCGGCACGCTCCATGAAGGTCATCCGATACGGCGGCGGTAGTATCTCCCGCAATGACATGGAGCTCCGCGCGCATCATATCCTGAACACAGGCGATATCATCAAAGTGCGCCTGCCAAAGGAAGATCAAAGCGATATCGTTCCCATAGAGGGCAAGCTCGATATCCTCTTTGAAGACGACCGACTGTTAATCGTCAATAAGCCCGCCTATATGCCGGTACACCCCACCAAGATCCACCAGCTCGACACACTGGCGAATATCGTTATGTATTACCAACAGAGCAGGGGAGAGAGCTATCCCTTTCGCGCGCTGAACCGATTGGATAAGGATACCTCCGGCATCGTGATCCTCGCCAAAGACCGCATTGCGTATAATATGGTTTTTTCGACTGTCAAAAAGACATATGTAGCAATTTGTGAGGGGATCATCACCGAGAGTGGTACGATCGATCTGCCGATCGGCGCCGCGCCCGACAGCAAGATAGAGCGCTGTGTGTGTGAAGACGGCGTACCGGCGATCACCCATTATGAGCCGATACAGACCTTTGCGCATCACACCTTATGCAAGGTTTGGCTCGAAACCGGCAGGACGCACCAGATCCGCTGTCACATGAGCGCGATCGGTCATCCTCTGGCGGGTGATACGATGTACGGCGGCAGTTCCGAGCTGATCCAACGTCAGGCGCTGCACTGTCAGTCGATCACATTACCGCATCCGATCACAAAAGAGTTGATCGAACTCACAACTCCATATTCCGAGGATTTTTCCGCCATATTCAATTCGACCTCCCCATGATACATACAAGATCATTTAGTTAAGAGGCTCCCTATGGGAAAGGGAGCTGTCGCCCATTCGGGGTCCCCACAGCTCCCCGAGCTGTGGGGAGAGGAGGAGCCGCGGCACGAGGTCAAGGCGTACCTACGGGATACGCCTACCGAGTATAGCGAGCGACGACGAGACTGAGGAATTGTATTCATTGACCGAGCGTCAGCGAGATACTGTTTCTTAGCAAAATGACATTGTTCATTGGGGAGGCTTTTCTATTTGATCCGGACTTTTTCCTTGCGATTCACTCCCGCGACGCCGCCGATGATCCCGCACAACAGCATTGCGACACTGCGGATGATCGTCAAAAGCCCGATATTATTCTTAGCGATACTCATCCCGACCGCGAACACGATCATCAATGCTATCGCGCCGCATAACGCGCCGATGACCAGTCCCTTGCATTTGGCGATCGCGCAGGCAATATACGCGCCGATCAACACGCTGAAGCCCTCGATCGCGACCATCACATAGTCGATGATCTCATAGGGGATACCCGACATCAACTTCAGCATCATCGAGAACAGACAGGTGAGCAGCACGGACAGTACAACAGAACAAAGCACACCGATCAAAACCGCTTTGACGATGTGCCCTTTATCTTTACCGAAATCAGACATAAAAAATTCACCCCTGTACACTCTATGCAGGGGTGAAATCCATTATTCGTTATTTTTTTGTGCTTTCTTTTCTTCCTTCGCGGCTTTCTTCGCGGCGCGGCGCTCCTGAAGCTCCTGGAACTTATCCGCCGTTGTTTTCTTTTCGGTAGTCGTTTCCTTGACGGTATCGACGCTGGAGATCGCCCATTTTTTGAACTTCATCTTGGTACGGTCGGGACCCGTTTCGATCACGAAAGCGTCCTCTTCTTCTTTGACCGCGATGATTCTGCCCTGAATACCGCCGATCGTCGTGATATCATCACCGATCTGGATATTGTTGCGCATTTCCTGTTCCTGTTTCTTCTTCTTCGAATTCGGACGAATGAGCAAGAAGTAAAGAACTGCGAACAGACCTACATAAATTAAAATAATCCACCAGCTGCCGCCGGATCCTGAACCAAACATAATTTAACTTCCTTTCAAATTATTCCAAGTTATTATAACAGGTAAGAATGATTTTTGCAAGTATAAAGTTGCATTATATCCGCTTATCGAGTATATTTCTGTATTTTTGATAGAAAACCTCATAGCTACCCGCGTCTAAATTGTCACGTATTTTCTGCATCAGCGTATTGTAGAAGTACAAATTGTGCATGACAGCCAGCCGCATACCGAGCATTTCCTTTGCTTTGAACAGATGTCTGAGATAGGCGCGGGTATGATGCTGACACACGGGACAGTCACATTCGTTGTCGATCGGATTTTCGTCGAGCTCATATTTTGCGTTCATGATATTGATGATCCCGCTCCACGTGAACAGATGACCGTGTCTTGCGTTGCGCGAGGGCATGACGCAGTCGAACAGATCGACGCCTCTGTACACCGCCTCGAGGATGTTGACCGGTGTGCCGACGCCCATTAAGTAGCGAGGCTTATCCTTCGGCGCGAAGGGTTCCACTGCCTCGATGATCTCATACATCGTTTCGGCAGGCTCGCCGACAGCCAGTCCGCCGATCGCGTAGCCGTCGAGGTCAAGCGCGGCGATCTCCTTCATGTGATCGATCCGCAAATCGCAATAGGTCGCGCCCTGATTGATACCGAAGAGCATTTGATGCGGATTGATGGTATCGTCAAGCGAATTGAGCCTGTCCATCTCCGCCTTACAGCGGTTGAGCCAGTTGGTGGTGCGTTTGACAGAAGCCTTTGCGTAGTCATACGGCGCGGGATTTTCCACGCACTCGTCGAATGCCATCGCGATGGTCGAGCCTAAGTTCGACTGGATCCGCATACTCTCCTCGGGTCCCATAAAGATGCGTTTGCCGTCGATGTGGGAGTTGAACACAACGCCCTCTTCGGTGATGTTATTCAGTTTCGCCAGTGAAAAGACCTGAAACCCGCCGGAGTCGGTGAGGATCACGCCGTTCCATCCGGTCATCTTGTGCAGACCGCCGAGCTTCTTGACCGTCTCATCACCCGGACGCAGATGAAGATGATAGGTATTGCTCAGCATGACCTGTGTGTGGATATGTTGCAGATCATACGCGGATAACCCGCCCTTGATCGCTGCACAGGTCGCGACATTCATAAACGCGGGCATCTGTACCGTGCCGTGAACGGTTTTGAACTCGCCGCGTCGAGCTGTTCCTTCTTGTTTCAATAATGTATACATAGTATTTCCTTTTGCTTAAAGAATTGCCATCGCGTCACCGGTGCTGATGGAATATAGGATATTACTAAACGATGATTATGAAAAAGTAAGGCGCGAAATCTTAATCCGCACCTGACAAGATCGCAACTAAGTAATAGTTTACATCACTCAAATCGTTTGATCCAATCCAAAACATCTTCGTATTTTGCTTTACCGGAAGCAACATCCATTCCGATTTTTATGACGTCTTCGTCAGAAGGTGAAATATAAATCCCGTTCATTTCAAGAAAAGCAAGCATTACGTACATTCCGATACGTTTGTTTCCGTCAACAAATGCGTGATTTGAAATCAAAGAAAAACCAAGCTTTGCGGTTTTCTCTTCTTTTGACGGAAAAAGCTCAGTCCCGTCAAAGGTTTGATAAGCTGATTCTAATGCGCTTTCAAGAAGTCCGAAATCTCGTACTCCCTCGTCGCCGCCCGTTTCTTTTGCAATCAATTCATGTAAGAGCAAAACCTTTTCTTTGCTGAATTTGATCATTTTGCCAACTCCTCAAACGCTTTGTGATACTTATTCAGAACATGAGCAGATACCAGTTTGAACTTTTCTTCATCACGGGTTTCATCTGTCGAATTAATTAAGTATTCAATGACATCGCCTAACTGTTCATCGGGAATAATATCTATGATACTTTTTGCATATTCTCTTTCGCTCATTCTGAAAGCCTCCGTTCTCGCTTTATATCTGTATGATATATTAGTTTTATTTGAGTGTCAACGATTTATAATGAAGTGTATAAGATGAATCGATATAGCCTCTAAACAATCAACATTGCGTCGCCGAAGGAGAAAAAGCGGTATTTCTCCCTGACCGCGACCTCATATGCTTTCATCGTCTTATCGTAGCCGTAAAATGCGGATACCAGCATGATAAGCGTGCTTTCGGGCAGATGGAAATTGGTGATCAGTCCGTCGAGCACCTTGAATTCAAAGCCGGGATAAATGAAAATATCGGTAAAGCCGTCACAGGCTTTGATCTCGCCGTATTCCGCCGCGACACTTTCGAGCGTACGGCAGGAGGTCGTACCGACCGCGATCACACGTTTTCCGTTTGCTTTCGTATGGCGGATCAGCTCGGCGGTCTCTGCGGGTATCTCATAATGCTCGCTGTGCATTTTATGCTTGGTGACGTCATCGACCTTGACGGGTCGGAACGTGCCTAAGCCGACATGGAGCGTGACGTATCCGATCTTCACACCCTTCGCGCGGATCCGATCGAGCAGCTCATTGGTGAAATGCAGACCGGCAGTCGGAGCGGCGGCTGAGCCGAGCTCATGGGAATAGACCGTCTGATAGCGCTCCTGATCCTCGAGCTTTGCGGTGATATAGGGGGGGAGAGGCATTTGACCGATCTTGTCGAGGGTGGTATAGATGTTTTCCTCACTTTGCAATTCGACGATACGGTTGCCGTCGTCCACGATATCGATGACCTCGGCTTTGAGCAGCCCGTTGCCGAAAATGAACTTAGCGCCGATCTTCGCTTTCTTACCGGGCTTGACCAGCGTTTCCCACCGATCGCCGCTGAGCTGCTTCAACAGCAGGAATTCGATCTTCGCGCCGGTATCCTCCTTGACGCCGTAGATGCGCGCGGGGATCACGCGGGAGTCATTGACGATCAGACAATCGCCCTCGTTGAGATAGTCGATTATATCATAAAAATGGCGGTGCTCGATCTCATCATTCTCACGGTGAAGCACCATCAATCGGGAATGATCTCGCGGTTCGATCGGCGTTTGCGCGATCTGTTCCTGCGGTAAATCATAGTAAAAATCACTTGTCTTCATACATTGACCTCAAAAAACGCAGTTGTTACATAATTGAAATTGACAAATCCGCAACGGAATGGTATATTATAACATGACGTAAATTATACATCTGTATGAATTTGCCTATCATATAATATATTATTATTGGAAAAAACTCAACTGTTTTTTTGAAATTGGGAGGTATATAATATGAAAACGTTTAATGTCGGAATTATCGGCGCCACGGGCATGGTGGGTCAGAGATTCTCTCTCTTGCTCGAAAATCACCCGTGGTTCAATGTCACCGCTGTCGCCGCGTCCAAGCGCAGTGCCGGCAAAACCTATGCCGAGGCTGTCGAGGGCAGATGGGCGATGACCGCTCCGATCCCCGCGAACATCAAAGATATGGTCATGATGGACGCCGCCGATGTAGAGGCGGTCGCCGCGAAGGTCGACTTCGTATTCTGCGCTGTTGATATGAAGAAAGATGAGATCAAGGCGCTGGAGGAGGCTTACGCCAAGGCTGAGTGCCCTGTCGTCTCCAACAACTCCGCGAACCGCGGTACACCTGATGTGCCGATGATTGTTCCCGAGATCAATCCCGATCACGCCGAGATCATCCACGCGCAGAGAAAGCGTCTGGGAACCAAACGCGGCTTCATCGCCGTCAAGTCCAATTGCTCCTTGCAGAGCTATGTTCCCGCGATCCATCCCTTAAAGGAGAAATATAAGGTCAACAAAGTCCTTGCCTGCACCTATCAGGCGATCTCCGGCGCCGGTAAGACCTTTGAGCGCTGGCCCGAGATGGTCGACAACCTGATCCCGTATATCGGCGGTGAGGAAGAGAAGAGCGAGCAGGAGCCCTTGAAGCTCTGGGGTCATATCGAGGGCGACAAGATTGTCAACGCGGATGACATCGCGATCACCTCACAGTGCCTGCGTGTACCTGTCTCGGATGGTCACACCGCCGCGGTATTCATCGACTTCGGCGTTGAAGAGAAGCCGAGTGTCGAGGAGATCATCGATATCTGGAACAACTATAAGGGCAGAGCACAGGAGCTCGAGCTTCCTTCCGCTCCCAAGCAGTTCCTGCATTATTTCACCGAACCCGACAGACCTCAGATCAAGTCTGAGCGTATGCTCGAGGGCGGCATGGCGGTATCCGTCGGTCGACTCAGACCCGATACCCAGTATGATATGAAGTTCGTCTGTATGTCCCACAACACCCTGCGCGGTGCGGCAGGCGGCGCGGTTTTGATGGCTGAGCTGCTTTGCGCCGAGGGCTACATGGACTGATAACGAGTGATCAGTGGTCAGTGATTTATTGATCGATCATTGATGTTAATACTCCTTTTTATCACATTTATCAGGAGGATTCTTTATGAATAAGCATATTTTTACAGGTGCCGGCGTAGCGCTGATTACCCCGATGCACAGCGACGGTTCCGTCAATTTTGAAGAGCTGGCGCGTTTACTCGAATTCCAGGTTGAGAACGGTACCGATGCGATCATCGCGTGTGGTACTACCGGCGAGGCGGCTACCCTGACCGTCAAGGAGCATTGCGAGGTATTATCCTTTGTCTGCGAGCGTATCAACGGTCGTATCCCCGTTATCGCTGGTACCGGTTCCAACGATACCAGCACGGCGATCGAGCTGAGCAAATCCGCTGAGGCGTCCGGCGCAGACGCGCTGTTATCCGTCACACCTTATTATAATAAGACTTCGCAGAACGGTTTGATCCGCCACTTCACCACCATCGCGGACAACATCGATCTGCCGATGATCCTGTACAATGTACCTTCGCGTACCGGCTGCAATATCAAGCCCAAGACCTACGCGGAGTTGTGCAAGCATGAAAACATCGTCGCGACCAAAGAAGCGAACGGCGATATCTCCAGCGTATCACAGACACGTTCTCTGTGCGGCGACAGATTGGATATCTATTCCGGCAACGACGACCAGACCGTGCCCTTCATGTCTCTGGGCGCTTTGGGCGTTATCTCGGTATTCTCCAACTTCTGTCCGAAAGAAATGCATGAGATCTGCGAGCTGTGCCTGAACAACAACTTTGTGGAAGCCTCCAAGCTGAATTTCCACTATGTTGAGCTGATGGATATCATGTTCTCCGACGTCAACCCGATCCCCGTCAAGACCGCGATGAACCTGATCGGCTTCAACGCAGGCGAGTGCAGACTGCCGCTCGTGCCGATGAGCTATTCGGGCTATCACGATCTCAAGGATTGTCTGGCAAAGTACAATCTGATCGGTAAATACGCGTAAGAAGCGTGACGCTTCACTTCATTCCGCCTTTGGATCACCATGTCCTTCTATCGACGGCGGGATTAGAACAAATTCATATTCAAACACACAGGGCGAAGCACTTCGCCCTGTTTCACAATGTTGTTAATTTAACAGTCATTGTGAAGCCCATATAAGGAGGTTTTCTTATGATCAAGGTATTGTTAAACGGCTGTCTCGGTAAAATGGGACAGGCTGTGGAAGCTTGCATCAACGAGCGCGAGGATACGATGATATCCTGCGGCGTCGATATCGCCGATGGCGACAAAGCATATCCCGTATACACCTGTTTTTATGACGTTCAGGACAAGCCCGACGTTATCATCGACTTTTCCAATCCGCTGGTGCTCGATGATATGCTCGCCTTCGCCGTGAAGAATCAAACTCCCGTCATCATCTGCACCACCGGTTTTTCCGACGCGCAGGTGCAGAAGATCAAAGATACCGCGAAACAGATCCCTGTATTCTATTCCGGCAACATGTCGCTGGGCATCAACGTGCTGATCGCGCTGTCCAAGATGGCGGCTAAGGTGCTGTACAACAGCTTTGATATCGAAGTGGTGGAGAAGCATCACAATCTCAAGATCGACGCGCCCTCCGGCACCGCGCTGATGATCGCCGACGCGATCAATGAGGAGATCGGCGGCGCTCAGTATGTCTATGACCGTCACGCGTACCGCAAAAGACGCGAGCATAATGAGATCGGTATCCACTCCATCCGCGGCGGTACGATCGTCGGCGAGCATGAGGTCATCTTCGCGGGTCATGACGAGGTCGTTTCCTTAAAGCATCAGGCACAGAGCAAGGGCGTATTCGCGGCCGGCGCTGTCAATGCCGCCGCCTACATGAAGGACAAGCCCGCCGGATTGTATGATATGTCGGATGTATTAAAGGGATGATTATTCTCTATTGAAAACATCACTGTTATTGTTATAACGGAAAAAGACGCACGCGTCACACCTTTGTTTTTCTATCATAGACTGATAGGGAACAGAGGTGTTTTTTTTATGAAAAATGAATTGATACTTTTGCCTTCCGTGACCTACGCGATGAAAGCAAAGAGTATTTTGGAACAATATCAGATCCGTTCTTATATTCAGCGCACGCCCAAAAATGTGAATATCAAATCCTGCGGTTACTGCCTGTTTGTACCGAACCGAACCGATGAAGCGGAAAAGCTCCTGCGGCAAAAGGGCGTCCGCGTTCTCGGCAGAGCGGAGCGGGAGAAGCCGTGATCTATCTCGATAACTCCGCCACCACGTATCCAAAGCCACCGCAGGTGATCCGCGCGGTACAGCAGGCGGTCAGGAGCTATGGCTTCAACCCCGGCAGAGGCGGCTATCGGCAATCCCTGCAAACAGCGCGGATGGTGTACGAGGCGCGCGAGACGATCGCGGCTTTCTTTCACGTGTCGTCACCCGAAGCCGTCATCTTCACACCCGGCTGCACCCAATCCCTGAACACGGTCATTAAGGGCGTACTCCATCACGGCGATCATGTGGTGATCTCCTCCTTAGAGCACAACGCGGTATACCGACCGCTGTATCAGCTCAGCGAGATAGGGGAGATCAACTTTGATATCGCCGACGTTGTAATCGGTGACGATGAAGCGACTATCTCGAATTTTCGTAAAAAGATCAATTCCCGCACGCGGTTGATCCTATGCACCCACGCCTCCAACGTTATTGGCTATCGATTGCCGACAGAACGACTTTGCGCTTTAGCTCATAGCTACGGTATACTGTTCTGTCTGGACGCCGCCCAAAGCGCCGGCGTTTTCCCGCTCGACATGCTGCGTCACAGACACGACTATGTTTGCTGTCCGGGACACAAGTATCTTTACGGCCCGATGGGAATAAGACTGC
>JAHKVW010000068.1 GCA_020624805.1 bacterium | reverse complement strand
GTTTTGCGGAAAGCCGTGATGATACGGACGATCGCGGAATAGATCAAACCGGCGCTGTATAAATACACGATCATATTGGTCGAGCCGATAAAGACGATGCAAAGGATCGCGATGACGACACTGATGATACCGGAGATCAGGCTGAGTCGCCACGACGGCGCCTGATACTTCTTTGCTTCCAACGCGCGCAGAATATCAATGGCTCCGGAGAACGCGTAGACCACCACGAGATACAGGGCGATGTACATTTTCGGGATGTTCGTCAGCATCATCGTGAACATACCGAGATCCAGTACGACGACGGCAAGATACAGCATGATCCTCCCGCCGACCATATGTCGCGTCATCGTGATGTAATAGATCAGGGTCTTGATCCCGTAAACAAACAGGGATAAACTCAGAATAGAAGCGGTAATGATGATACCCTCTTCGGGAAAAGCGATCAGTATCACCGCGCCCAGAATGATCAGGACACCGATCAAGACATTTTTGATTCGCTGACCGCTGCTCATGCTTGACCGCCCCCTTTCTTCTGATCGACCAAGTCCTTGAAATCACGATTGCCGCGAAAACCCTTCTTTTCATAGTCGACGGAATAACCCGCCAGCTTATTGCCGGATTTGAAGATACGGTTGGTCACCATGCTCTTCTGTGATAAAGCGGCAAGAATGAATTTGCCGAGGAACGTAGCGTTTTTTTGATCCTGAGCCGCGCCGGTATACTCCTCCTGATAGCGCTCCATATCAAAATCGTCGATCGTACAGCCGGAGAGCTCTTCGCCGAATGCCTTCCAATCTTCACAGGCTCCCGCCTCACCCTGACGCTTGATCAGGATCTCCTTGATCCTTGAAGCATAGGGCGCGACCTTCTCGGTGTCGTAGGTCTCTTTTTCAAAGGTCTGACTCTCACCGCGCAGATACCGCAGCGCGTATACCATCTGGCAAAACGCGTTGAAGTATTCCTTGGGATTATCCTTGAGGATCTCCTCATAATCCGCCCATGCCGGCAGATATTTGTAGCGCATAAAGCTGTAATCCGGCAGATGTCCCGCCCGTCCGTGGCCGAGATTCATGATCGATTTCTCACTGGTCTGGTACAGGCTGTTAACATAAACGCTCTTCTCAAAATCATCGGGAGCGCTCGTGCTGTGGATGAATTTGATCTTTCTCTCCTCAAAGCCGTCGCCGTCGGGCACCAGCTCATAGAAGTGATAGTTGGTGTTATTGATCGCGAATGAAGGCGTGCCGGCAAAATAGCTGTGCGCCCATGTATCCGCGAGAACGTGCATCGCGACGCCCGCCGCCTGCAGGGATTTGCCCTTCGCAAGATTCACGGTTTCGACGACCAGATCGCTGTTCGGCTTGCAGATCAGGCGATATTTATCCAGATATCTTTTTCCGCAGCCCTTCCTTGTCGCGTGAAGATCATAAGGAAGAAAATGGAACGACGCCCAGATGCGGGTGATATCCTGCAGCCCGACGCGGTCGGTCCTCGTGTCCATCATCTCCAGCTGCAGCTGTGTCGTCGCGGCGGAAAGCGGCGCCTTCAGCTTTGAGAGAAGCGTGGCGGAGCACCAGTCGACAAACTGCGCGCTGTAGCAGATCGAAAGACTCTCTTCATGAGAATAACCGGCAAGAAACGCCGCGCAGTAGGTAGCATAATAGTGAAAATCCTTTTGCATTACGACACCTCCCCCGTCTCTTTTTTCAGCTTTTTAACGGTAAAAGCGGCGACCAGCAGCTCGATCGTGACGACCAGCGACGTCGCTTCCACGATAACGGATACGATCAGTTCCCAGATCGATTGTTCATTCGAATCAAAGAAGATCAGCACAAGAGACGCCAGAGAAGCAAGCGCCATCAATATGGCGATAACGATATACCCGTAGCCCTTCTTCTTTCCGAATCCCTCGGCGCGGGCGGACAATCCGACGTATAAGCGTATCAGAACATCGATCAGCAGGATCCCTCCGAGGATCAAAAAGAACATCACACGGACAAAGGTATCATCCGGGATCTCGCTCAATATCCCCTCTTTCATGAAAAGAAGCAAGATGGTTTTCAGAACGCTCCATAAGCCGAATATGATCACACCGAGGCCGCTGACCGTCAAAAGATTCTGGTAGCGCCTCATTTTTCTTTCTTTCATATACTCTCTCCTTATCGTTCAAAAACGCATCCGAAATGACAGCAGAGGATCATCCGAAGAACAGATCCGTCACATCGTCTACCATTCTGTCAAACAGAGTTCTTTCTTCGAGCAAGGCTTTGGTTGCTTTCGCGCCGGAAACATTATCGGTAATGATCTCGTCGGCGTCACTGCTGAGGAACTTGTACAGGTCTTCGTCATCGTTGACCGTCCAGACAAAGACCTTCTTGCCTTTGTCGTGTATACTGCTGATCATGCTGTGAGTAGACGTTTCCTCTTCCAAAGCGAGGTAATCACAGTTGAGCGCGGCGGTATCGCCGAAGGATACGAAGGTAAGATAACCTGTTTCCATTTCCGGATACGTGTTCGAGATATAATCGATCAGGTCGTATTGCAGAGAAATAAGGACAGTCTCCTTCTCCATGCCTCTTTCCTTGATGATACGCACGGCGTCGTCCGCCATCTGCTGATCGGCTGTCTCACCCTTTAGCTCTACATAGAGGATCACGCGTCCGTGGCTGGCGTCGAGCATCTCTTCAAAGGTCGCTACGGGCTCGCCGTCCACCTTCAGCTCCTTTACCTCAGCGAGCGTCATTTCGGAGGGCTTCTTTGCTACGCCGCAGGTACGGGCGAAGTCCGCGTCATGGTTGACGACATAATGACCGTCGGAGGTGCGCTGGATATCGATCTCCGCTCCGGAAGCGCCGAGCTTGTAAGCGGCGTCAACGCCCGCCACGGTGTTTTCGGGGGCTTCGTTACCGCCGGCGCGGTGCGCGATATATCCGGTCTTGATCTCATTGGGGAACAGCTGTTCGCCCATCGTCGCTACGACCACGGTGAGGCCGACGATCGCCAGTACTACGAGAACCACATTGGCGATCACCAGCGGAGATTTGCGCGGTTCACGCTTCTGATACTCCCACCCATCCTCACTCTGATAACGATTGTAGAGCATGGTGAGCTTCAAAACGTAATTCGGCATGAACAGCGCGACAATGTACAACATCGGGAACAGGATGACCAGCATCAGCACCAGTGATACGATCAGATTCACGTTTTCCGCCATCGGGATCAGCGATCTGATCCATAAAACCAGCGCGAGAAGTCCGAGCAGCAAGCCGAGCACTACCGCGTACAGCAGAAGGAATACGATGATACTCTTGAGGAAGTCTTTCCAGTTCTTTTTGACAAGACGTACCGAGTTGCGCGCCGAGTCCTTCAGCTTCATACCATCCAG
>JAHKVW010000067.1 GCA_020624805.1 bacterium | reverse complement strand
ATAGAGTCGCTTTTGATACGCCTTACATCCTCGTTATAGGCGTTGCCCTCGCCATCGGGATACCAACGTGTGATATTCTTGCCATCGGGGGTGTAGGCTACCTTGAAGCTGTCGCACATCCTCAGAGTGATGTCGTCTAAAGCGTTGTAGCTGTTCAGTTTATAATTGCCGTCCAGCTTCCAGTCGTTCATCGTGCCGACGACATAGTAGCCTGCGGTGAGGTTGTCGTAAACCGGCTCGCGCTCTGCAGGCGCGCGGTAATATCCTAAGCAAAAGATACAATTATAATACCATGTCTGTACCCTCTCTCCGCCGGAGGTCTCGAACCAAGAGGCAGGATCGTCTTCAAAATATGTTATTCCGCCGTCGCAGGCAGGACGGAATTCGAAGGTATAAAAGCCCTTCTCCTTGATGATCGTGCCGTTTTGATTGAACTCTTTGCCGTTCTTGGGATAATACACGGCGTCGTCAAGAGTTTTTCGGTCGGGTGAATATACTATCATAAAAGAATCGCCGGGCTCCATATACAGCCAAGAGTAATATGTGCCGTCATGCAGATACGCTTCTGTCAGCTCATAATTCGTGTCGAGCTGCCAGTCTGTCATCGTGCCTATGATATAGTAATCGCCTTCATTATTGAACGGGGGTTCATACGGTAATCCTTTCGGCAGAGTGATGTAGTCTATATTATCAAGCCCGGCTACACTTACCACGGAAGAATACGGAAGTCCGACCAGCGCCTTGCCTTCTCCGAGGTCGTAATCTGATGTTTCGGCATAGGAGATCGCCTTGATCTGAGCGATCAGCTCATCCTCGGTCACGCCGTGATAGCGTATTTCAAAATACCTGCCTTCATCAACAGCATAATACATGCACCTGATCACATCCGAATCGAGCTTGTCGGATACCGCAGCGAGAGCGGCGTCGGGATTACTGCTTACGGTCTCGGCGTTTGCAGATGCGGCAAACACCGAAATAAACATGCAGCAAGCTAAAACTATCGCAACTGCTTTTTTCATGTTAATTTACCTCCTGTCTCGTTTATTTCAATCAAGGTCTCAAATATTCATTTCCGTCGCAAAGTATCTTTCCCATTTCGTCATAAAACTCATATCGGTACCAGCCCTCATACGGCAGGGTCATGCAGTCGCTCGGTATATAGTACATCATGATCTCTCTGCCATCCACGAACATATGGGCAAGTCGCTGATCGGAGTACGGGGCACCGTCGTCCAAAGGGGTACCGTCTTCGGCGCGGAGACGACAGTAGATGACGCTGTCTTCACTTAAATCCTCCTTTGGGATGGTCTCGATTATTATGCCGTCATACCCTACCGGAGCAAGATCGGGTGATTTATCCTTCGGAGCCTCGGTGGGAGCGACCTCGGGCGGCTGTGTGGGAGCCTGAGGAGGCGCCGGAGGTTGTGTGGGAGCCTGGGTGGATATCTCAGGCTCAATGACAGGATGAGTCGGCTCATCGTATATATCCGACGGCTCGGGCAGAGATGCGGCGTTCTGCGTGTCCGGCTGAGTCGATACGGCGGTGGGTATCCGGGTTGCATTTTGTGTCTCCTTCTGTGTCGGCTCGGTCGGAGCGGTACTGCCGGGCGGCTGAGTATTCCCAACGCCGGTAGGAACATAAGCAGCGGTCGGACTTTGCGTCGACGGCGCAACAGCTATCGGAGCACTCGGCTTATTTCCGATAAAGAAATATACCATCAATCCGAGCACGCTGACCAGCACTAAAACCGCCGCAGTCATCAATTGCCGCTGATGGAGCTTATGCGGCTTCGCTTTTCCCGACACACGCGCGGGATCATACGAAAAGGAGGGTTCAACGGGAGCTTCACAGTAATCGGTCAGCATTTTATCCAGTCTGTCGTCACTGATCTTATTCATATGTAAACCTCCTTTTCAATAATTTCTTCGCTGTGTTCAGCCGCGATTTTACCGTGCCCTCCGGGATATCCAATATCTCGGCGATCTCGCGCTGGCTGAACTCTTTATAATAGTATAACACGAGCACGACACGGTGCTTCTTCGGAAGCGACAGTATAGCCGCCTGCAAATCGAGATACTCGTCTATATCCTTCTGCGCTCCGGGTATCGAGCGCATGAATCGCTCTTTTTCTTCATTGGAGTTGAAAATCGCCTTAGTTGAATTGTATTTCTCTTTCTTAGAATTCTTGAAAATATTCGCGCAGATGGCAAACAGCCAGTTTTTAAAGTTGTATTCGGGACGATACTGCTCAAATTTTTCAAACGCCCTTGTCCATGTGTCCTGGAACAAATCCTCCGCGTCTTCTACATTGACGCACAACTTTATGCAAAACCGCGTCAGCTCGGGCGAATATTCCGCCGTATACTGCTCAAAATCGGTCAATTCTTCACCCCACCTGCCAGACATTGTTGAAACCTCTCATTATATATACAATCAAAACGCCTGTAAGGTTCATTTCTGATTCAATTATATATTTTTTTCTTTAAAAAGTAAAGGTGGTGTATCTTAATCCTGACAGTGTTCTTGGCAAGCTCGCGATTACAGCATAATGTGTAATGTACGTTTCCAGTCAGTTTGTTCTTCATGTCAATTAGACTGTTCAGAATGATTCTTCACCGTATGTCATGAGACAAAAATGGTATTTCTCACGCATAAGCTTTCCTCCTTGAATTTGGTACGCTCACAATATTGAAAATGAAAATATAAAGCGCATACGTGGGTTTCAGGCAAAAAGAAAAATGCCACCTTAGATAATCTAAGATGACATTCCTTCTTGTATCAGATCGAAACCCTCACCGCGAAGCCTCCGCAGAAGAAGTAGGTGTTCGTCCAATACCCGTTTGGTGGAGATGGTGTCCGCTTTATCTGTCGGTTAAACCCTTTCCCGCCTTCGGATCGTCACCTCCTACAATATAATTAAGGTAATGGACACGGTAGCCAGCCGTGTCTGTTTTCCTTTTCAATGCCTAAGCTGTAGAATGAGAAGGAATGGTCT
>JAHKVW010000009.1 GCA_020624805.1 bacterium | reverse complement strand
CAAGCAGTAGACGAGCACCAGCGCGACCACACAGATCGTCAAAGCGAGAACGCAGATCTCCTGAATCTTCGGATAGGGTGAGACACGGATCGTCAGGCCCGCGCCTTTGCCGACAAAATCCCATGAGAAAAACCACATCGAGAACGCCTCTGCCGCTACCAATGTAGCGATCGAGAAGTACATCCCCTCCAATCGGAACAGGATCAGCGACATAAATAAGGATACGACAACACAGATGCCCGCTCCCAACAACAGTGCGCCAAACAGCGGCAACCCGAATTTCGGAGAGGTCGCCATCGCGATACTGTAACCCGCCAAGCCGATATACAACTGCTGACCGAGGCTGGTCATACCGGCATATCCTGACAACAGGTTCCACATCTCACCCATGGTAATATACAAAAAGATCTGAACCAGATAACGCATCGTTTTATTGGAGATCAGTCCGGTAAAGCACCCGATATATAACGCGACCACTAAAACAACGCAGATGATCAGCATCGGCGGTGAATCCAACACCTTGACATGGGAGGGCGTAAACTTCTTTTTTTTCATTTTGACCCCTCCCCTATTTTCCTAAAATGCCCCTGGGCTTGAACACTAAGACTGCCAAAAGCATGATATAACTGATCAGCTGTCCGTAGCTCGCGCCGCCGATGACCTGTGCCAAGCCGAAAATGAATCCCGCGATCAGCGTACCCGGGATGCTTCCCATTCCGCCGATCACCACGACGACAAACGCGGTCGAGAGATACGCACCGCCCGAGGTAGGATTGAAGGTCGATTTCATTCCGACGCATAATCCGGCGACCGCGGCGCTTGCCATGGATACGCCCATCGCCACCGCATAGACCTTTTTGATGTTAACGCCCGAGAGAGCTGCCGCCTGCGCGTCATCCGCCGTCGCGCGGATCGCTCTGCCGACATAGGAACGGCTGAGAAATACCGTCAGCAACAGGATCGAAATCAGGCTGATCGCCAGCAGAACCAGATTCAAGACAGAAATACTGATCCCGCCGATCGTGATGGATTTTGTGCTGTAGGGCGTCGCGATGCTTTTTTCATTGACCGTAAAGCCCATCCGCAGTGCGTCCATAATGATGATGGACAATCCAAAGGTAACCAACAGCGCCGGTTCGGGGCCTTTCTTCATCGCGTTGCCGATCAGCACATATTGCAGGACAAAGCCGATCAAAAACATCAGCGGCACAGAGATCACCAGCGAGAGGATCGGATCGATCCCGAACTGTGTCGTGATCACTGACGCCATATACGCGCCGATGATCACGAATTCTCCGTGAGCAAGGTTGGTCAGCTTGACGATGCCCAGTATCAGCGTCATGCCGATACCGATGAGCGCGTAGTACCCGCCGAGCAGTAATCCGTTAATAATCGTTTGTAAGATATACATAATCATCTTCCTATAACAGAGGGAGCAAATCTCTCCTCTGTGAGCTGAACTACAGTGATCCTTGGATCACATACCGAAATACGCTTCTTTGAGCGAATCGGCGTCCACATCGGCGGATTTGCCGCTGAGGACGGTTTTTCCCTTGAGCATGACGTAAAATACGTCGGACATTTTCAACGCGCGCTGTGTATCCTGTTCGATCAGGATCACAGCGGTCTTGTCGGTCTCGTTGATCATTTTGATGCAGTTGTAGATATCTTTGATGACCGAGGGAGAAAGCCCCAGTGATATCTCATCAAAGATCAGACACTTCGGACGCGCCATCAGCGCTCTTCCGATCGCGACCATCTGTCGCTGACCGCCGGATAACGATCCGGCAGGATCGCGCATTTTGTCTTTTAATACAGGAAACAGCTCATAGATATGAGAGAGCGTCTCCTTTGCCCCTTTTCGCGCGGACTTCGGAAAGCTGCCCATCAGCAGGTTATCCTGCACAGACATACGATTGAAGCATCTGCCGCCCTGCGGGATCAGGGATAAACCGCGCGCGACGATCTTGTCGGTCGGCAGGTTGGAGATATCGCTGCCGTCGAAATACACCTTTCCCGATTTTTGCTTTGTCAGCCCCATCACCGAGGATACCAGCGTTGTTTTTCCGGCGCCGTTAAGACCGATCAAAGAGATGATCTGCCCTCCTTCCACCGTGAGTGAAGCGTCCTCGACGGCGATGAAATCCCCGTAGTTCACACTGAGGTTTTCGATGTTCAGCAAAGCGTCATTCACTGTCGTCCACCCCCAGATACAATGTTTGAACGATCTTGGAATTGATGACCTCTTCCGGATCGCCGGTGATCACACACTGTCCCTCAGCCATACACATCAGCTGATCGGTCGAGCCGAGCATCGTTTGGATGATATGCTCGATCCAAATAATGGAGTAACCGGTGTTTTTCAGATCCTTGACCAACCGCATCATATCCTTGACCTCCGCGTCGGTCAGTCCCGCCGCGACCTCGTCGAGCAGCAGCAGCTTCGGCGATGTTCCGATCGCGCGGGCTACCTCCAGTCGTTTGCGGTCAAGCAGGGGCAGTTCTCCGGACAGCATCTCGCGTTTATCATACAATCCCGTCAGTTTCAAGACATCGATGGCGGCATGACCCGCCTTTTTCTCCGATTGTCCGGTACCGTGCACCGCCGCGACGAGAACATTCTCATATACGCTCATGTTTTCAAAAGGCTTTGGGATCTGGAAGGTTCTGCCCAATCCCATGCGACAGCGAACATGCGGCGGTGTGCGTGTGATATCGATGTTATCGAAGTAGATCGCGCCGGAGGTGGGACGGATGGTTCCCAGCAGCGCATTGAACATCGTAGACTTACCGCTGCCGTTCGGTCCGATAACGCCGAAAACCTGTCCTTCTTCCACAGAGAAGGACAAGTCGTTCAAAATCTGTATTCTGCCGTAGCCGGCGTCGATATGTCTGAATTCCAGTATATTTCCCATACATACCTCAAAAGCGCCGGAAGGATCGATATGCGCTATCGACACGCCCGGCGCCCGTTCATTTTGTTATTTCTTCGTAGTAGCGTTGCCTTCCTTATATTTGCCCGTCACAGGGATATCGGGATAGAGACTGTTATCGATGATGATCAGCTGCAGCTCTCCGTTCTCATCACGCTGCCATTGACCGCCGGTCAGTACAGAGCTGCTGTAGGGCAAGCCCTCCATCTTCTTGGAATAGTCGACAGGACCAACGATCGTCTGACACTTCAATGTCCCGATCGCATCATAGACCTTCTGCTTGTCGGTCGTACCGGCAGCCTTAAAGGTCTGTACGGCAAGCTCCAGTCCTGCGTAGGCAAAGGCGGCGGGCTGAGGCATGACGGTGCCGTTAGCTTCCTTATACTTTTCATTGATCTCGGAACAGTTGATTCCGGTCAGATCGGACACAAAGGGATTGGTAGGCGCCCACCATACCTGGGTCATGATACCGTCGGCAAGTTCGCCCAACGCGTTGACGTCACTCTGCAGCAGAGCGCATTAACCCATCGTGACCGCACCGACCTCAACGCCGGCGGAAATGATCGCGCTGTAGGAGTTTTTGAAATCGGGGGGGATATTTGTTCCGGCGATCACGTCGATCTTCTCTTTCTTGAAGGTATCGGCTACATTGGTAAAATCAGTCGTGCCGGAAGGATACTGGCCGGGATCGACGACGGTATACCCATCCTCGGCAAGTCTGCGGGTGAACAGCTCATGCCACGCGGTGCCGTCGCTGTCATTGGCAAACAACAAACCAACCTTTGCGCCGGAATTGGGCGCGTAGCCTGCCGCTGTCCACAGCGCTCTTTGGGATTCATAAACCTCGTCCAGCGCATAGAAGAAATCATATGTCCAATTGAATTGATCCAACGAATGTGCCAACGGATCGACCGGCGACTGTGTCGCGATACAAGGAACGCCGTATCTCTCGGCGACCTGCGCCACGGGAATGACGGTGTTCGGGGTCTGGATCGCAACCATCAAGTCGATCTCATCCTCTTCACAGAGCTTTTGCGCCATTTCGGAGCAGCGGTTCTGATCGGACTCGGAGTCATATACGATGACCTCGATCTCCTTCTCCTTACCATCTACGGTGATAGGATGATCCTTGACATAATCGGTGATCTGTTTGACGACCCATTCACATCCCTCGCCGTTGCCGGCAAGCGAACCGGTCGTCGGATTGACGTAACCGATCTTGATCTTGTCACCGGACTTCGCTTTGGAATCTGACGAAGCGCCGTTCTGCGCCGAGCAGGCAGACACCGCCAGAACCATCACGCCGATGAGCAGCAGTGCGATGATTTTTTTCATGTTCTCTCTCCTTTTTATATTTTATATCCAAAACATGCGGCAAATACAGCTTGTATACGATGATCAGAACCGGGATCATTCCCTATCTCCATAGCCATACGCAGTGAACCCAACAAACGGTTCCTGCGCCATCAACGCTACATCACTTTTTTGCCAAAAAAAGAATATCATATTTTGTAAATCCTGTCAACAGTATATAATATGAAACTGGATTAAACAGATATTTTTTGTATAAATAGCGCAAAAGCCCTCGGAAGTCCCGAGGGCTGAACAGTTGATATTGTTCTTAATAAGAATTATAATACGCGGTAACCGGGCTCTCCCGTGAGGTCGGCGAACCCATATCATGTTCTCAAAAAGACAAGTGCCGCGTTGGATGTGAGACGATACAACCGCGCTTTGTCTTCACGCCTTAAAAAGGCGATTATCTTTGATCTCAGGAGCGGGTCTGAGCTCTCCGTCGGGATAGCCCAACACACAGTTGCCGATGCCCTCATAGTCACCCTCAACGCCGAGTTCCGCTAAGATCTTCTTTCCTTCTTCGGAATCAAACATCTGCTTTGCGCGATGGATCCAACAGGCGCCGACGCCCAGTGACTGTGCGGCAAGCAGCAGATTACCCATCGCCAAGCTGCCGTCATACAGGTAGGTCGGCACGCTTTTGTCAGCGAGTACCACCAATACGACCGGAGCGCCGTAGAACGGATCGGCAATCTCCTTCGGAAAGTATAGAGCGTTCAAAGCCGACAATCTGTCCCGAAGCGCCTTATCGGTGATCTCCAGGATGATCGGCGACTGCTTTCCCATTCCGTTGGCGGCATATAATCCCGCCTGCGCGATCGCGTCCACGATATCGGCAGGAACGCTGTCGGGCAGGAACTTCTTTACGCTTCTTCTGTTTTGAATGGTGTTCAACACATCGTTTGTAATGTTTTCCTCCTAACTATCGATCTTCGAGCAGAGAACCGACGTTCTCAGTTCTCAAAAGAAACCTACATCAAGAACAAAGTATGACCGACGCGCTCTTGCACAACGGTCATACTGTGTCGCTGTTATTTGAACGATACTAATAAGAATTCGGAATTACCGGTACGGAGGGTATCGTGCGGCTGCAAGAAGATCGACGAGTCAACATAGTCATTATTGATGAACAAACGCGACGATAGCTTGCCGGGTACCAGTGTAAAGTTCTCTCTTCTTTCATCGTATACGATCTCAAAATTATAATCATCAGTCAATGAAGCATCCTTGATTCGCACATCACAGTTCTCGGAAACACCGACGCGGTTCCTGCCCGTGATCAGGCTGAAATTCTCGCCGGCATTTTCGCCCTTGGTGCATACAAGCAGACCGACCTTGGGCGCCGTATTGACGACCACAGGCTGTTTTGATGCTTCCTTCTCAGGCGCCTTCGTCTCTTCCCCGGGCTTGAAAAGCAGCTCGCCTTCAGGCTCGGGCTTCGGCTCAGGCTTGGGCTCGGGTTTCGGCTCAGGCTTCGGCTCAGGCTTCGGCTCAGGCTTCGGCTCGGGTTTCGGCTCAGGCTTCGGCTCAGGCTTCGGCTCGGGCTTGGGTTCGGGTTTCGGCTCAGGCATCGGCTCGGGCTTGGGTTCGGGCTTCGGCTCAGGAATCGGCTCAGGCATCTGCTCGGGCTTGGGCTCAGGCTTCGGCTCGGGCTTCGACTCGGGCTTGGGCTCAGGCTTCGGCTCGGGCTTCGGCTCAGGCATCGGCTCAGGCTTCGGCTCGGGCTTGGGTTCGGGCTTCGGCTCAGGCTCGGGTTTGGGCTCGGGTTCGGACATTTTTTCGGTCTTTGTTTCCACCAAAAGCTCTGTTTTAGGCTCCATATCCGAAGCACTGACAGGACTTTCTCTCAGTAACTCTGTCTTGGGTTCTTCGACCAATAATTCCGTCTTTTCATCTCCCATCAAAAGCTCTGTTTTAGCGTCATCCCCGATCTGATTCTGAGGCATAGACCACGGGTTGGACTGCACAGGCCGGATGAAATCCGATTTACCCTGATAATGCGGTTGTTGGCGAACCCCCTGCTGCGGAACATTCTGCACAGGAGTACGTGAGCTGTTATCAACAGGCGCTTGGTTTCCCATATTCAGTGAATGGAAAGCCGTTGGCATAGTCGTAAATCTGTCGCGTGGCAACTCGGCGCCGCGGGCGGCAGGAACAGCTCCGTTATTGTTTTGCATCGCAGGTCTGAACGGCGTCGCAGGTGCATTGTTTTGCGGCACGGGTTGAGCCGGTCTCGCAAAAGGCGCGTTGTTCTGCGCTGCGGGTTGTACCGGTCTTGCAAACGGCGCGTTGTTCTGCGGCGTGGGTTGTACCGGTCTTGCAAACGGCGCGTTGTTCTGCTGCGTGGGTTGTACCGGTCTTGCAAACGGCGCGTTGTTCTGCGGTGTGGGTTGTACCGGTTTTGCAAAAGGCGCATTATTCTGCGGTGTGGGTTCAACAGGCTTTGCGAAAGGCACATTGTTCTGCGGTGTGGGTTCAACAGGCTTTGCGAAAGGCGCGTTGTTCTGCGGTGTAGGTTGTACCGGTTTTGCAAAAGGCGCGTTATTCTGCGGTGTGGGTTCAACAGGCTTTGCAAAAGGCGCGTTATTCTGCGGTGTGGGTTCAACAGGCTTTGCGAAAGGCACATTGTTCTGCGGTGTGGGTTGTACCGGTTTTGCGAAAGGCGCGTTATTCTGCGGTGTAGGCTCGACAGGTCTTGCAAAGGGAGCATTATCCTGTATTACGGGCTGAGCAGAATTGGAACCGACACGATTCCTATCAGTGATAGGGCGCATTGCCTCGCGGTTCATCGGTTCCCCGATCCGATCATTACGTTGCTCGGGTTCGCGGCGGTCAGGCGCACGGTTCCAATCGTTACGCGGCTCAGGCTCGCGACGTTCGGGCGCACGGTTCCAATCGTTACGCGGCTCAGGCTCGCGACGTTCGGGCGCACGGTTCCAATCGTTACGCGGTTCCGGATCTTGACGCTCCGACGCACGGTTCCAATCGTTACGCGGTTCCGGATCTTGACGCTCCGACGCACGGTTCCAATCGTTACGCGGCTCAGGCTCACGGCGTTCGGGCGCACGGTTCCAATCGTTACGCGGTTCGGGATCGCGGCGTTCGGGCGCACGGTTCCAATCGTTACGCGGTTCGGGATCGCGGCGCTCGGGTGCGCGGTTCCAATCGTTACGCGGTTCGGGATCGCGGCGTTCGGGAGTGCGGTTCCAATCGTTACGCGGCTCGGGATCCCGACGCTCGGGCGCACGGTTCAAATCATTACGAGGCTCGCGTTCACGATACCAGTCGTTTCGAGGCTCCGGATCACGATTCCGGCTGTCGCGACGATCCGGCTCACGACCGTAATCATTCACGTTAGATCCGCCGGCAAATCCCGATGCTGCGTAAGGCACGGCATTGCGGGAATCCTGCTGATTGATCCGAGCTTGTGCACGATTGTTTTTCTGCTCCGAAAAGCTGGTAGCCGCTCCGCCCTGACCGCCGGAGGCGCCGCGCGGATAATTCGCACATTCCGCGATCGTTAAGCTGATGATCATCCGCTCAAAATCCGCGGGATTTTGGATCTGTTTGATCTCGGTCTTGGCTCTGGCTGTCACGCTTTTGATGATCGTCTCAGCCTTATCGCGGGAATACAGCTCTCCCTCAATCACTTCGACGAGCTGTTTGTGAAACGAGTCGCATAACCTTTCAAATGATTTTTTCTTTCCCTTTTTTGCATCCATTACCAGGGAAAGTTCATATTCACTCATCGGCATAATCAAATCTCCTATTCCGGAAAACGGGATATCTCCCGATCCCGAATGACAGGCATTCCGTCACGTTCGTTATCATACGGTATGCCTATACTTTTTTGTATCTTGACAGAGGCTTTAAGTCCAGTCGGACGTCCGCCAGATCCGCGATCTGCGGTGAATGTGTTACGATAATAACACAGCGGTTCAGCTCATGCGCCAAGTGCAAAAATACGTTCATGATATCGATACTGGTATCGATATCCAGATTGCCGGTTGGCTCATCAGCAAGGATAACACCGGGCTTGAAGCTCAGCGCACGCGCGATGGCGATACGCTGCTGCTGTCCGCCGGAGATCTTGAGGATGCGTCGGTTACCGACCTCCTCGGGATCCAGACCGACCTCACGGATCAGCTGGTCAACATAATCCTTTTTATTGCTGAATGTACCGAAGCCGTCGAGATCCCTGAGCTTCTTGCCGGAGATATCCAACGACAGCTGGATATTCTCACGCACAGTGAACTTAGGCAGGAGGTTATACTCCTGAAAGATAACGCCTACATCTCGACTGCGATAAACATAACGGTCGCTTTCGTCGATCGGATAACCGTTGTAAACGATATATCCGGAAGTCGGATCCATGATACCGGACAGCATCGAAAGGAGTGTGGTTTTTCCGGCGCCGGATTTACCGGTGATACAATACACCAGTCCGCGCTGGAATTCATAGTCCATGTTTTTGATAACAGGATTATTAGGATATGTGAAGCTAACGTTCTTTAATTCAATAACACCCATACTCACACCTCCTAATCTCGACTCGCCAGTATCTGTTTCGGATCATACCGCAGGATAAACAATATCGATGTGAATCCGGATACGACCGCAAGTCCGATACCGATGAGCAGCATTTTCAGGATAACGAAGAAATCAATAGAGAAGCCCACCGATGACACGTAGGTAACGGGACCGTTGACCTCGCCGTCTTCGGGACGATCCTGTGAGCCGGGGGCTCCGCCGGGACCCTGCTGCTGCTGTTTTTGCGAGTTGTCGGATTCTTCCTGCTGTTCGATCTGGGCAGTGAGCAGATAGTTGGTAACCGGCGCCGAGATGGCAGTACCTACCGCGGCGCCGATCAGGATCGCGATCAGCGTGACCGCTAAGACCTCTATCATGAACATCATGCTCAGCTTGAGCTTTTTGAGACCCATCGCGGCAAGAGCGCCGATCTCATACTTACGGTCACGAATACTGATGACCGAAATCACGATCAGGACGATCGCGCCGATGGCGAGCGTCAGATAAAGGAAGGTCGTCGCAAAGGATTTGAGGTTTTCCAGAGGCTTGAGACCCGCCTTGAACGCGGCGATATCACCGGATGTCACGATATACAGATCGCCGTCCAAGCCGTCTGCCTCAGCCTTATTCTTTACCTCTTCCTTGAATTGGTTATAGTCATCAACAGAGCCGAAGATAAAGGTGCCGTTGAACTTACAGGTCATCGCGTTGGAATCTTCATCGGACGAACTCGAAGAAGAACTTGTCGAAGAAGCGTTCGTTGTCTCGGACTTGGTTTCGATATCCTTGACGACCGCATAGCTGGTAAGGATCCTGTTGGGAGGATCGACGCCGTCGACCGAGTCGCTGGACGAATTCTTATAGATACCCGAAACCTTCAGTTCATAGGTCTCATCCTCGTTTTTGGGATTGACCAGCTTGATGGTATCGCCTACGGATACCGAGTTGAAGGTCGCGAGGCTGTCCTCGATCAGGCAGACGTACTCCGAGGTGTTTTCCTCAAAGAAATCGCCGCTCTCCAACGTACAGGTGCTTTCGTCTTCATCCGATCCAAAGTCCTCCATCGCCTTCTTGGAGCTGTAGCCGATCAGAGCAAAATCGCCGCTCTGTTCCTGTGCTTGCGGCATCTCGGGCGCCTGAGGTGTTTCGACAACATTGCCGGCGGGATCTGTCGGTGATTCGGCAGTTCCCGAAGAAGTCGTCGCGCTCTGCGAGCTGCTCTTTAAATCATACTTGCTGATGCTGCTGCCGTTGATCGAGAGAGAAGCATTATAGTAATAATCCTTTACGATAGGATCATCCGAACCCTCCTTCTTGATCTCGGCATACGACTTCATGTCGTCCAGATCAAGAGCATACTGCTTGTTCAGAGATGTCATCTCCGGCATCAGTTCCTGGATATTGGTCGAGTTTTTGTTCTCTGACGCCTTTTGATAAACATAATCACGGTCAATGTTGATCTGAGCCGTAATGTCCATTTTCTTCAGACTGGTGGCGGCAGCGGTTTTAGCCGCCTGTTGGATCGACATGGCGACACAGGCGGATACAGCGATGATGAATACAATAATGCCGATCAGTATGTTGCGTCCGATAGAACGCCCGATACTTTTAAAAGCATATTTAAAAATAAACATCGTCTAACCTCTTATCGTATCAGATTATTGCTGGGCAGGTCTTGTGGGAGGAGCAGGCTGTTCATCGCCGGGCTTTGCGCCTGCGGGCGGTGCGGGCGGACGCTCACCGTTCGGTCCGAGCATCTCTTCCTGACCCTGCTGAGGACCACCCTGCTGCGGCGGTCTTCTCCTTGCGCCGAACAGGAAGAATCCGCCGGCGATCACGAGTACCGCGACAATGATAATGATGATCAGGAGAAGCTTGGATTTCTTTCTGGGCGGAATCGAGAAAGCGATCGCGGAGTAATTATCATTGCTGTTGTGATAACCGTTGATATTATCCTTAAGCTCTCTGAGCCAACGGTCGCATTTCACCTCGGCGAGCTTCTGCTTACCCTTGTCGGTGAAATGGGTGTTAGCGGAAAGGGAACCCTCCAAAAGCCCCTCGTCCATCGCGTTGGCAAAGGCAGCGGAGCAGATCAGGAAGGTGTGGGTGCCCTTTGAAAAAGTGGCTACGTCGCCGATCTTAGGCTGTGTATAGCCCGGAACGCCGAGATACTGAGGCTCTTCACCGGGATCACAACAGAACACATCCGCCAGCTTGCCGTCGACAAAATGGAAGATCACATTATCGCCCGCGGTAGCGTATACGAACTTGTTCTTAAGGAAGAATATTGCGCTGGCTGCCGCATAGGACGGATACTGAGGGCTTTGGGTCACCATCAGTCCGTTGTTGGCTCTCTCAAAGATATTCGCCATTGCCTCATTGCTGAGAGCGGGTCTCTTCATAAAGCTCTCGACAAGGATCCTGGTGACCTTGGATTCGACAGAATTGCCGCCTTCTTTGGGCGTATTATAGCCCTCTACCAGACAGCCAAGACCTTTTTGCCCCTTCATCTCAAACACGGAGTTATCGGGGTTGTTGGGATTTTGCGCGTGATTACTGATTTTTGAAACATTGATTTCCATCATAATTCGCCTACTTTCTTAAGAATATATGTTACTGTAATTCAAACACCAAAATAAAGCGCTGGGGAATCAGCTGCTCCTTCTTGACGAGCTTGAAGCCGTAGAAGGAAAGCTGTGAGATGATCAGCTCGGGCATGATGCCGGGGCCGTAGTAAGAGGGTGTAAAACGGTCGGTAACGTCATTATCGACGATGATCAGCTGACCGCCGGGTCTGAGACCCTTTTTGATGCTGGCGATGAACTCGTCCTTGACAAACTCGATGTCAGTGATATATACCGCGTGATACATCGAACACATGAAGACCTTATCACAGGAATTCTCCTTGAGCTTACAGTCGTTCATACGGGTAACGAGCGTCTTGATATTTTTGACATTGTAGGTATCCTTGAGCGCGTCAAGATACTTCATCGCGTCTTTGTTGATCTCGGTAGCATATACGGTACCCTTATCCCCTACCATTTTGGAAAATTCATAGGTGAAGTAACCGCCGCCGCAGCCAAGATCGGCGATACTCTCGCCTTCCTTGATATCAAGCAGATCGAGCATGGTGTCTGTCTTTTCCCACAGGAAGCGGTTGGGGTTATTGAAAACAAAATACTCGTTCCATTCATTCAGGGTTCCGATGGGGAAATCCTTGCCCTCGTACTCAAAGCAGGTCTCAATATCCGCGTCTTCCTCTTCTTCATGCTCCAGATAGAACTTGATATACAGATACTTCTTGAGCTTTTCGTAATCATTGCCGCCGAAAAAGTCAAAATACATCTTGTCGCGGTAGTCGGAGAGCATCTCTGCTTTCTTATGGTCGTCCGCGAGATAGTATTCACAGAACCACATAAAGGCGGTGTAGTCGTCGCCGATGCGTTCCTTCGGCCACAGATCGGCGAACATATCATGCGCCTTTTGGACCTTTTCGGGATCATTCTCCATGAAGCCGTCGTACATCATCTTGCCACACGCCTTACCGCGGATGGAATAGCCCGCGGTAGAGGTACCGATGATACGGTAACGGATCAGCGAGCCTGCCGTATTGACGTGGATGTGACACGGATCGTCGATGCTGTTCTCCTTGCCCTTGAAGTTGCTCGGAACATCGACCTTTTCATAGATCAGCACATAGCGCTGGGGAGTGAACTGGTAGTTATCGATCAGCTTGAAGCCATAGTGATAAAGCTGAGAGGTCAACAGCGACTTGCTGATATAAGGACCGTGATACGGCAGCTCGGAGCTGTCGACCAGATCGTTATCTACGATGATCAGCTTACCGCCCTCGACCAGTGCGTGGCGGATGCTGCCGACGAATTTCTCGCGTTCAAAATCAGTGAACGCGGCATATACGTTGTGATACAAAGAACAAACGAATACGGTATCGACCCTGACGTCCTCTGTCAACCCGATACCCTCGAACTGACTGACGACGACCTCAACGTTTTTGATATCGTTCTCCTTGATGTGTTTGCGGAGAAAATCAAGGTGCATGGGGTTGGTCTCGATCGCGTATACCTTACCCTCATCTCCGACGATATCGGCGAACTTGAACGAGAAGTATCCGGGACCGGAGCCGACGTCCGCGATACGCTCGCCGGGTTGGATATTGAACTTCTCCATATTCTCTCTGGTCTTTTCCCAACGCTCGCGGTCGGGATTATTGAAGAGAATAAAGTCCTCCAAAAAGCGCAGCTTGCGCTTGGTTTCCATATCGTTCTTATCCACTTCTACGATATGGTATTTGAGCTGGATATATGTTCTCAGATCGGCGAAATCGTCCTTGGAGAGAACATCATAGAAGCTCTTGATCAGCGGCTTGCTCAAAAGATCCTGCTTCGCTTCCTCGGGAGCGAGGAAGTATTTACAAAGCCACTCGAGCGCGGTATACTCTCCGCCGAAGTTTTCATCCGGGATGATCTTTTCGTAGGTCTTGATCGCCTGATGAAGGAGCTTTTCGTTGCCGCTGTCCAAGTATTTCAACAGCAGCTTGCCCGCCTTGATACCGCCCTTGGTGATATCAAAAGAGTCCAGACTGCCTACATGGACCAGACTGTCCTTTGCGGTCACTTCGATTTCGGTCGGCGTTTCGTACAACGCCCTGTTCTGTTCATCCATACTATCACCCCTTTTATATCAACCCGAGGGCATCCTCGGTCGTGTTATCATCATACGGGAAAAGCGGTCCGTGGATGTATTCTTCCGGCTTCCACGGCAGAAACTCGTTGCTGTTGAATTCCTCGGCGCACTCGTCGGCAACAAATTTTCCAAGCTCAGTCAGCGTGTAGGAGGGATATCCGAGGATCGGCTTGTCAACGACAAGTCCGTTATCCATGAGCTTCTTCCACTTTTTCTTGAAGCAGTTCTCGATCGGCATACCGTTGATCTTTTCAAAGCGGTCTTTCCTGACCTCGGTATTCTTCAACGGCAGTGCGATCGACCATCTGAGCTGCTGTTCTTTGTCGCGGATATAACCGCGGTTGAACGCCATTTTGCCGCTGTCGATCAGCTTGTAATACTCGTCAAAGCTGTCGGTATTCAACAAAAAGCGGTCTCTCAGCGAGCTGAACGCGGTCAGTCCCAGACCGATCTGGTCATACTGCGCGCAGCACTGGTTGTAAGCATAATGTGAATAGATGTACGGATCCTTGGTGTAGACGCGTCTGAGGTTGCCTTTTAAGCCGTAGAGCTTGAGGATCTCCTCGGCGACCGCCTTTTGCAGCATGTTCTCCTCAAAATCCGGGAACAGCGACGGTTCACGATCATAGAGCAGACCGATGATGCCCTGGAAATCACCGTAGGCGTCGACCTTCAGGCGATAAAGCTGGATCTCATCGATCAGACCCTGTTGATGGATCAGGCAGGCGCGTTCGACGGTATCGGCAAAGATATCGACGTTGATACCCATAAAGCCGAAGATGAATTCCAGATTGAGGATAAAGCCCTTGCGCTGTGTATTGTCAAGCAGCTCCTGGGTGATCTCTTTACCCTCTTCACGCCACTGATTGATCTTTCTGTAATCGACACAACTGATTTTGTTGCGGCAGTTGTCAACAGCCTCCATGATCATATCGACCGTCGCTCTGCGGAACATCAGCTTAAGGATCTCGGGATGGAGCGACTGGGAGCCGATGGTCAGGCGGTCGACGCCGTATTTTGCCATGATCTGCAGACGCTTCATACCGTCCTCGCCGACCAGCGAATACTCGTCGACGTCAAAATTGAACTGGGTCACAGTGGTGCGGTCGATACGATCGGTAAAGAATTTCAACATTCTTTCAAACAGATCGGGGTCCATATGCGAGGGTGTACCGCCGCCGAACAGGATTGCACGGGTCTTGATCTTTTCGACGCCCAGCACCTTCATATAGATATCCATCTCTCTTTCGAGATAGGACAGATATTTTTCTTGGTTCGCTCGGAGTTCTTTGCAGGAGCCGAGTTCGCCGGGGTAATGACAAAAGCTGCAATGCTGTGCGCAGTATGGGATGTGGACATAGATATCAAAGGTATTGTCCTCGGGGTTTTTGTAAGTGCTCATGATCTCTTCCTGTGTATGGAAGGGATACTGTGTGATAGGCGGATAATGAACTGAGGGTACGAATTTACCCGTTGTACAGATCAAGCCCTTCTTTTGCAGCGCTAAAACCTCGTTGACACGCGCCTTTGCCTTTTCCATGATCTCCTCACGATGCTTGACATACAGCGAATTTTCAACGAACTCGGGTGTGGTCTTTTCGACCTCTCTGACCTTTTTGCGAATAGCCTGATACTGTGCATCAGAGCATTCGGTCTTTGCTAACATAGCGATCCTCCTATTGAACTCCTATATATTGGTTTTTATATAAACTGTAATAAACACCTTGTTGATGCAACAGCTCTTTATGATCTCCGGTTTCTACGATCCTGCCGTCGCTGAACACAGCGATCTTATCGGCGTTTTTGACCGTAGACAATCGGTGCGCGATGATGATACAGGTCTGCTCCTCCATCATCGACAACAGCGCGTCCTGGATCTTCTGCTCGGTCGCCGAATCGACGGAGCTGAGCGCCTCATCCAAAATCAATACAGACGGTGAGGTCAGCGAAGATCTCGCCAGACACAGCAGCTGTCTTTCACCCTGACTGAGCTTTGACTCTTCACCCTGCACATGCGTATCGTATCCGTTTTCCAAGCGTTCGATAAACGGTTCGGCACAGCTGACACGCGCCGCGTTTTTGATCTCTTCCTCCGTCGCGGTAAAACGCGCGTAGGCGATGTTCTCTCTGACGGTGCCATCGATGACCGCCGTGCTCTGGAGCACTGCCGTGATCATTCCTCTCAGACGGGATTTCGGGATCGTTTTGATATCGACCCCGTCGATCAGGATACGCCCGCTGTCGGGCTCATAAAAGCGCATCAAAAGGCTGATCAGCGTGGTCTTTCCTACGCCGGTTTTGCCGACCAAAGCGACCTTCTGTCCCTTTTCGATCGTCAGGGAGAAATCATCCAGCACCTTGACGCCCCTGATATAGGAGAAGGTCACGTGCTCAAAGGTAATGCTGCAGGAACTGTCGGGTACGATGTCCCGATCTCCATCATCGATCTCAGGCGGTGTGTCGATGATCTGAAAGATCCTCTCCGCCGAGGCGAGCGCCGTCATGAATTGGGAGAATACAGACGAAAGCTCATTGATGGGCTGAGTAAACTCTCTGGAATACAGCGTGAACGCCTGAATGGTACCGATCGTGATACCGAATCCGCCGCGAATGAACAGCAATGCGCCGACCGCTACGATCAGCAAAAAGTTCAGATTACCGATCAGACACATCAGCGGAGGCATCGCGCCGCCCAGCACCTGCGCCTTGACGCTGACGTCAGTCAGCTCATCACTGAGGGCGTCACATTCCTCAATACACTCATCGTCAAGGTTGTACGCGTCGATCGTGCGTTTATTGGAGATGCTCTGCTCCACATGGCTGTTCATTTTTCCGACAGCCTTCTGCTGTTTTCTGAAAAAGCCGAACATCTTCTTTGACAGGATGACGGTGACGAGGATATTCAATACCACCGTACTCATACAGACTGCCGTGAGAATAGGACTTTTGATCAGCATGATCACGATACAGCCGACGATCACGATCACAGAGGATAACAGCGCCGCGATCGCCTGACTGATCAGGTTGGAAACGTTTTCGATATCATTCGTCAGTCGTGCCAGGATATCACCGTTTTGGTGGGTATCAAAGAAGGACACCGGCAGACGGACGAGCTTGGTAGATACATCCTTTCGGATGGTAACGATCGTGGTTCGGGTCAGCTTTGCCGCCAACCTGCCCTGCAAATACTTGAACAGGGATGAAAAGATGAACAATAACAGCAGGATGCCGAGGATCAGCAACAAGCTGCTCCAATTGACGGTCAACTGCCATTCGCTGATATTCAGCGTGTCGATCGCACGACCGATCAGATCGGGGATAAACAGTTCCAAAATTGTCGATAACGCCAACAGCACCAGCATCCAAATGATCACGCCGCGGCTTTGTGACAAATAACGAAACATTCTTTTGACGGTTTTTCCGGGATGAGCGGGAGCTACTCTCTCCCCCGGTTCACCGGGCCGCATATTATTCAAGCTCGTCACCCCCTTCGGGATTCTGAGTCTGATAAATCGAACGGTATAATTCACACGAATCAAGCAGCTCCCGATGACTTCCGAAAGCCACCACCCGACCGTCATCCATCAGGATGATGCGATCGGCGCCCATGATCGTGGAGATACGCTGAGAAATAAAAATACGGGTCTTATCGCGGAAATTGGTTCGGATCCTCTCGAGCACCTTCGCCTCGGTCTCCAGATCAAGACTGGAGGTGCAGTCGTCAAAAACCAACACCTGCGGAGCTCGAAGCAACGCTCTGGCGATCGCCACACGCTGTTTTTGTCCGCCGGAAAGAGATGCGCCTCTCTCCGAGATCACGGCGTCATATCCGCCGCGCAGATCATCCGCAAATTCATCGACGCAGGCGGAGTGGACCGCCGTATCGAAGTCCTCCCGCGAGAACACAGCGCCCTTGGTGATATTCTCACGCAGCGAGGCAGAAAACATGTCGCTGTTCTGGAACACGACCGACACCTGATCCCTCAGGCTTTTGGTGTCGATATCCTTCACGTCGACGCCGTTATAGGTCACCTGACCGTCCGTTGCGTCATACTCGCGGATCAGCAGACGGGCTATGGTACTCTTTCCGGATCCTGTCGTACCCAGGATCCCGATACATTCACCCCCGCGGACCTCCAGAGAGATATCCTCAAGTACATTGCGCTGTGCGTCCTGATTCTGCGGGTAGCGAAAGCTGACATGAGAAAGGGACAGCGTGTCGATCCGATCGATCATCTGCTTGCCTGACGGCAATTCCGGCTCCCTGTTGAGCACGGCAGTGAGTCGCTCCGCAGAAACCTTGGAGCGCGCGACATACTGGAAGATACCGCCCAGCGTCATCATCGACATCATGATCTGCTGTGAGTAATTGATCGCCGCCATGACGGAACCGACGCGGATCATCCTCGCCTCTACCTGAAACCCGCCGATGAAAATGACCGCCAAAACAACGGCGTTCAAAATCAACATCACAAGCGGATTAAGGATCGCCATAAACACCTGTATATTCATCACCGTCGAGGTCAAATCACGGTTCTGGTTATCAAATCTGCCTGCCTCGTAGTTTTCACGGACATACGATTTGATCAGACGGTTGTTGGAAACGATATGCATCGCAAAGCTGTTCAGCCTGTCCAGCTTTTTTTGGATCGTCGCGAATACCGGCGCACTTCTTTTGATAAAGAAACGTATGATCAAAAACTGCACCGGCAGGGATACCAACAGGATGATACCATAGATCGGATCGATCGTCAGTACCATGATGATCCCAAGCAAGAACAGCATCAGCGGCTTTACCGCCATCTGGATAAAAACGCTCGAAAACTCCGTCACGACTCTCGTATCATTCGTCATGCGGGTGATCAGCGAGCCGGCGGTGTAAGCGTCATCCTGTTGAGCGGATAACGACATGATCTTCCTGAACAGCGTTTTGCGAAGCGAGTTGCCGAATCGCTGCGAATAAATGTTGGATAATACGCATGAGATATAGCCGCAGATACCGCCGATAACCGCTACCGAAAGCATCATCACGCCCGCCTTGAAAACGACGTCAAGATCCATCTGCAAAACGCCGTCATCAACGATCTGCTCCATATATTTCGGCTGGAGCACGTTGGACGCGACCTCAAAGATCACAAAGATCACGGAAAACACAACGAATACAGTATATGGTTTTAGATAGTGCAGAATTTGTTTGAAATCCTTCATCCTGACCTCTCGCACCGCCTCTTGCCGCCGATATCGTTCCGTCACTGATGACGCGTGAAACATCATGCTGTTGTGCATGCATCTTATCGCCGATTCCGACAAAGGGTGCGGAACATAATAACCCAATATATCAATACATACTAAAAAATATTTTATAACAAATCACATGGCAAGTCAATGATTTTTGCCATTAAATTGTATGTTTTGCCAAAAAAGGTTGATTATTTCTTCTTCAGAGGCGTAAGATCCCTTTATTATTCGATTATCGAAAAACAATTGATCGAATACATCGGATCGATCATTCATTATAAACAGACAGGCGCTTATATTTCTAATTCAGAAATATAGGAATGCCGGTTTCATACCGATCTCTCATTCTTTCCTATCATTCGTCGGTATCTGTTTGAATCCGAAAAACACCGCTTGACAGAACCTTGAACCGTATTATAAACTATACTCAGTTCATCACGAAAGAGTGTAATGCCATGAAAAAGGCGGTCATCGGTATTCTGGCGCATGTCGACTCGGGCAAGACAACGCTTTCCGAGGCGATGATGTATGTGTCGGGCAATATCAGAAGGCTCGGCAGAGTCGACCACAAGGATTCTTTTCTCGACAATTTCAAACTGGAGCGCGAGCGCGGTATCACGATTTTTTCCAAGCAGGCGATCCTGCGATACGAGGGCGCGGAGTTCACCCTGCTCGATACGCCGGGACATGTTGATTTTTCCGCTGAGACAGAGCGTACTTTGCAGGTGCTCGACTACGCAATCTTGGTCATCAGCGGTACCGACGGCGTGCAGAGCCACACCGTTACCCTGTGGAAGCTGCTCCATAAATACCATGTGCCCTGCTTTCTGTTCGTCAACAAGATGGATATGCAGGGCGCTTCAAAGGAGCGCGTGCTTATCGAGCTGAAAAACAAGCTCAGCGACAACTGCGTCGATTTCAGCACAAATTCCGCCGAGGAGCTCTATGAAAACATCGCCCTGTGCGATGAGAATCTGCTTGAAGAATACGATCATAACGGCAGTATCAGCGACGCCGCCGTCATCGGCGAGATTGCGAAGGGTCATCTCTATCCCTGCTTGTTCGGTTCCGCGCTCAAGCTCGACGGCGTGGAGGACTTTTTGCGGTTATTGAACCGATATACTGCGGCGAAAGATTACGGAAGGGAATTTGCCGCAAAGGTATACAAGATCAGCGAGGACAAGCAGGTCGGCAGGGTCACCCACATGAAGATCACGGGCGGAGAGCTGAAGGTCAGGACCGTCCCGCATGCCGCGAAGAATAAAAACGGAGAAAAAGTGAACCAGATCCGCGTATATAACGGAGAGAAATTCTCGACCGTCGACGCCGCCGAAAGCGGAACCGTATGCGCGGTGACAGGGATCACCTTTGCGCTGCCCGGTGACGGACTCGGCGCGGAAAGCGATACCGGACTTCCGGTGCTGGAGCCCGTCCTCACCTATTCCGTCATCCTGCCCGACGGGATCGACGCGCAGACCGCCCTTGCCAAGCTCCGCCTGCTGGAAGCAGAGGATCCTCAGCTGAACATTCTGTGGGACGAGCATCATAAAGAGATCCGGCTCCGTCTGATGGGCGATATCCAGCTCGAGATCCTGCAAAGCATCATCGAAGAGCGCTTCGGCTTTTCCGTCGGATTCAGTCAGGGCAGTATCATCTATAAAGAAACCATCGCCGAACCCGTGGAGGGCGTCGGACACTTTGAACCCCTGCGCCACTACGCGGAGGTACATTTGCTTTTGCAGCCCGCCGAACGCGACAGCGGACTGGTATTCCGCAGTGAATGTCCCGAGGATAAGCTCGACAAAAACTGGCAGCGGCTGATCCTCACCCATCTGTATGAAAAGACCCATATCGGCGTACTGACAGGCTCCCCCATCACCGACATGGAGATCATCATCAAATCCGGCAAGGCGCATCCCAAACACACCGAGGGCGGCGATTTTCGTCAGGCGACCTACCGCGCGGTACGGCAGGGACTGCGCTCGGCACAAAGCGTTCTGCTCGAGCCGATCTACAGCTTTACGCTGACTGTACCCGCTGAGAACATCGGCAGGGCGATGACGGATATCACACGGATGCACGGCAGCTTTGAAACGCCCGAGACCGACGCCGAGACCGCGACGCTCACCGGTACCGCGCCGGTATCTACCATGCGTGATTACGCCAAGGAGGTCATGCAGTACACCCACGGCAACGGCAGCCTGAGCACCGCGTTGAAAGGGTATGAGCCGTGTCACAATGCCGACGAGGTGATCGCCGCGATCGGCTATGACGCGGACAGCGACGTCGACAACACCGCGGACTCAGTGTTCTGCTCTCACGGCGCGGGACACAATGTCAAATGGGACGAAGTGCCCTCGCATATGCACCTTCCCTCTGTGCTCAGCGAAAAGAAAGACAGTGGTACGGATCCTTCACCGACTAAGGATCTGTCCCGCTTCAAGAACCAAAAGGACATTTTCGCCTCCGACAAGGAGCTGATGCAGATCTTTGAGCAGACCTACGGTCCCGTGCGCCGAAAGCAGTACAGCGAACCCAAGCGCTACAAGACCGTCGATCCGCAAAAGCAAAAGAAGAAAAAGAATCTTCCCGCCGATTATAACGGCGTAGAATATGTGTTGGTAGACGGCTACAACATCATCCACGCGTGGGATAACCTGCGCGAAATGGTCAACGAACATATGGACGTCGCGCGCAACCTGCTGATCAATACCCTGTGTAATTATCAAGGCTACAAAAAATGCGAGCTGATCCTCGTCTTTGACGCTTACAAGATCAAAGGCCACGTGCGCGAAGTTGAGAAGTACAATAACATCACCATCGTCTATACCAAAGAGGCCGAGACCGCCGATATGTACATCGAGCGCGCCTCCTACAAGCTGGCAAAAAACAACCGCGTTCGCGTCGTTACCTCCGACGGCATGGAACAGCTGATCATCCTCGGCAACGGCGCGATACGGGTATCGGCGCGGGAATTCCGCGAGGAGATCGACGCGGCGGAAAAAGAAATCAGGGCGATCATTGACGGTGACACGCCCCGATAATAATTGTCTTCTTTCTATTAAAAACCGATATGAAACAAAAAAACCGTGAATTTGAGGAAAGCGCCTTCAAATTCACGGTAGTTTTTTGATTATTTTACGCCGATAGCGGTTTTGTAATCCTTCTTCATCGCTTCGGCATTGGAAGAGATGATCATGGACACATAGTTGCCGTCGACATCAACGGAGCATTTCTCGACGATAGCGTACTGCTCGGGATTGTAGTTCTTGGTCTCGTTCAGCTTGGATTCCAGACGCTTGTTCAGCGCGTCTTCCACACGCTTTGCCGCGTCGGCGTCCTTCGTCTTGACCAGAACGATCTCTTCCTGATTGACGCCGGTCTTGTTGACGCCGCCGGCGGATTCTTCCACATCCTCCGCTTTGATACCGTAACGGCTCAGATCATCCGCGCTCTTGTACTCTAACATATCGGTGATATTGTAATCGGTCTTGAGCTTCTCGAAAATCTCAGAGAGCGGTTTTGCCGCCTGTCCGCAGGCGCAGAGTGTTACAGCCAGTACGGTGATCACTGCGATCACACAAAGAAATCTTTTCATTTTTGACCTCCGTTCTATATTCAGTTGAGATTGCCACAGCTTGTAAAACAAGTATTATCGCCTCGCAGTGACAATATTATTACGCGTTCTTCTTCAGATAATCCACCCACATCTGGCAGGAGGTGTCGTTGAAGTGCAGACCCATGTTATCGGGATCACTGCACAGCTCCTTCGGCAGATTACCCTTATCATCCGCGAGAGCGGAATATACATCTAAATAATGATAGCCCTTTTCGTCGCAATACGCCTTGAGCTTACCGTTGAATTCCTTGACCAACGTGTTGTTGAAGCTCTCAAGCTGTGCCGATTCGATCATCGGGGTGACAGTCTGCAGATAGATATGCGCGTCGGGGGACTTTTCGAGGATCTTAGTCACGACCTGCTTACAGCTGTTCATCGCGCCGTCGGTACCGTACAGGCCGATATCGTTCATGCCCAGCATGATGAAGACGTTCTTTTTGCCGGTGATCTCGACACAATCCTCAACCAAGTGATTGGCGCCCTCATAGAAGGGGTGAACCGCCTCGGGATTGTCGAGCGCCCACAGCGCGTTGGTGTATCCCAGACTGCCGGCACAGTAGAACGAAGCCTTGCCCAGCGCCTCGGGATGCTCCTGACAGTAATAGTCGAGCTTTAAGGTGACGCTGTCGCCGACAAATACCGCGTTATCGAACCACTCCGCACTCTTGGGAGTGGTCGTATCATAACCGGAGTCGGTCGCCGCCGCGGCAGTCTCGGGCTGGACCTCGGTAGGCGCGCTTTTCTCGCTTTTACAGCCGCTGAGAAGCACAGCCATACATAAAAGCAGTGTCAAAACAATTGCAAAAAACTTTTTCATCGGGAATAATCATCTCCACAAGTATCCAAAAATCTGAAATTTGACAAACTTCTACATGATGTGGAAAAAGTATAGCACACGAATTTCACGATATATTTCTAATAAAGAATAATAGCGGTGCTATATCCCAATAATTTTTAATTCATTTTGCACGGATTATTGTTCACCCTGCTGTATCTGATTATCCGCTAAGATTTTGTTGATATAATTCAATACACATTTTTTATCCGCGCTCCATTGCGGCGCGATCAAATGTTTTTTATCACCGTCACCCGTCAGTCGATAGATCACGACATTTTCGGGCAGGATGCGGATACAACGGCACAAAATGCGCGCGTATTCCTCGAGCGTGAGGGTGCGGAACCGACCGCTGAGATAGTCGGCGGCAAGGTCGGTGCCCTCGAGCACATGCAGCAGCTGGAGCTTGACGCCGTCGGTCACTCGCCCGACATACTTGACGGTCTCGAGCATCATTTCCTCTGTTTCACCGGGCAGACCGAGGATCACATGAGTGACTACCTCGATCCCCGCCGCATGAAGCGCCTTGACCGCCTCATCGTAAACGGAGAGCGGATAGCCGCGCCGGATGTAGGCGGCGGTACTCTCATGGATCGTCTGCAATCCCAGTTCCACGGTCACGGGCTTTTTGCGGTTGATCTCCCGCAGTAGCTCGATCACCTCGGGCGGCAGGCAGTCGGGGCGTGTGCCGATCGAAAGCCCCACGATATCATCGGGCGCGATCGCCGCCTCATACAACGCCCGCAGTTTTTCGACAGGGGCGTAGGTATTGGTGAACGGCTGAAAATACGCGATATACAGGTTGTCGCGGGTCTTTGCGCGCACCCTGCGTTTGGCTTCTTCGAGCTGTTCACCGACGGAAAGCCCCGCGGATGAAGCGAATTCACCCGATCCGCCCGCACTGCAAAAGATACAGCCTCTCTCCCCGATCGTGCCGTCACGGTTGGGACAGGTCATGCCGCCGCTGATGGCGAGGCGATAGACCTTTTTGCCGTATTTTTGTTTATAATATTCGTTTAAAGAATAATAACATCTATTATTAGCCTGTTCCATCGAAGTATCGTTCATGGCTGATGATAGAAGTCGAGCAAACGCTGTTTATAATCGGGAGCTTCATCAAAGACACAGTGCCCGTATTCATCGCTATACATATATAATGAAGCGTTGAGCGCCTCAGCGATCAGGCACGACTGTGACGGCGGGAGCACCTTGTCACCCTCTGAGCCGATCACCAGAACGGGACATTGGATCTTGTGCAATTCACCCGTGATATCAAAACCATCGAGCGCCTGCGTCTGCAGGATGAACCGCCTGATATCATACTCCGTCATCCCGTCGTTCATATGGAGCAGCATATCCTTATACTTACCGATGGTGTTTTCGGAGTACAGAGAGTCGATCAGCTCGGCAGTCAGGGCGGTCAGATCACCGCTTTGCGCGAGCGAGATCCAGCGTTTTGTATCCTCTCTCCCCCGATCATCCATCTTGGCAGCGGTGGAACCAAGCACCATCTTACGCACCAGCTCGGGATGATCGACAGCGATACACATCGCCATCATACCGCCCTGTGACGCGCCGAAGATATCCGCGTCGGCGATCCCAAGCGATTGCATGACAGCGGCGGTATCGGACGCCATCTGTCTGACGGAATAAGCGTCGGGCATATTGCGGCGGCGGTCGAAGGCATAGACGGTGTATTCCTCACCGAAAGCTCTGTAAGCCGCGCTGACCGCCATTGCCGAAAGCATCAGACTGCGGGTCGAGACGCCGGGCAAAATAACAAACGCCCTCTCTCCGCTGCCAAAGGAAAAGTATTCCATTTCAATACCGTTGACACAAACTAAATCTGTTTTCATCAGATCACCTGATTTCCGTAAACTAATACTAATATTCAGTATAACATACGCGGTTAAAAATCTCAACAACATCCCTGTTTTTTACGTATCAATGTTACAATGCTGACACGTCCGTTGATTTTTTCATCGAGATGCGGTATAATAGCACAAACAAAACGAAAGAAGGAACCGAAATGAAAAGAGTATTTACCATCATTATCGCCGCCGTTCTGGCGCTGGCGATGCTCACCGCTTGCGGCGCGAAGAACGTCGACCTCAAGAAAGTACTGGATGACATCAACAGCAAATACGGTTTCAGCACACTGACCGCGGTGGATAGTGCTGATAATCTCAAGCGCTACTACACCATTCCGCCCGAGGACGTCAAGCAGTTCGCAGCGGAGTTCACCAAAGCGGCATCCGAGGGCTACACCGAAGTGATCCTCATCGAAGCCGTCGACGCGGATGCAGCGGGTCGTATCAAGACGCAGCTCGACAGCCGCCTGCGTTCTCAGCTCAGCGACGCAAAAAGCTATAACGCCGAGCAGGTCAGCATGATCGAGGCTTGTTCTCCCAAGGATAACGGCAACTTCGTCTGGCTGGTGATCAGCGATAAACAGGCGGACATCAACGCCGATATCGAAAAAGCGCTGAAATAATCAAGCAAAAAGAAAGAACGGTCGTCCGAAAGGGCGGCCGTATTTAATTAGGAATTAGAAATGAGAAATGAGGAATTGGCATGATAATATCGCTTTCATCTTTATCACTTCCATTGTGCTGAATCTATATTCTCTTGGGGTCTTCAAAAAAGAAGCTATCGTCAGCAAAAGGGGATGATAATGCTGCGCCGCAGCAAATGTTTTCCTTTATTCACTCCTAACTCCTAACTCCTCACTAACAAAAGGAAAGAGCTGACAGTTGCCTGTCAGCTCTGCTTATCTGTATCAAATTACTTGTTTACAGCGTCCTTGAAAGCCTTGCCTGCCTTGAATGCGGGAACCTTGGAAGCAGGGATCTCGATCTTAGCGTTAGTTCTGGGATCTACGCCGGTACGAGCATTTCTCTCTCTTCTCTCGAAGGTACCGAAGCCAACGATCTGGATCTTGTCACCGGCAGCGATGGTCTCAACGATGGTGTCGAAGGTAGCGGCTACAGCAGCCTCAGCGTCCTTCTTGGAAATAGCAGCCTTTTCAGCTACAACTGCGATGAGTTCTGACTTTTTCATTTTAGTTTCCTCCAATTAATCTTTTTTGCGAATAGTTTCGCTTGTTGTTTATTTAATTTCTTCCCAGAGGGAATCGATTAACGAATCAGGTGCGTTTTTCATATCGATGCCGCGCTGTTTTGCGAGCGCCTCCACCGCGCGAAAACGCTTGGCGAATTTATCGGTCGAGCGAGTGAGCGCCTGTTCCGCGTCCACACCGGCAAACCGTGCGATGTTGACGACAGAGAACAACAGATCTCCCAACTCTTCTTCGATCTTCGCTTGATCGCCGCTGTCGATCGCCGCGAACAGCTCACGCTGTTCCTCCGGCACCTTGACGGCGGCTTCTTCGGCAGAACGGAAGTCCATACCCGACTTGGCGGAGCGCTTCTGCACCTTTTGGGCACGCATGAGCGCCGGCAGAGATCGCGCTACGTCGTCGACAGAATCGGCATTGCTCTTCTGCGACTTGGTCCGCATCTTGATGGCGTCCCAGTTTTTGAGCACCTCTTGAGGGGTATCGGCTTCGATATTACCGAAGACATGGGGATGACGGATGATCAGCTTCTGACACACATCGTTGCAGACGTCGTTAAAATCGAACCGTCCCGCTTCTTCCTCCATCAGTGAATGGAAGATCACCTGCATCAGCACATCGCCGAGTTCCTCTTTGAGCAGGGGTGAATCGCCCTTGTCGATCGCCTCGACCGCCTCATAGGTCTCTTCGATGAAATTCTGGCGGATACTCTCATGCGTCTGTACCCTGTCCCAGGGACATCCGTCGGGAGCGCGCAGGATCCGCATGATGTGGATCAGATCATTGATATCATATGTATCCTTGTACTGAAAATCCATAGTCTCTCCAAAAAGCGGCAGAAAACCACTTATATCCTATATATTACCTTAATAAATGGAGTTTTTCAAGAATTGTTACAATATTGTTGCCTTTTGGCAGCATATATATCTCTTCTTTATCAAAAGTCTTGATCAGCATCAGCGCAACTATGTAAACGATCACCGCCGCTACGATCGCGACCATCAGCGCGATCACATAGCTAACAAAACGATTCATCAGCATATAAACGCCGTACGCTGTCGCCGCGCAGAGCGCCGCGCAGATAAAGGGCTTTAAGATCGTATTGATAAAGTCGGGTCTGACGCCGGAGTGCTTGATGAGCAGGTACATACCGGCGACAAAAACAAAGGTGAACGCGACCAGTGAGCCGATCGCGGCGCCGGTGACATTCAGCTCCGCCATGCTGACGAAGAGGTAGTTGGTCGATATCTTGAGCACCATCGCGATGGAGCAGAGGATCAGCGGCAGGTTGACCTTGCCCAGACTCTGCAGCATACTCATCACCGGAGTCGACGCGGCAACTACGATGCACGAGAAGCCCATCAGACGCAGGATAGAAGCGGAGACCTCCGCCTCGAAGCCGCCGCCGTAGAGCAGCGCGATGATCGGATTCGCCAGCGCGAACAGAGAGAGTCCCGCGGGCAGGGTGAAGATCATCGTCAGCTTGATGACAGTCTCCATGCTCTGCTTGAGCTCTTTTTTGTCACCCGAGGTGTAGGCGGCGGTGACGTTCGGCAGCGCCGAGGTACCGAACACCTGCGTGACCGTGGTGACCAGCTGCATCAGCGGCAGAGCGTTGGCAAAGCAACCCCACAAGGAGGTATGCAGCTTGATCTCTTCGCCCTGTACCATGTTGTACAGCTCCGCCGAATACTTCGGATCGAACTGTGAGATCAGTCCGTCGAGGTTCACGCGGCAGGTGTTGTACAGGACATTCTGGATCACGACCGCGTCGATGGTCGTGGAGATATTCATAATAAACGCCGAGAGGATGATCGGGATCGCGGTGTTGCGCAGGATACGGAAGGTCTCTCGCTGTGTACGCGCGTCGACCGAATCGCGATACATCTCGTCGGTAACGATGAACTTGTGCTTGGAATAGTAGATGCGCAGGAACAGGAACGCGACCAACGATCCCAGCGCGATACCCGCGATCGCCGCCGCTACGGAATACGCGAGCAGCCGCTGCATCGCCATTTCGGCAGTGGGATACATCTTACCGAAAACCGTCCCCTTTGCGCCGAATTCGTCCATACCGAACTTCATCACGAGGAAGCCCATCGACAAACCGCTGATGACCTTGACCAGCATTTCGATGACCTCGCTGCACGCGGTGGGGAACATATTGCGCTGTCCCTCAAAGTAGCCGCGGTAGATCGCGACCAGACAGCCGATGAAGATCGAGGGCGCGAGGGTCATCATCGCGTAGATGGAATCAGGCGATTTGATCAGCTGTACATAAATGAAGCTGATACCGACCATCAGCGCGAAGCAGATCACGCCCATCGAAATAAAGAATTTTTTGGATGTTTTATAGATGACGTCTACATCCCGATACCGCTTTTGCGTGATACTCTCCGCGATCAGACGCGATACCGCGATCGGAAATCCCGCCGTCGCCAGCGCGAAAAGCGGGGTGTAAACCTCATAGGCGTTGCTCAGCAGTCCGATACCGACACTGCTCATCGAGAAGCCCGCCGCGTCATCATAGGCGGCAAACATACGGTACAGGAAAATCTTGTACAGCATGCCGAGCACCTTGACCACGACCATGCTGACGGTCATGATCATCGCGCCCTTCAAAAAGGTTTTTGATGTGTTCTTACTGAAACTGTCGTTGTTCATAACATCGCTCCGTTTTTAATGCCTTCCCCTTGAGGGGAAGGTGTCGCCGCCGGCTGAGGCGGTGACGGATGAGGTGGAAACGCTTCCTGCCCATCCGGTAAAAGGCAATACCGGAAAGGCTTTTCCTTATCCATTCGTTTCCCTCGGGGAAAAGCGCGCGTCAGTCGCTCCTTTTTTGAGCCTGACTTATCAATGAGGTATTTTATCACAGTGGATGTGAGAATTCAACCGTTTTTCCTACGATTTGTTGTATTCACCATAAAATGAGCGCACACGCGCTTTACGCTGTATCATCTCGTCAAAACGGCTGATATATTCATACGGATATTTGAAGTTAAATATGCGCTCGATGTAGTCGGAATCGACGTCGCGGAGCTTGCTGACCGCTCCGGCGCCGCAGGCGAGGATGCTGTGGGTCTCCTCCATGATGTAGACGTTGTAGGGGCTGAAATACCCGGGCTTTGCCCATCCGGTGTTCTCGAGATTACTGAGCATCTTGCTCTGGCGGTAGAGGTAATACGGCTCCCAGCCGCCCTCGGTCAGGCGGGCTGTCGCGTCAGTGAGCATTTGCGCGGTATACTCCTGCTCCTTGACCGCGTCCGTCGAGTTCAGCCGCGCGGATCGCTTGACGGCGAGGGTATGCACCGTGATGCTCTCGGGATCCAACTCCCGCACGATATCGAGCGTCCTGTTAAAGCTCTCGGGTGTATCGGATGTCAGTCCCGCGATCAGATCCATGTTGATGTTGTCAAAGCCCAGCTCACGCGCCAGACGGAACGCGTCGATCGTCTGCTGTGCCGTATGCCTGCGCCCGATGCGCTCCAGAACACTGTCGTTGAAGGTCTGGGGGTTGATCGAGATCCGCGTGACAGGGTGCTTCTTTAACGCGAGTAATTTTTCACGGGTCACGGTATCGGGACGACCTGCCTCTACGGTGAATTCGGCGCAATGCGACAGGTCAAGATCCGCCTCGATCTCATTGAGCAGCAGATCGAGCTCTTTGGCGCTCAGCGTCGTAGGCGTACCGCCGCCGATGTAGACGGACTCACACCGCAGACCCAGTTCCTTTGCCAAATCCGCTGTATAACGAATTTCGGACAACAGCAGGGGCAGGTACTCGCCGATCAGCTTCTTCGCCTTTTCGACCGTCTGACTGACAAAGGAACAGTAACTGCACCGCGTCGGACAGAACGGGATACTCACATACAGCGAAAAGGATCGTCGATCGGAGCGCGACAGGATGACCTGCTGATTCTTTCGCACCTGCTGTGCCAGCGCGATCTTCTCGTCGCTGACATAGAGCGTATCACGAAAGCAGCGTGCTGCTGATTCCTCTCCCTCGCTGACACACAAGCGAGAATAGAGTTTGATCGGGCGCACGCCGGTAAGGATGCCCCACGGCAGCTCGCGGTCATACGCCTGACTGAGCAGCTGATAGAGCAGTTGACCCATCGTCAGCTCGTCATCATCGCCCAAAGGCGCTGACAACGTCTTGTTAAACGTGGATGTACATAGTGTAACGCGCACATCGTCATGCACCGAGGTCAGCACATAAGGCGCGGATAATTCCGTATATTCGTGCAACACCGCGACCTCCTCGGTGAAGAGGAAGGCGCGGCATAGGTTTTCCATTTCATAATGGTATTTGTGATTGTCGATATATAGATTCATAGTTATTTAGATATCAGAGAATAGATAACAGATAACAGTTGAGAAAAGCCCGATCAGATCTTAAAAAACGGGTGTGGGTGAAGCCCACCATTCATTGTTATCTATTATCTTGTTAATTGTTCTCTGGATTCATCTCATAAAGGGATTGTGTTTTCTTTCTCTCTCGAGGGATGTGAAGATATCATGTCCGGGATAGACGCGGTAATCGCCCTCTAAGTTCTTCAAACGCTCGACAGACGCCATCATATCCCGCATCGATGAGGTCGGGAAGTCGGTGCGTCCGACGCTGGAGCAAAACAGCGTATCGCCCGAGAAGATGCAGTCGTCCGTCATATAACAGCCGCTGCCCATCGTGTGACCGGGCGTGAGAATGAAACGCAGTTCCGTTTCACCCAGCATGACGGTATCGCCGTCCTCCAACGCTCTGTCCACCGTAAAGGGCTTTACCGTGATGTCGTGGTACTTGGAGAGATTATAACCCGGCTCCTCGATCACGGGAAGCTCGACGCGTGACGCGCATACGGTGGGGTGATACTTTTCGCACAGCTCCGCCGCACCCATGATATGGTCATAATGGCCGTGGGTCAGCAGGATGTATGCCAGATCGCCGCCGTGTTCCTCGATCTGTTCGAGCAATTCATCGGAATGGTCGGCGGGATCGATCACCGCCAGCTTCCCGGTCGCTTCATCTTCGAGCAGATAGACGTTTGTGCCGATCATACCGATCACAAAACAAGTAACATTCATCATTTTTTCAGCTCCCCGCTATCGATCATGATGGTGACGGGCCCCTCGTTGAGCAATTCGACCTTCATATCCGCGCCGAAAACGCCCTTTTGCACGTCGGTCACGCCCGCCTCTTTTATTCTTTTACAGAAATATTCGTACAATTCATTTGCCAGATCAGGCTTCGCCGCGCCGAAGAAATCGGGTCTCCTGCCGTGGGAGCAGTTCGCGCATAAGGTGAACTGCGACACCACCAGCGCGGCGCCGTTCGTGGTCAGCAGGCTGAGATTCATCTTGTCGTCGCTGTCGCTGAAAATACGCAGGTTCGCGATCTTGTCGGCAAGCACCTGTGCGTCGCGCTCGGTATCGCCGTCGGCAACGCCGAGAAAGATCAGCAAGCCGTTATCGATGGCGGAAACTCTCTCGCCGTCAACGGTCACACTCGCGCGTGTGACGCGCTGGATCACTGCTTTCAATTGTATCAGCCCTTTCTTTATCAGCCTCCCTTTGGGAAGGGGAGGTGGGTCAAAACTCGTTTTGACTCGGAGGGATTGTATTAATCACCGATCATCATGGCGACCTGATTATTCAGTTGGTCGCTATGCTCCTTTTGTACAATCCCTCACCCTCCTGCGGAGGGAGCTCTCCTTTGTATGGGTATTGTGTCCCAAATCAAAGATTTGGACAACACCTCACCTTTACCAAAGGGAGCCTTATATTCTCGTGATGGACACGATGCCGTTGATCTGCGCCAGATGCGCCATGACCGAACGCAGGTGATCCATGTTGTTGATCTCGATCGTGATCGTCACCATCGCCTGATTATCCTTGAGCTCACGCGAGTTGATCATGTGGATGAAGATCCGCATATTGGACAGCTCGCGGGTGACGTCGGCAAGGAAGCCGGTGCGGTCGTTGCAAACGATCTCCAACGTGCTCTGGAAGCTCTCATGGATCTCGTCATCCCAGTGGGCGTTGACCCAGCGCTCGGGCTCCTCGCAAAGCGAGATATCCTCGGGCACGTTGGTACAATTGCGCTTGTGGATACTCACACCGAAGCCGCGGGTAATATATCCGATGATGTCGTCGCCCGGCAGCGGATTACAGCAGCGAGAGAACTTGATCAGGCAATCGTCCAAGCCCTCGACGGTAACGCCGGAGCCGACATGCTTTTTGCGTTTGGAGCTGCGCTCCTCGCTGATCGGCTGAGGCGGCTCATCGGACTTTTTATATTTCTTGGTATAGATCTCCTTGACGCGCGGCATGATCTTCCAGAGCTGGATTCCGCCGTAACCGATCGACGCGTAGAAGTCATCGATCGAATTGCAGTGATGGCGCTGGATGATCGGCTGCATGCACTCTTCCAGATCTTCATCGGCAAACTGCATACCCGCCTTCTTGCACTCGTGCTCGAACATCGCCTTACCTTCGGTGATATTCTCCTCACGGCGCTCCTTCTTGAACCACTGGCGGATCTTGGTGCGCGCGGAATTGGTCTTGACGATCTTGAGCCAGTCACGCTTGGGACCGTTGCCCTTCTGGGTCAGGATCTCGACGATATCGCCGCTCTTGACCTTGTAGTCGATCGGGACGATACGTCCGTTGACCTTGGCGCCGACCATGCGATTACCGACGCCTGAATGGATCGCGTACGCCATGTCGATGACGGTCGCGCCGGCAGGCAGATTGATGATGTCGCCCTTGGGGGTAAAGACATAGACCTCGTTGGTGGAGAGGTCATATTTGATGGTCTTGACGATATCCTCGGCGTCCTCGGATTCGTTCTGTACCTCGATCATCTTGCGGATCCACGCGAGGTTCTCAGCAAGGTTATCCTGCTTACCACCGCGCAGCTTGAGCTTATACTTCCAGTGCGCCGCGATTCCGTATTCCGCGGTATGGTGCATCTCATAGGTGCGGATCTGCACCTCAAAGGGGATGCCGTTACTGCCGAACACCGTCGTGTGAAGGCTCTGGTACATATTCGCCTTTGGGGTGGAGATATAGTCCTTGAAGCGGTTGGGCAGCGGGGTAAAGATATCGTGTACCAGTCCGAGGACATTGTAGCAGTCGCCGATCGTATTGACGATCACGCGTACCGCGAACACATCGAAGATCTGGTCAACGTCACGCCCCTGCATATAGGTTTTGCGATAGATGGACACGACCGACTTGACGCGTCCTTCGATGGTGACATGAGAGATGGAGAAGCCGATCTTGTCGAGTATCTGCCGCTTGATCTCTTCGATAAACGCGTTGCGCTCATTTTCTGTCAGCTGCAGACGAGTCTCGATCTCGTGATATGCCACGGGATCGAGGTAGCGCATGGACAGATCCTCTAACTCGTCTTTGATCGCCTTCATACCTAAACGATGGGCGATCGGCGCGTAGACCTCCATGCACTCCAGCGCCTTATCACGGCGCTTTTGATCCTTGACGCACTCGATGGTGCGCATATTATGCAGACGGTCGGCGAGCTTGACGATGATCACGCGGATATCGTTGCTCATCGCGATCAGCATCTTGCGGACATTCTCCGCCTGACGTTCCTCACGGTCGGTGAACTTGATCTTGCTGATCTTGGTCAGACCATCGACAAGATTCATGACGTCCTCACCGAACATATCGCCGATCTGTATGAGCGTGACGTCGGTATCCTCTACGGTATCGTGCAGCAGCGCCGCGACGATCGAATCCGTATCCATGCCCATCTCCGCCAGAATACAGGCGACAGAGGTGGGATGCAGAATGAACGGTACGCCCGACACACGGCGCTGGTCGCCGTGGGCAAGGTTTGCGAACTCATACGCCTTCTTGATTTTCTTTTTGTTATACCTGACGTTACTTTTATCCAGCAGCGACAGCAATTCATCAAAATCCTGATAATGAACCACATCATTCATCCAAGCTCACCTCCCTGAGTTTTGTTATGATAACGGATGTGTCAAGATCGACCTTCGCGCCGACCTCACACATCTTGATCTCAAAGTCATACATTCCTTCGTCGATCTCGATCAGCTGCAGCTCGTTCATACATTCTAAGATGACCCGCAGCTTTCCGTATCCGATATCGGATTTGAGCCGACACAGCAGGCTGTCAAAGGAATAGCGATAGCCGCCGTTCGAACGCAGGAAGCGGTAAACCACCGCGAACTCCGCGCGATCGGGCAGAAGCGCGCCTGCTTCCTCTGCCGAAATGATCTCGCCGCGGCAGAAGCGCTCGAACAGCTCCTTTGATCGGAGCATCTCGTCCTCTTCCCTGTCCGCGAACCGCATATCGCGGATGAAGATCGACAGGTTCTCGTTATTATTATATGTATTGATATCCAGCGTAACCGCCAGATCCACCACATCGCCGACATTGTAGGGGAATTCAGCGAGAGTCGTGGAAAAGCGCAGCGCGTGCACCGTGCTCTCACCGCGTGAAAGCGTCAGCCGCAGGTGCTTGCCGCCGCCGATCTCACGGATATCGCGCAGGGTCATGTTGTACAGCCCGAACAGCGGCGTCGGATTGCCCGCGCCGAACGGCTCCAACAGGCTCAGTCCCCGTGCGAGCTCCACACTCAGCTGAGCGGGATTGAGCTTGCAATCCAGCTCCAACACCGGCTGCGGGACGGGATGGGTCAAGGTATAGCGGTTGATCCGCTCGATGAAGTTTTCGATCTGATGGCGCTTGATCCCAAAGCCGACCGCCATCGGATGGCCGCCGCATTGGGTGAGGATGTCGGAGCAGGAGAACACCGCGTCGATCAGCGAGAAACCGCTGACCGATCTGCCGGACGCGCGGCAGACGTCGCCCTCCATCGAGATCACCACGGCGGGCTTTGCGTATACCTCTTTGATGCGCGAGGCGACGATGCCGATCACGCCCTTGTGCCAGCCCTCGCCGTAGACGACGATGATCGGATTGTTCACGAGGGAAGGATTCTGTCGGATCATCCCGTCGATCTCGCTGAGGATATCGCGCTCGATCTGCTGACGCTCCGTGTTGTCGGAGCTCAGCTCCGCGGCAATATCCGCCGCGTATTCCTCATCATCCGTCAACAGCATCTTGACGGATTTTTTGGACAGTCCCAACCGTCCGCCCGCGTTGATGCGCGGTACCAACGTAAAGCTCAGATTGCCCGCGGAGATCTCCTTTCCGCTCAGACCCGCGTCCTCGGCAAGAGCGGCGATGCCCAAACGGTCGCCGTTATTGATATGGCGCAGACCGTTTTTGACCAGTACGCGGTTCTCACCGCGAAGGGTGACGATATCGCCCACGGTGCCGATCGCGGCAAGGTCGGAATAATTCTCCAAAAGTCCGTCCACATCGGCATATTCGCCCTCGATCGCCTGTACCAGCTTGAAGGCGACGCCCACGCCCGATAATTCTTTAAAAGAACTATTGCAGTCGGGACGGTGCAAATCGACGACCGCGACCGCGTCGGGCAGGGTCTCGGGGATGGCGTGATGATCGGTGATAACGGTATCGATCCCCAAGGTCTTCGCGTACGCCACCTCGTCGACGGCGGCTACCCCGTTATCTACCGTAATGATCAGCTTTACACCGCGCTCATACAGCCGCGCGATCGCCTCACGGTGCATCCCGTAGCCCTCGGTCTCACGCGAGGGGATATAGTACATCGCGTCCGCGCCGATATCGGACAGATAGGAGTACAGCAGCGCGGTCGAGGTGACGCCGTCGGCGTCAAAGTCGCCGTAGATGCAGATGCGTTCACCGCCCTCGATCGCCGCTTGGATCCGCTCGACCGCCTTGTCCATATCCTTGATCTCAAACGGAGATGCGGTGAGTGTATCATTCGACAAAAAGTCGATGATCGCGTCTTCATCGGTGATGCCGCGGATATCGAGCAGCATGGCGATCAGCATAGGCAGGTCATAGCGCTGAGAGATGGCGACCGCGTTTTCTTTATTCAGTTTTCGGGTCACCCATTTTTTCATTCATGTACTCCTTTTGTCAAAGCAGATACCATCCCGATATCCGGGATGATATTTTCGATGCTGTCACAGCAGGGATCTTGCGCTGTCAGATATCGATCCAAAGCATTACGGCAGCCGACGTTTCTATTAATATCAATCTTTCAATAAAATGGAATCCGTAAATATTTTATTGCCGGATTCATCAGCTACCGTTACGACCAATGTACCCGCTTTGGCAGATTTAGGGTCATCATACGAAAAGCTATACCATGACCATCCGTCCTTTAGAGCTTCCGAATAAACATAAGTTTCTTCTGTTTTATCGGGCTTAGTGATCTTGATTATCGGCTTGATTGTAGCGTTTTTCTTAGTACTCTTCAGTTTGAAATGGAAATAGATAGTCTGATAGATCGAAACACTCGTCAACTTTGTCTTATTATCATCTTTTTTGATATTCCATGCCGTATCCGTCACCAACCATGAGCTGGATGAATTACCGGAAGACAACGTCGGCACTGTGGAAGCGTTCTTCTTGTTGCCTGCGCCGGAAATGCTGCTGAAAAGCGGTTTGACGAGCACAACTCCCGCTATGATCAAAACCACCAGCACTGCCGCGACAACGCCGATAATAACGCCGGCTTTACTCTTTTTCTTCGGCTTTGGCTCCTGCGGATTCGCCATCGGCATTTGATGCGTCGTGATCGGCTTTTGTACTTTGGCAGTTTGCCCTGTAACCGGGGACTCGTCTGCGTATACCGTCGCGTTCGAATCAAATACGGCTTCGTCCGCGTAGATGGTCGCGTTCGGATCCGCTGTTTGATTTATTCCGATGGTACTATCCGACGCACCATTCCACAGTCGGAGCAGCTCTGTCATGTTCCGGCATCGATCCTGCTGATGAACCGCCATACCGTGCATTAACACAGCCTCTTTTGGCGGGGTGATATCCGCACCGAGCGCGGAGGGCTTTTGCAGATTGTCCTCCACTACTCTGTCAAGCGCGTCATCGGGTGTCTTTCCTGTGATACAGCGATAGATCGTCGCGCACATCGCATAGACATCCGTCCATGGACCCTGCTTGCCGTTGCGGCGGTATTGTTCCATCGGCGCATAGCCCTTTTTGAGCATAACGGACATAGAGCGGTTATCGTCGATATATTCTTTCGCGGCGCCGAAATCCATTAGCTTAAGCTGACCGTTTTTTAGCACCATGATATTATCGGGGCTGATATCACGGTGGATCACGCCGGCTGCGTGGATCTTTTCCAGCGTTTTGATCACGGGCTCAAGCATACGAAATGCTTCATCGGCGCTCAACTTGTCGTGCTTTTTCAAATACTTCTGTAACGTCTCGCCCCTGAGATATTCCATCACGAGATAGACCGTATCGTTTTCTTCGATAAAATCCGTCACCGACACGACGCCCGGTTCTTCACTGAACCTTGCGAGCGTTCTTGCCTCACTGAGAAAACGTTCTTTTCCGTGATTATAAAAATCTGTATCGTCTTTTGAACTGACATACACTTCATTGGTGCCCGTAT
>JAHKVW010000066.1 GCA_020624805.1 bacterium | reverse complement strand
TGACGCCGAGCTTGTCAGTAAAATGCTGACCGATTCCTATCAGGGGCTGCGGAAGCAATACGGAATGGAGTGATAATAATGGAAGCAATAAAAACAGAGGGCTTGACGAAAAAGTACAGGGACGTCGTCGCGGTGGATAACCTCAGCCTTTCGGTACACAGAGGCGAGCTTTTCTCTCTGCTCGGTGTTAACGGCGCAGGAAAAACCACCACGATAAAAATGCTGTCTTGCCTTACTCAGCCCACAAGCGGCGACGCATTTTTGAACGGAAAAAGCATTTGCAGGGATACCGCCGCCGTAAAATCAATCATAGCCGTCTCTCCACAGGAAACCGCCGTAGCGCCGGGCTTGACTGTCCGCGAAAACCTTGAGTTGATGTGTGGCGTTCACGGTTTTTCAAAGGAAAAGAGAAACGCCAAGATCAGCGAGCTGACCGAGTTGCTGGAGCTTAACGAAGTGATCAAGAAAAAAGCCGGAAAGCTTTCGGGCGGCTGGCAGCGCAGGCTGAGTATCGCAATGGCGCTCATCAGCGAGCCCGAGATTTTGTTCCTCGACGAGCCTACGCTTGGGCTGGACGTGCTTGTGCGCAGTGACCTTTGGGAGCTGATACGCTCGCTCAAAGGAAAGGTGACTATTGTTCTGACTACGCATTATATGGAAGAAGCCGAGGCACTGTCTGACCGTATAGCGATCATGAAAAACGGAAGGCTGCTGATTTGTGACTCTACCGATAAAATCAAGGAAGCGGCAGGCGCCGACGACTTTGAGCAGGCGTTCGTCCGTTTGGTAAAGGGGGAGTCAAAATGAGAATGCTTACTTTTGCTAACAGAAACGCTAAGGAGATAATCCGCGATCCGCTTACCCTGTTTTTCGGAATAGGCTTTCCGCTTGTTCTGCTCTTGCTTTTGAGCGCGATCCAAGCCAACATACCCGTCAAGCTGTTCGAGATCGAACGCCTCGCTCCCGGAATAACGATTTTCGGGCTGTCTTTTATGACCTTGTTCTCGGCGACCGTTATCTCAAAGGACAGAAAAAGCTCTCTGCTCCAGCGCCTGTACACAACGCCGCTGACCCCGGCGGACTTTATCCTCGGATACGTATTGCCCATGCTCCCGTTTTCCGTAGCACAGTGCGTTATCTGCTATGTCGTCGCCTTTGTTCTCGGACTCCCAATAACAGTCAATGTACTTTTTGCGGTACTGCTTGTCGTGCCCGTTGCTTTTCTTTTTATATCCATGGGACTGCTCTTCGGAAGCATCCTTACCGACAAACAGGTAGGAGGGATTTGCGGCGCTTTGCTGACTAACCTCACGGCTTGGACGTCCGGAATTTGGTTCGACCTCGAGCTGGTGGGCGGCGTGTTCAAGAATATTTCATACGCGCTTCCGTTCGTTCACGCGGTAGAAATGGAGCGCGCGGTAATAGCAGGCGATTACGGCGGGATTTTTCCTCACCTTTGGTGGGTGCTCGGCTATGCCGTTGTTCTGTTCGTTCTGGCGGTGGTGCTGTTCCTGCGCCAGATGAAAAGGCAGTAGCCCGGAGAATGATGGTTTTAACGCAATACTCTTCGATCTCACGCCGAAGCTTTGCGCTGCGACAGAGTGGGAGTAATCCCCCAACAGTCAAAATTGCATAAACAAGCGGTTTTTGCCGCGTGGTTGTCCTCGTCGGCAACAGAACGGCAACATGATTTGAATAATAAAAAAATGAGCTATCAGTTTTTGTAAGTCTGGTAGCTCTTATTATTTTAATTCTAATCTTTCTTGAGTTTGTCTTTGAATACTTCTGATGTACAAAAAAACACTTGGCGTATAATTCCGCTATGGTGCAGGTAACATATGTCGGTGATGTCGGACACCTCGGCTTTCGCCTTGGGTTCGTCACCTCCTGACATAACACCTATCTGCTCTCTCGCTAAAAACGCCATACTATGTCGTTTTTGCCTGCGCCGTGCGCTTGCCGCTTACGGCTTGGCACGCTCGCCTTCAAGTCCTGTTTCCTGCTCATTGCTTGTATAATAGAAAAAGAGCATCCCATTAAGGGATACTCTTTTCTATGGTGCAGGTAACAGGACTTGAACCTGCATGAAATTGCTTTCATACGGACCTGAACCGTACGCGTCTGCCAATTCCGCCATACCTGCGTATTCTCTCATATTTTTACACGGCTGAGAGTGCCGAGGCGGAGCATTTCGCTTCATCCACAAGCGTTATTATATCAAATGCCATCGCGAATGTCAATACTTCGGTCAAGATTTTTTGCGAGCTTCACGCAAGTGCCGTTCAACAGGCGATATAACGGATTCCTTATGCCGATTTATGTACATCGGGTCATTTCGAAAAAGGAAACGGATGCCGAAGGAATCCCGCGACTCAATCGCAAAAATCCTTCTCGCATCCGAATCCGTGCCCCTGAACGGGTCGAGGGCAGTTCACTTCATGATATGCAAAATCCGATTCCGATATGCCTCAGTTGTCGCTTTCGATCACACTCAGCGGGTCGATGGTGCGGTTGCCCGAGCGGATCTCGATGTGCACATGCGGCTCATCCTCGTTTTCGCAGGGGATCTGTCCCACGGTGCCGATCGTATCGCCCGTGCTGAGCTGCTGACCCTTCTCCACCGTCAGCTGTGAATCCAGCCCGCAGTAATAGACATAGCAGTCGCCGCAGTCCACCTCGATGATCACACCGTATAATTCTGATACAGAAATATCGCTTACCGTACCGTCGCACATGGCATAGACATTCTCGCCCTCATCCGCGGCAAAATCGCACCCGACATGCGCGCGGTAATCGCGCAGGGTCTTGCTGTAGACCGCGTCCTCGCTGTAGGGCTTGGTGACCTGCCCGCTTTTGACGGGATAGATCAGGCTGGCTTCGACATTCAGCACCGCCTGCAACTGATCCGATCCTATATTCTGACTGGCGGATTTTGCCTCGGTGGGTTTGGTTTCACTGATGACCAGTTTGCGCGCGGGTTCGGTCACTTCTTCTGTCGGTTCCTCTGTCGGCGGCTCAGTCACCGCCTCGGTCGCTTCCACCGTCACGCCGGTCATCTCCTGCCCTACCGCCGCGTTCTCGGTCGAAAGAGATGAAAAATAGGTGTTGTCACTCGGATCGGTTGTATCGCTCAGCGTGGAATACGCCGTCCATACGGCAAAGCCCACCGCCATCATACAGATGGAGAGCGCGATGTAAAAGCTCACGCGCTCCGTCGGTTTTTTCACTTTTGCGTGTCTATAATTCTTCATAAAAAACGCCTCCGCCCATAGTATGAGCGGAAGCGTGTAAGATTATTCAACTGTAATCATGAATCTTGTTATCTGACGACCGCGAATACCATGGCGGCGATATAGAGCAGGATCATCACAGCGCCCATAGGACGGTTGATCTTGTTCTTGAGCGAGAAGATAAAGACCAGGATCGACGCGGCGATCAGGATCGAAAAGTCGACCATCGACGCGAAGTTGACCTTGATAGGGTTGATCGTTCCGGACACGCCGAGGATCAGCAGGACATTGAAGATATTGGAGCCGACGACATTGCCGACCGCCAGACCGTTTTCGCCCTTGCGCGAGGCGACCACCGAGGTCACCAGCTCAGGCAGCGAGGTGCCCAGCGCGACGACCGTCAGACCGATCAGCGTCTCTGACATACCGAATGCCGCGGCGATATGCTTAGCGGATTTGACGACAAAATGTCCGCCCGCGACGATCAGACCGATACCGATCAGAATGAAGAGCACGCTTTTGAGGGGCGACATCTGCTTGACCGCTTCACCCTCGGTTTTGTTTTTGATCGCCGAACAGATCAGGAAGATCAAATAACCGACAAAGATGACCAGCAGGCTGATGCCCATCCAGCACTCTAATGTCGATACATCGTCGCTCATCTTGACCATCGCAAAGTCGGTCGTCTGCAGCACGCCGATCCCCAACGCGACGAACAGCGCGATCGTGATGATGATCGAGAACGGAAAATCACGCTTTTTGATGACCTTATCGATCGGAAGCGGCTTGATCAAGGCGCATACGCCCAGCACCATCAAAAGGTTGAACAGGTTCGAGCCGACCACATTACTCACGGCGATCTCATTAGAGCCGTTGATCGCCGCCGCGGTACTGACCGCCAACTCCGGCGCGCTGGTACCCATCGCCACGATCGTCAGACCGATGATGACCGACGGAACTTTAAAAATAGCGGCAAGCGACGAGCTGCCGTCCACAAACAGATCCGCGCCCTTGATCAGCGCGACAAATCCCGCGATCAGCAGAACGATCTGCAACACCATTTGCATATTGATACCCTCTTTATCATATTATTCGTATTATTCAATGTCGAATTATGCCAAATGAATCCTAATCAATTATAATATCGACAATAATCTTTGTCAATCTCAAATACAAGATCAGATTCTCTATGTTCGATTCCAATAGTCTCTCACTTTGCTTGTTATAATTAAAATAACAGGGACACCAAAACGGTGTCCCTGTTATTTTAATATGGTGGAGACTATTGGAATCGAACCAATGACCCCCTGCACGTCAAGCAGGTACTCTAACCAGCTGAGCTAAGCCTCCGTATTTGATTCAGCTCTATTACTTTACCACACTTTATTGAAAAAATCAAGTGTTTTTTTAGAGCAAAACAATTATTCTGTTTTAGAATCATAACCACCCGTTCAACGGGTGGTTTGCTCTACCCCTAGAAGGGGATATTACTGGCTTGCCCCCTGCAGCCGGGGGCTCTGAATTTTTATCATCGCATTACATGCACCACAACCCGTGAACGGGTCAAGCTCGCCCTATTCAATGATTTCTATATTTTGAAATCTGCCTCTTCTCGGGTTTTAGTTTACCTTCGGTAAACATTTTTGCACAGCTTTTTATTTTCCCCCGGTTGAACCGGGGGTTTATTTCCACGCCTTGAAGGCACCAATTATATAAACCCCCGCCTCAACCGAAGCGGGGGTAAATGTTGATTCATGATGATCCATGATTGAGATCAGCAATCAGAACAGGTTGTGCGCACCGGTAGTCTGTCTGTAGATCTGGGTAGCGTCATTGGACTGGATCCTGCCGTTCTTGTTGACGTCAGCGCACTTGAACGCGTAATCGGTCAGCTGATCTTCTGCGCCGCCCTGAACGTGCTTATATGCCTTGGTCGCGTCGTTGGACTGGACTCTGCCGTTCATGTTCACGTCGCCGATCGGGCAGATCTTGACGTCCTGCGTGGTGTCGGCGGAAACGGAAACGGTATACTCACGGGTCACGTGATCCTTCTTAGCTACTGTCATCTTGTATTCGCCGGACGGTACGTTACTGAAAGAATAGGTCGTATCAGTACCAACAGAACTATCAGTATAGTTGTTGTCTGTACCGGTCAGGGTAACGGTAACATTTTCAGTGTCGCTGAGATAGCTGGTGATCTTACCGCTGACGGTATATCCGGTTGCGGGCGTTTCACCCGCGACATGGTGATACTCGGGGCCTGAAATCCAGTAGCTGTATTGATCGGTAGTCACGTCATGGATCGTATCATTGAGATCATCCCTGCTCAGTGAGTCTACCTTATTGCCCCAATAGTAGGCTGTGTTATCGCCCGGTAGCGTGATCAGATCGCTTTCGGCGAAACTGTATACATTGTCATAATAGTCGGCGTAGTATCTCTTGCCGTTATTATCGGTATAAACATCAAATTCGCCGCGATCGACTTCACCCTTGGTGACATAATCGAGGATCTGTTCGCTCTTTTCGACTTGGTAGCCCTGCGCTTCGATCTGGTACATTTCCGAAAATTCATAAGCCTCAAATTCCGGATCCTCAAAGTAGCACCCGACCTTCTCGTTATATACCAGCCTGATCAGCTCATAGTATGGCTCATAGACGCCGGGACTCACATAACGATCAAATTGGCTATAAGCATAGACCGAGTCGGGATCACCGGTCTTACTCACCTTTATCCCGCCGCGCATATAGTAGCCCGTACCATAATCCCGGTCGAGAAAACGGATCTTAACCGGCTTGTCGATCGTCTGAACGTCATAATAGAAATCGGTCTCATTCTCGAGATCCTCATAGGAAACGCTGAGAAACTCCTGAGAAGAGTACGAGTTGTAAAGGATATAGAACTTTTCCGCCTCAGGATCAAAATGCACGCGGTGCATGGTGATTCCGGTCTCGCCCCCGCCGGTATAGGTACCGACCTCGACAAAGAGATCGTCGGGAGCGGACTTGCGCCTGATAGCGTTATTGGTCAGTTCAAAGCCTGAAGGATCATCAAAGTCATCGGAAGTCCATACGGTCAGCTCCATCTGCTCGGTGACTTGTTTCGTTTCGATCTGATAGCCATCTTCTTTGAGCTGAGCGATGGTATAGTAGCGGGATTCAAAAGAGGTATCCTCTTTGTATATCTCTTCCTCATCGTCCCAGATCACACGATAAACCGTATAGCCCTCGGGATCATAGAGATCCTCGTCCCAATCGACAGTGCCGGCATAGACAGCCTCGGGCTCACCGTGCTTTGTGAGCTTGACCGCTTCGTTGCCGCGGTTTTCATATGCCCACGTATCGGCATATTCGATGGGAGTGGGCGCCATACCGTAGACATAGTCATACGCTTCTTCAAATTCAGCTTTGGTGTATTCTTTGCCGTTATATCCGGTGTCTCTAAAGCTGTAATCAACGATCCACATACCGAGATCGTTGGAATAGATATAACGGGAAACGACATAGATAACGCCGTCCATAACAGCAAGCGCGTACACGCCGTTGGGATCGGTCTTGGACTTTACCCTTTGACCGCGGGTGTGTTCTACGTCTCGATTGACGACGATCGCGTTGACGGTATCGGCTCTCGGCTCTACGATCTGCTCACTCTTTGCCTCGGGCGCCGCCTTGCCGCCGACGGTGATCGCGCCGCCGTCCTCGGGAGTGATCACGGTACCGCTCAAATAGACGAGCGGCAGGGGATGCTCTTCATCATCGACCGCGTCATTATAAAGATGGACGGTCACGGTATCGGCGATATCGAGGCTCATCGCCGGGCTTTCACCGTCAGCAAACATCGAGATCGCTCTGTCGTTGAGATTCTGCTCATTCACCGACAGCGTACCCGTGCCGACGATATTGAGGCTGGTGTCATGGAAGTTGAAATAATTGTAGACATTAATGATGCCGAGCGAACAATTCCCGACGACATTCATCTTGAAATCGTTGCCCATGTACCAGATGAACAGCTCGTCGTTCGGTCTGTTCAGGTTGTTGATCGTCAGCGTGTTGGTCGACAGATCATAGGTCATGCCCTCGACGGCACTGTTATTGATCACGACTTTCTGCTGATCATAATCATAATTCAATGTGTAGTAGTTATTTTTGGTCGTTGTGTCAAAGATACCGATTCGCGCGCCGCCGTACATAAACGGCTTCTGCGCGGGGCCTGAGGTCGGTTCGGTAGCAAACGCCGTCACGGTGAACAGCGAGAGCAGCAACGCCGCGACAAGCACCAGCGAAATGATCTTTTTCATACATCATACTCCTACAATATAAATTAAGGTAATGGACACGGTAGCCAGCCGTGTCTGTTTTCCTTTTCAATGCCTAAGCTGTAGAATGAGAAGGAATGGTCTGA
>JAHKVW010000065.1 GCA_020624805.1 bacterium | reverse complement strand
CTTGAAGCAGCATGCTTTAAAATTGAATTGAACCGCCGTATGCCGAACGGCATGTACGGTGGTGTGAGAGGGCGGATTATTTCCGCCCTACTCGATTATACAAAAGTAATCTTTCGGTGGAGATCCATACTACCGTAGGGACGAGCATTGCTCGTCCGCAGAATGACGGACACTTCTGTTGTCAAAAACGATAGATAGGACAGAAAGCAATCAAACAGGCGACGTTTGATCAAACGCCGCCTATTGTGATAGATATTATTTCTTTTTCTTTTTCTTACCCTTTTTCTTCGGAGAGGGAGCCGGTTTGTCGTCCGCCGTCATTGTTTTTTGGTCATCCGGATCCGCCACCATCGTCTTTTCGTCGTCCGGATCCGCTGCCATCGTCTTTTCGTCATCCGGATCCGCTAACATGGTTTTTTCGTTATCAGCGGCTGAGATCGCCTTATTCGATTTGAACTTCGCGAAGATCTGCTCACGCTTCGGCGCCAGGATGATCAGCGCGATGAAGATGATCAGCGCCAGCAGTGTGCAGATCACGCCGGGGATGAAGCCCTCGGGAATGTACTTGAGCTCGATGTGATGATCGCCTTGATTCATCGGGAACGCCAGCATCGCGTCGCCGACGGGCGTGATCTCGGTCTCCACACCGTCGACATATGCCTTCCAGCCCTTGGTGTAGGAGATGGAGGTGTAGAACAAGCCGTCTTCCTGCGCGGTGATATCGCCGGCGATATAGTTGTCCTTGACGGTTGTTGCGTTCATCGTAGACTTGGAGAGCAGGTCATAGCCCTGTTTGAACAAGTCGTCGTTGAACATCGCACAGTAAGAGGTGAGGGTGCCGGTGGAACTGTTGTTCACGGTGGCGTGCAGGGTGATCGTATCGCCCTGCTTGACGTCGCCGATCATCATGATGAACGGACGCTTGATATAGTAGCCGATCTTTTCGGCGCCGTTGACGCGGATCGAGATATTATCCGTGCTGCCGGAGAAGTACGCGACCGCGGTGCCGTCGGCGTCGGCAATGTAGTTGACGTCATAGGAGTCGTTTTTCTGTGAGGAGCTGTAGGTGAACATGCCCTTGTTCGCGGCTGAGATCGAAGCGCCCTCGGTACCCGCGGTACAGGAGGAGCTGTTCAGGTACCGGTAGATATCGCCCTCCAGACCGGTGGCAAGGCGGAACATATTGTTCTGGTTGTCCATCGGATTCGTCGAAGCGTTTTTGACGTCATAGGTGCTCAGTGTGCTTTTGGTCATGAAGCCCTGCGACAGATAGTACTTGTTTTGCAGCAGCTTGACATTGCCGCTTTGATAGATCTGATCCATATGGGCGGTGTCGAGATACGCGCCGTAGGGAGTGATCAGGTATTTGACGTTGAGCATCAGGTTGGTGAAGGGGGAGCTCTCCTGATAGGTATAGCGGTTGGAAGCCTCCCATCCGCAGATGCCGAACTTCTCCATATAGGTAGTGATATTCTTGTTGACCATCGAGTTGAACATGGAGATGCCGTCCGCGCCGATGAGGGCGTTATCGTTGAGCGAATGGTATTTGTTGACCTCGGTACGGGGCAGGTCGATGTTGTCCTGTTCAAGATTATTGACCTTCTCAACGCAGTTGAGGGTATCCTGGCCGCCGAGAGGATAGCTTTTCGCGTCGGTGACGCCGACGGTCTTGACGCCGCCCGCGGCAGAGAACAGACCCTCTACCATCGCGAGGATCAGCAGAACGACAGATAATACCACCTTGGTCATCTGGTGATCCTTGTTCATGTCCTTGGAGCTGATCAACAGCGCGGCGGCGGCTGTCAACAGCAGGATGACGATGCCTAAGAAGATATGGAAGGCATTTCCACCGTCCTTGCTGACGGCGGAGTTGATCACCTTACCGGATACAAAAATGATGACCGCCGCTGTGACGCCGATGACCGAGGTGCCGATCACCATCGCGAGGCGCGGGATCTTGTTGCGCAGCGAGTACAGCAGTACCCACGCGGCGAGGATGCCGCCGATGAAGCCTGACCAAAGGATCGGATCGACCTTTTGGTTCTCAAAGATGGGCGAGAGCTTGACCTTTTCGCCGTCAAAATAAGTAGCGGCAATGCCGAGATAGATCGCGAACGCGAGGATGCCGCCGATCACCGACCCGAGCTTGACGCTGTCGATGTTCATAAACACCCTGAACGCCATATAGATCAGCAGGAACGAGTATAAGAATGAGAAGCGGTGCGGCAGCATATTGGGGAAGTGGAAGCCGTGCCATACATAGTCGAGCTGACGGATGATGAAGCTGAGCATGAAGAACAGCATCAATCCGCCGCAGAAGACGCGCTCGCGCACCTTGATCTTGGAGCAGAAGAAGAACAGCAGTGCCAAAAAGATGACGAACACGCCGCAATAGACGTTGGGCAGGCCTTCTTTTTCGGTCGGCTTGATGAAGGCGACCGAATTGGCGATGGTCTTTCCGATACCCTCCAGCACGCCGCCGAAGTCAGCCTTACTGCCGATGTTGATGGCAAAGTCCTTGGGGAAGGTATTCTCCGCGGAGTAGGTATAATGCAGCGCAAAGTAGGTGGGCAGGACCAGCACCGCCGACATCATCAGTGATAACAGCGAGAAGCCCGCCATTTTAAGAAACTGCTTGATCAGATCCTTCCAGCCCTTGTATTCTACGATACAGTAGCCGATGGATACGAGCAGGACAAAGATACAGGTGAACAGTCCGATGTAGTAGTTCGCGAGGACGGACAGCGCCAGCGCGATGACATAGATCCGGAACTTTCCTTCCCGCAGCAGCGCGAAGGTTCCGGCGATGACCAGCGGCAGCAGCGCGATGGTATCCAGCCAGATGACGTTCCAGTAGTAGCCCATGATAAACGCGCACAGGGCATACATGATGCCGAACGCGGTGATGGAAACATCCTTGCGCTTGAAGGTGATCTTGAGGAACAGCGCGTAGAAGAAGCCCGCCAGACCGATCTTGACGCAGGTGATGACATACAGAAATTCTCTGAGCTTATCCGCGGGAACCAGTACAGAGAAGAAGTTGAGCGGACTTGCCAGATAGTAGGACATCAACGCGGCATAGTTGGTACCGCCGCCGCTCTTCCATGTCCACAGCAGCGAGCCGCCGTGCTGGAGCTTGTCCTGATAATCCACCAGGAACGGATAGTACTGATGCCACAGGTCGGTCGCGAGGATCTGGTTGGTGCCGAACGGAGAGACCCCCGCGATCTTGAACGCGAAAAACATCAGAAGGAACGGGACTAAAAACGCCAAGAAAAGGTAGATCCATACGCCGTAGCGGTCCATAAAGGAGTCCTTCGCCAGGGTAGGAGCCTTTTTAGGAGGGGATGCGGTTTTTGTCTTAAACTTAGCTGACATACGATTCTCCTTTAGGCAATACCGCAAATTTTGAGATGCACATTGCCTTTATAAATTTACATACATATTTATATTACCATTATTTACAGACGAGGTAAACACTTTATTGATAATTTTCAAAAAATTTTTTCATACTCATTTACACGATGGGTTTGTTTTGGTATAATAAAAGTTACGATGTGTTATGATAACGCAAGGATTGGGAAACCATTCCTCATTTACGGAGGTGTGAAAATTGAAGCTGATCGATATTGTCGTCCCCTGTTATAATGAAGAAGAGGTATTGCCTCTCTTTATCGAGGAGACCAATAAAGTCATCGCGACCATCCCCGACTATGATTTTCGCTATATTTTTATCAACGACGGCTCCGGGGACAACACCCTGAAAGTATTGCGCGAGCTTGCCGCCAAGTACAGCAATGCCAAGTATATCTCCTTTTCCCGCAACTTCGGCAAGGAAAGCGCCATGTACGCGGGTCTCGAACATTCCACCGGCGATTATGTGATCGTCATGGACGCCGATCTGCAGCATCCGCCCGCGATGTTCCCGCAGATGATCGAGGGCGTGGAAGAGGGCTACGACTGCTGCGCGCTCTATCGTGCCAAGCAAAAGGGCGAGAACCCGATCCGACAGATGATCTCCAAGATATTCTTCGGCTTCCAGAACAAGATCTCTGACGTCAAAATGCCCGACGGCGCGGTGGATTACCGCATCATGTCGCGCCAGATGGTGGACAGCATCATCAGCCTGTGCGAGAAACAGCGCTTTTCCAAGGGACTGTTCTGCTGGGTCGGTTATCAGACCAAGTGGATCGAATACCAAAACGTGGAGCGTACCGTCGGCACGACCAAGTGGAGCTTCTGGAGTCTGTTCAAGTACGCGCTGGACGGCATCACGAGCTTTTCGGTCACACCGCTGCGATTCATCGCTGTGCTGGGCTTCATCATCTCGGCGCTCGCGTTTATCTGGATCATCATCACACTGATCCAGACCCTGATCATAGGCATCGATGTGCCCGGCTATGTCACCACCCTGTGCGCGGTGCTGTTCATGGGCGGTATCATCGAGATGTCCGTCGGCGTGCTGGGCGAGTATATCGGCAGGATCTATATCGAATCCAAGGATCGCCCCATCTATATCGCCAAGGAAACCAATCTCGACGACAAAAAGCCTTCCCCTTGAGGGGAAGGTGGGCTTTTCGGCTTTCAAGTCGAAAAGGTCGGATGAGGTGGAGACCTTTCCGATCCATGCTCTTTAAACGCGGAGCAAATGAAACACATATTGTAAAGCAGGGTTTCATCCTGCCGCAAAGGTAGAACATATGGAAAAAATCAAGAATCTGTTTATCAAATACAAAGAGATCATCATGTATATCGTCTTCGGCGTGCTGACCACGCTGGTCAACTGGCTGGTATACACGGTTTTGATCAAGCTCTTCGGCAGCGCGACCGAGAGCGAAACGATCCTCTTCACGCTGTTCGGCAGAGATATCTCGATGAAGATCTTTTATATCTTCATCGCCAACTTCATCGCATGGGTATTGAGCGTTATCTTCGCCTTTGTGACCAACAAGCTCTGGGTATTCGATTCCAAGTCATGGCGCTTCGGATTGGTGATGAAGGAGCTGTGGCTCTTCGTGCTGGCACGACTGATCACCGGCGTGATGGAATGGTTCGGCGTCCCGTTGCTGTGGGCGGTCGGCTTGAATCAAAAGCTGTTCGGCATCGACGGCTTTTTGGCAAAGATCATCGTCAGCGTCCTCGTCGTCATCCTCAATTATGTGTTCTCCAAGCTGATCATTTTCAGAAACAAGGATAAGAAAAAGGATCAACTCGAGAAAACATCAAGAGAACCGAATAAGTAAAGCAAAAGGCGCGGTTTCCCCGCGCCTTTTTATCAATAGTATAAGTAGCCGATTTCCAAGGCTCCCTTTGGTAAAGGGAGCTGTCGACAAAGTCGACTGAGGAATTGCATTAATTGATCGACCGAAGGGAGAAACCCTTTGTGATGGTAAATATACACAACTCCGACGGCTTTTTTTCTACATCGAAAGAAGAAAAAAGCCTTTTTTTGATTCCATACATATGCTATACTATTTATATATGGCGAAAACGCCTATAAATAAAACACCATCCGGAGGTTATTATGAGGTATACAGTAGGTATCGACTTAGGCGGCACCAATATTGTGGCGGGTGTAGTCAACAGTGATTATGAGATCATCGCGAGAGCGTCCTGCAAAACCAATGTTCCCCGTCCCGAGGCGGAGATCTGCGATTCCATGGCGGCGATCGTGAAAGAGGCTATCAAAAAGGCGAAGCTCAAAATGGACGATATCGACTATATCGGCATCGGCGTACCCGGCGCGGTCAACCCCGAGACCCGTATCATCGAGACCTCCCCGAATCTCTTCTTCAAGAACTGGGAGATCGCAAAGATGATGGAGGAACGCCTCCATAAGTATACCAAGGTCGAGAACGACGCGAATGCCGCGGCACTCGGTGAGTTCCTTGCCGGTTCCGCAAAGTGCACCAAGAACGCGATCGCCATCACCCTCGGCACCGGCGTCGGCGGCGGTATCATCATCGACGGCAAGATCTATTCCGGCTCCAACTTCGCGGGCGCCGAGCTCGGTCACATGGTCATCGTCAAGGACGGCAGAGAATGTGGCTGCGGCAGAAAGGGCTGCTGGGAGGCGTATGCTTCGGCTACCGCGCTGATCAATATGACCAAGGAAGCGATCCGCAACGAAAAGGCGGAGTTCTCCTATATGCTCCATCTCGCGGACGACGATATCGACAACGTCAACGGCAAGACCGCCTTTGACGCGCAGCAGGCAGGCGACAACACCGGCGCTGAGGTAGTCAATCAGTATATCGGATATCTGGCGACCGGTCTGATCAATATCATCAACATCTTCCAGCCCGACGTCCTGTGCATCGGCGGCGGTATCGCCGGTCAGGGTGAGAACCTCTTAGGTCCGCTGCGCACTATCATTGAGAAGGAGCGCTTCACCAAGTATAACGATAAGCAGACAAAGGTTTGCATCGCGAGCCTGGGCAACGACGCGGGTATCATCGGCGCGGCTTGCCTGTAATTGATAAAATAGTCATTGCGAGCCGACGGCGTGGTAATCTCAACCGAAAAGGGAAAATCTCGTCCGCCTGTTTGTCACGGTGTTGTGACTGTTGCTCTGTTATACTGCAGATACAGTCAATAATAGCGGAACAGGAGGGATCACAATGAATAAGAATGTTCTTTCCGTTAATTACACATTTTCGGTAGCCTATCCCGACGGCTTTCATGAGATGACCCCCGTCGAGCTGAAAAAATACTTTCGATCCGACGCGCACCGCTGTGGTATTTACGACAAGGATCGGTACGTCATCATCAGTGTTTATTGGGTCAAGCCGGTTCTACTCGGTTTTATGACGACCACGCGCTCGGTACTCAGAGGCGCTGAGATGGTGCTCGAAAACAGACTGCAGCAATACTGTATGCGCGAACGCCTCAGCCGGGATGTCATGGGCTATCCTGCGACCGGAATTCGATTCACGTATACCGTGATCAACACCAATATCACTCAGCACAGCGATCTGTATGTCGTCAAGCTCGGCAAGGTGTATTACGCCGTCCAGATCATCGGACGAGCAGAGAACTTCGCCCAAGACCAACAGCTGATGGAGGAACTTATCGGATCAATGACCGTTTTGTCTTAACTCAGATTCCCTAAAATTGTCATTGCGAGGAGCAGCCCAAGGCTGTGACGTGGCAATCTCAACACAAGAAAAAAGTCATTGCGAGGCTGAACAAAAGGTAATGGCAGTAGCTCTCAACCAATCAGCGTTCGCCTTATAGCTCCGCTTCTTGGGAGAGCCTTGCATGGGAGTTGTTAGCCAAATCAAAGATTTGGACAACTCCTCACAATCTCAACCTATTATAATAATGTATATGACTCATCCTCCTTCCCCGGAGGGTGAGTTTCTATTACAGGCTCCCTTTGGTAAAGGGAGCTGTCCTCAAACGAGGACTGAGGGATTGCATCAATTGACCGAGCGTCAGCGAGATACATTAATAGTATACAGCGACCGATCACATCCAAAACAATAGCGTCGATTTATGGGACTTTATTGCGTTGATGTGCAAAATGACTAACAAGATGTTGTATTATACAGTCGAAAAAGCACCCAGAACTTGGGATTTGAAAAATTTTTGAATTTTTTGAAAAAAATGCTTGACTTTTGTGTTTATACGCAGTATAATCTTAATGTTCGCTAATCAAGAAAGCGACCTCAAAAATCGTTGTTTTTCACAACGAAAAGAGTTCATTTTCGTGATTTGTGACAAAGGACCTTGAAAATTAAACAACGAAGAAGATAACCCGTAATTACTTTGAGAGCATCTGTGGAGACACAGAGAGTACTCAAGAAATTACAGATGTAATTACATCTAAGGTAATCCGGAACATGAAAATGTTTTGAGATTAATCTAACACGCAAGTGTTTAAATTGAGCAGATTAGCTCTGAGAATGATTTTACTTTGTAGGGTACGGTGCTTGTCGACGTACCGCAACAAATTAAGATACCATTTTTAGAGAGTTTGATCCTGGCTCAGGACGAACGCTGGCGGCGTGCTTAACACATGCAAGTCGAACGGAGTTAAGCGCTGAATT
>JAHKVW010000064.1 GCA_020624805.1 bacterium | reverse complement strand
TTTATCATGTCAAAGCAATCATACTGCGGAAAATACCCGCCAAATCCGGGAGAATCGTATTCCCAGTTCTCCGCAACTCCGCTGAAAAACCATGAGAAAACAGTTGTTCCATCAGTACCTCGATTTGGGAAAGCCTCGAGAACTTTTTCAAACAAATCGTCGCTGTTGGTAAAGCCTGCCTGCGCCGCCCAGCCGGAGCCGACCAGCATATTGGAGGCTGTCGCCGGTCCGCACATCAGGTCGTCGTCATCACCATACCATGTCTTTTCCACATCGATAAAGCCGAGGTTCTTCATCTCAAAGAGCTTGCCCTCTACATAATTGTCGATGATCGCCTGCTTGATCCGCGCTACGTTGTTCTTCGTGAGCCCGGTCAAAAACACATTGTAGCCGGTATCGGGCATGACGAAGTCGGCGGTATAAAAACCGTTCATCATCGTGCCGTCGAACGCGCCGGTCACGGCGAGCTCGTTTTGATGCTTGACCTCGAGCACCGGCTCGCCGTCATCGGTCAGCGTAAAGCCGCCGTCAACAGGCACATCCTCCGCCTCGGCAACATCCACCTCGATCGGCGTTTCATTTTCCACATCGCCGGAGCCGGTGATCTCACCCGTCGGCTGAGCCTCCTGCGCGTATACAGCCACAGGAAAGCCCGTCAAAAGCAACGCCATACACAGCACGAGCGAAAATATGCGTCTTTTCCAATTCGTTTTCATGCCACTTATCCCCTTTGTTCCGAATCAATCATATTAATTATGTTTTTTCAATATGATTTTATATATTTTATTATATAGTAATTAAATTTATAATGCAATACAATTCGTCAACATCGCAGGCGTTTTTTAAAGACAAAAACCCTCTGCGGCATAAGTCACAGAGGGAGTCGTTTTTCTGATTGAGATCACATAGCGCTTTACGCCGCGCGGTCTACAGATGCAGGATCGCCTGAGCAATCTGGAAGTAGACGAACAGCGAGATCGCGTCCACGATGGTGGTGATGAACGGCGACGCCATGACGGCGGGGTCAAAGCCGATCTTCGCCGCGATCATCGGCAGGGTACAGCCGACGAGCTTTGCGATAAAGATGGTAACGACCATCGTCAGACATACCACCAGCGCCACCTGGACGGTGATGCCGGTATTGCCGAGCACCAGACGGTCGAACAGCATGATCTTCGCGAAGTTCGCCGCGGCGAGTGTGACGCCGCACAAGAGCGATACACGCGCTTCTTTGAAGATGACCTTAAAAATGTCCTTGAACTCGATCTCATCCAAGCTCAGCGCACGGATGACGGTGACGGACGCCTGTGAACCGGAGTTACCGCCGGTATCCATCAGCATCGGGATGAAGGCGGACAGCACCAGCGAGCCCGCCAGCGCGTCCTCAAAGCCGGTGATGATCATACCGGTGAAGGTGGCGGAGATCATCAGGATCAGCAGCCACGGGATACGCGCGCGATAGGTCTCGAACACGCCGATACGGTCATAGGGCTTGTCGGTGGTCGGCGTGATAGCCGCCATCTTCTGGATATCCTCGGTCGCCTCTTCTTCCATGACGTCGATCGCGTCATCGACCGTGACGATACCGACCAGACGGTTCTCTTTATCGACGACGGGCAGCGCGAGGAAATTGTACTTGTTGAACATCTGGGCGACCTCTTCCTGGTCGTCAAGGGTGTTGACCGAGATCACGTTGGTCTCCATGATGTTCTCGATGACCTCGTCATCATCGCTGAGCAGCAGCGTCTTGATGGTGACGATACCGATCAGGGTGGAGGACGCGTCCGACACATAGCAGGTGTAGATGGTCTCCTTGTCGATACCGGTGCGGCGGATGCGCTTGATCGCCTCTTCCGCGGTCATCTTGGGACGGAGGATCACGCACTCGGTCGTCATGATCGACCCGGCGCTGTCCTCGGGGTATTTCAAAATTTCGTTGATCTCTTTTCTTGTCTGGGGATCAGCCTGTCTGAGGATTCGCTTGACCACATTCGCGGGCATCTCCTCGATCAGGTCGACCGCGTCATCGACATACAGCTCGTCGATAACCTCTTTGAGCTCCGTATCCGAAAAGCCGTGGATCAACAGCTGCTGGGTCTCTTCATCCATCTCGACAAAGGTCTCGGCAGCCGTTTCCTTGGGCAGCAGTCGGAACAGCAGAGCCGTCTTCTCACTCTGCAGATCCTCAAACACCGCCGCGATATCGACGGGATTCATCGTGTTGAGGATGTCGCGCAGGGTGGAATAGCGCTTGTTATCGAGCAGGGTCTGGATCGTCTCGAACAAGCTCACAGTATTCCTTTCCATAAAAATAACCTCCTACGTTTTGGATTCGTGGAGGCACTGTAGAAGGGGTATTGCGGCTGTCTGCCGATTTTCAGTGAAAAACAGATCGCTCCGGCGCCGATCGCGCGATCACGCAAAGCGCCTTTTACGGGCTAAAATGCAGAACCCCCCAAGCGCATGTTCATCTGCTTTTCACTGAAAACCGGATCCTTGGGATCCTTACCGCAATACTTGACACTTCGTCGCCCTCCGGCAGCGCCGCCGGTACTTCCGGTGTCCATATCTTCGCCTCTTTCGTGATTGGATTCTGCCGGATATCGGCTCGCGCCCTATCCCGCAGTAATTCTATTTTACTCCCCTGTCACTAATAAGTCAATCAAAAAATCGACGAATTTTAGGTAATATTTATCTTGATTTTATGAAAATGATAATCTATAATTAGAGCTGCTGAAAAACAGAAACGAAACAAGTATCATACTACGGAGAAAATATGAACGACAAACTTGAAAAAACGCTCAAGGAGCTTTTACCATATATCATCATCACCGGCATCATCTTCTTGCTGCTGCCGCTTTTCATGGGCAAGACCGCGTCTGCCGCGACCTATATCATCCAGATCGGCATCTTTCCGCTGACCGCCTTCGGCTGCGGCGTGTTCTATAAGCTCCAGAAAAAACAGAACAATCTTTATCTGTGCCTGATCGCGCCGATCTTCTACGCGCTTGCCGCGCTGCTCTACGGCATGTGGAGAGCCTCGTGGTACACGGTGCTGATCTATATTGTCGCCTACTTTTTGTGCGGTTATCTGGGTCAGCTGCTTGCCGATGTGCTCCCCTTCAACAAAAAGGACGGCTCACCGCGCCGCCGCTCTCTGCGCGCCCGTCGGGTGAATGTCGAAGAAAAAGAAGCCCCGGCAGAGGATTTTCAGGCGGAGGATCCGACCGAGGATGTGCAGCTCGACGCCTCCACCACGCAGGACGATATCGAAACGATCCTGAACAATATCCATAACCGCAAATGATAAGGCTCCCGCAAGGGAGCTTTTTTTGACTTCTTTGCAAAAACTTTGCCCGAAATATTGACACATTTCTCATTTATCATATATAATAAAACTGTTATTATGATCTATTGAAATCGTTGCAGGGCAACATACACGTGTTTGCCCCTCGCAATGACTATTTGAATCGATACGGAGCGTCTTATGTTTCATAAACTGCGTGAAATGGATGAGCGCGTGCTGAAGCGGATGTCTGAGATCCACCGCCCCGTGCTGGACAAGATCATGGTGATGTTCACCTATGCCGGCACCGGCGGATTCATCTGGTGGGTCGCTTTTGTGATCCCCTTCCTGATCTCCCGCCGATACCGCGAGACCAGCGCGATCATGACCGCGGCTCTGAGCGTCAACTATCTGATCGGTGAGATCCTCATCAAAAAGACCGTCGGCCGCAACCGTCCGTCCACTTGGATATCGGATGAAGACATGAAAATCAATAAACCCAAGGATCATTCCTTCCCCTCCGGACACAGCGCCTCTTCCTTTTGTGCCTTTACGGTCACGGCGTGGTGCTGTCCTCCGTGGATCTGGATCCCCGCGCTGCTTTTGGCGGGCGCGATCGCGTTTTCGCGCATGTATCTGCGGGTCCACTACCTGACCGACGTGTTGGGCGGCATTGTGCTGGGCGTCATCAACGGCACCTGGGTCACGCTGATCTTTAAGACTTTTATCTTCAAATGAATAACATGAACACCTCGTGACGATCACGGGGTGTTTTGCTTTGTGGGATAAAATACTGATTCTCGATCATCCCCCGACAATTCATATCCGAACGATTTCCGCTGATAACCGCCACGACCCGAATGTTACAATTTTGAAATAATTCTGTATTATTCCGTTGGATAATTGACAAGCATGATATTACAAATTGTATAATCATTTCCCCTTTTTTCACAAAAAGAAGATAGGATAATTCTGTTAAAAAAATTATGGAAAACTATGAAAAGTCAAAAAATCGATGGATATATCAGTCGATTTGAGCGATTTGACCCCTGAGTTATTCCACTTATCCACAGAGTTATCAACATTTTTATTGAAAAATACGAATAATACAAATCGTATAATTTCTTAAAAATAATTATTTTTTGAAAATATAGCCCCCTGTAACCTTCACCCCGGAGCGGAATAGTGTACAAGGCGCCTCTCATATCATATTACCGACTGTTTATCGCCCTTTCGCCGAAAACAGGATACTGCTGTCACAGCGGTCGGGATCACAACGCGTTTCAATCCCGATACAATGATAATCGGATAATTGAGGGGTTCATATGGATAAGAAGAATATCGCGCTGTCGGAGGCAGCGGGCTGTGTATTGATCTACAGCGTCGCCGTGCTGCTGCACTTTGCCTATCCGCTCAGCGGCGGCGCGGCGCTGAGCATCGTATTCGGCGCGGTCAATGAGAGCGTATGGGAGCACACCAAGATCTTTGCCGCGCCCTACATCGGCTGGGCGCTGATACAGCTATGCTGGCTGAGGGTACACTTTCGGCAGTATGTCGTCGCCAAGGTAATCGGACTCTACCTGCTGGCGGGTATGATCATCGGCTCCTCCTATCTCATGTCGCTGTTTTCGGATCACGCCGTCCTATGGGCGGACATCGCCGCGTCACTGATCGCGGTGCTTGCGGCGCAGGGGTTGACCTATCGACTGGAAACCACAGAGAATCGACTCAAGGATTATTTCTATCCGGCGCTGATGCTGTTGGGGCTGTACTACCTTATGTTCTTCTCCTTCACGATTTTTCCGCCGAAAATGGAGCTGTTCCGTGATCCCGTCAGCGGCGGATTCGGGATCGTGGAGAAAATCGCCGAAAAAGAGCGATAATTATTTCATAAATTCTGCCTCATTTTTCGCTTTTATTCTTGCGAAGAAGCAAAGCCGCATACTATATATGGTATACTGTATTGGTATAAGTATGATTATAATGTGTAGGTATGCCTATGAACAACGAAAAGAATCAGCCGTATCAGAATGACGAGCTGCTGATCGGACGCAACCCGGTCGCCGAAGCGCTCAGCGCGGGACGCTCGATCATCAAGGTGATGGTCGCCAAGGGCAATCCATCCGGCGCCGCGGTGGAGATCACCGCCAAAGCCAAAAAAGCCGGTATCCCCGTACAGGAGGTCGAGCGCAAAAAGCTGGACTTCATGACTGGCGGCGCGGCGCATCAGGGGATCGCGGCACTCTGCGCGATGAAGGAGTATTCCTCCGTGGAGGATATCCTCAAGCTCGCCGAAGAGCGCGGTGAACAACCCTTAATCATCATTCTCGATGAGATCGAGGATCCGCACAACCTCGGCGCGATCATCCGCTCGGCGGAGTGTGTCGGCGCGCACGGCGTCATCATCAAGAAACGCCGCAACGCGGGATTGACCTATACCGCCTACAAGGCCTCCGCGGGCGCGCTCGAATACCTGCCTGTCGCCAGAGTGACCAATATCGCGGACACCATCGATGAACTGAAGCGCCGCAACATCTGGATCTACGGCGCGGACATGAACGGCGAAGACTACCGCAAAACCGATTTCAGCGGCGGCGCGGCACTGGTCATCGGCAACGAGGGCAAGGGGATCTCCCGACTCGTGCGCGAAAAATGCGACGTGATCGTATCCCTGCCGATGAAGGGCAGGATCAACTCCCTCAACGCCTCCGTAGCCGCCGGCATCCTGATGTATAAGGTCGCGGAAAGCAGATAGCCATCGGCTCCCTTTGGTAAAGGTACCCCCGTTGTGGGAATGTCCAAAGGACAAGGGGGGAGCCGCTTCCGGCGAGGAGGCTGTCATCGGCAATACCTTGCCGATGACTGAGGGATTGCATCAATAGAGCGCTTACAGCGCGACCAACCGAATCAGGTAGTTTTTATGGATAGAATACATAATAAAGAGAATGTTCCCTTTGCAAAAGAATTGAGAAAAAACATGACCAAAGAGGAAAACCACCTTTGGTATGATTATCTAAAACCCTACCGACAAACATTTGGTATTGCATTTACAAGGCAAAAAGTCTTTGGCAACTATATTTTGGATTTTTACTGTCCGAAAGCAAAACTTGCCATTGAGTTGGACGGTTCTCAACATTACGAAGAAGACGCGCTATGCTACGATAAAAAGAGAACAACATATTTAGACAAACATGGGATTGTAGTTTTACGATATACCAACAGGGATATCCATACACGCTTTAAAGAAGTATGTGATGACATTGATTCTTATGTAAATAGAAGAATCAACGCCCTGCAAAAATAAGGTGGTCGGCTTTGCCGACATTGATACAATCCCTCAGTCAGCGGACACGAGTGTCCACTGACAGCTCCCTTTACCAAAGGGAGCCTATAGAAAGGAGATGAGAAACATGAGCATATTCCGCTGGGACAGAGGAGATAACAAGGATCAATCCGACGGTATCATCGAGCTGCCTGTCGAGGATTCGACAGAGGACGAGCTGACCGATATCAACGAAGCGGCATACGACTCATCCCCACAGTCTCTCGACAACAAGATGGAGGAGATCTACTCCACAAAAGATAAACAGGTGAAATTCCGCCGTCAACAGCCGCTGGAGGAAGAAGCCGCGGCACGGCGCAAGGAGGTCACCAAGGACGAGCTGATCCGCGGTAAGCTGGAGTTCAGCATGCCCGAAAAGATCACCGCTCCCGAGGTCAAGCTCGAACCCGAGCTCGATCCCAACGCCACTGTCGCCGAAGACATCATCGAGGACGTCATAGACGTCAAGAAGCTGCGCAACATCTATGTGCAGGATATCGATGAGATCGACGTCAGCCTTGATCCCGCCAAAGCGCCTGAGCCGCAAAAGTCCGCACAAAGCACGGCGCAGCACGGATTCCATTCCGCCAAAAAGCCATCGACCGGCTACACCCCTTCGGGCGACACGATCGTGGAGACCATCCCCGTGTATCAGCACGAGGAGAGCGTGGATAAGCTATACCTCAAGGCGGGTCGCTTCACCGATGTGGTCGAAAGCGAATATGACGAATACCTCAAATCCACCGACCCCACCATCTCGGGGAATTATCACGCGACCAAGCCGATGGTCAGACCGCACCAGAGTCTGCTGTATACCCTCACGCAGATCGCCGCGCGGCACAAGGCCGAATCGGCGCAGAAGCAGAAGAACAAAGAGATCATGCGCAACAACTTCGACGAACAGGCGCCGAAGCCCAAAAAAAAGAAGCGTTCGCGTGTCGCTAAATTCTTCCGCGTACTGGGCGCGGTCATCTCGTCGGGCTTCAATACACCGTCCGAGGACGAACAGGTGCGCTCGATGGACTACAACAGCAACGAGGATGAGCAATACATCTTTGAGACCACCCGCCAGAACATCAAGCGTCAGCTCACCCATCTGCTGCTCGGACTGCTGATCGGCATCGCGATGCTCGGACTAACGATCTGGGAGCGCATGGCAGGCGCGGCGACGGTCGCCGCCAACGGCCCCGGCAGCGCGTTCACCTTCTGCGGACTGTATCTGATCCTGACTTTCGCGCTGGGACTGGTCGCGCGGCACACCCTGATCGACGGGCTCAAGCCGCTGGCACGGTTCAAATCCAACTGCAGCACTGTGATCGCGCTCGCGTATCTGGGGTGCTTCATCCAATGTCTGGTATCCCTCTTCACCTCGACCTCCTTTGTCGGAGGCGACCACCATCTGTACAGCTTTGTCGTCGCGTTCGCGCTGATTTTGAACGCTACGGGCAGACTGCTGATGGCGCTGAGGGTCAAGAGCAACTTTAAATTTATCAGCGCGCACTCTCCCGCATACGCGGCAAAGATATATGACGACGTCGAAACAGCGCGTCGAATGATCAGCGGCACGACCTCCTCCAAGGGAATCATCGCCTACCAGCATGTCACCCGCTTTTTGTCGGACTTTTTGAAGATCTCCTACGCGCCCGATCCGAGCGAGGAGCTCAGCGGCAAGATGGCGCCGATCGCGATCATCAGCTCGCTTGTCGTCACCGTCATCTACGCGATCATCTTCAAGAGCGTGCAGGGCGCGGTATCGGCGCTGACGGTCATGCTGTGCATCGGCATCCCGTTCACCGGTATGCTCGCGGGCAACCTGCCGATGCTGTTGTTCAGCCGCAAGATGCTGCGTGAGGACGCGATGGTCGCCGGCTATCCGTCGGTACGCCAGTTCTGCGACACCAACGCCGTGATGATGAACGCCGCCGACCTCTTCCCAAACGGCTCTGTCAAGCTCGAAGAGATGTACACCCTGCTGCAGTACAGGATCAGCGAGAACCTGCTGCTTGCCACCGCGGTACTGCGCGAGGCGAATTCGCCCATCGCGCCGGTCTTTGACGAGCTGGTGATGGAGAACAACAACGTCCTGCCCGCCGTCGAGAGCGTGATGTACGAGGACAAAAGCGGTGTGGTCGGATGGATCAAGGGCGAGCGTATCCTCGTCGGCAACATGAAGCTGATGAACCGCTACCACATCACCATCCCCACCACCGAGGTGCCCTTCAACAAGCGGGGCAATGGTCTTGAGATCACCTATGTCGCGGTCGCGGGACAGGCAGTCGCGGTACTGGGGCTGTCCTATGAAGCCGCCGATCCGCTCAAAACGCAGATCCAGCGCGCCGAAAGCAGCGGTCTGTCGCTGATCGTGAGCACCACCGACGCCAACATCACTCCCGAGCTGATCGCGAGCCGTTTCGAGATCTTTTACCGTTCGGTCAAGGTCACCGCGCCGGGCTATTCCGGCGTCATCGACGAGGCTACCGAAAAGGTCGAGGAAGCCTCTCGCGCCTATGTCGCGACGCGCGGACGCATCGGATCTCTGGCGCGTGCCGTGGGCGGCTGTATCAGCGTCAAATCCAATATCAGTCTGGGCATCGTGATCGAGATCTTCGGCATGATCTTAGGTCTGCTGTTGTGCGCGACCCTCGCGCTGTACGCCTCTGTCGCACGGCTGTCGATCGTCGAGCTGCTGATCTACATCGGCTTCTGGGTTGCCGCGACCCTGATCGCCGAATTAGTCAGGCGACCGTGATAGTGAATACTGAAGACTGAAGACTGAATAATGAATAATGAAATCATCATAACAAAACGATTCTGACAATATAGCTTTCGGGAGGGTCAAGACCCTCCCCCACACAATCTCTTAAGGAGTTTCATTATGTTAATTGCACCCTCCCTGTTATCCTGTGATTTTTCCGTGTTCCGTGACGAGATCGTCCGCATCGATCAAGGCGGCGCGGATATCATGCACCTCGACGTCATGGACGGTCACTTTGTACCGAACCTCACCTTTGGCGCGCCGGTCATCAAAAAGCTCAGGAACGCGACCGACAAGCCCTTTGACGTCCATCTGATGATCAGTGAACCGCACCGCTACATCAACGATTTCGCCGACGCGGGCGCGGACATCATCTCCTTCCATACCGAGTCCGACAGCGACATCGACGAGACCTTGAGGCTGATCGAAGCGCGCGGGGTCAAGCCCGCCTTGGCGATCAAGCCGGGTACCGCGCCCGAGGTCGTCCTGCCGTATCTCGACAGGCTGTACATGGTGCTGGTGATGACGGTGGAGCCGGGCTTCGGCGGACAGAGCTTCATGCCCGATATGATGGACAAGGTCACCTTCCTCAAAAAGGAGATCGGTGAGCGCGGGCTTTCCACTCTGATCGAGGTGGACGGCGGCATCGCCAGGGATACCATCGCCACCGCCGCAAAGGCGGGCGTGGATATCTGCGTTGCGGGCACGGCGGTATTCGGTGCTCCCGACGCAAAAGAAGCGATCACCGAGCTGCGCGCGTTGTGCGAATAAATCGCATACCGATCGATCCATAATACTCATATTACATAAAAAAACGGACATAATAAAAAGCAGGAGCGCAAACTCCTGCTTCTTTTTATTGGAAACTATTCTTAGTAATGATTATCTGATCTCTTTTCCCTCGGCGTCATACTTGGTGCGGGTGGAAGTGCCGTCCTCGTTATAGGTAGTCACAACGCTCGACTTCACATTACCCTGCGCGTCCATCGTGGTACGCTTGGTCTCAAGACCGTCGTCGTTGCGTTCAAAAACGATCTGACCGGCAACAGCGCCGTCGGCATTATAATGGATCTCCTTTGCCACATTGCCCTTGTCGTCATATTCATACCCGACCGAGCCCTGCAGCTTGCCGAGTGAGTCGTAGGTATAGTCGCGGGTAACTTTGCCGTTTTCATCCTTATCGATCTTGGTATAGCCGGTAGCTTTACCGTCCGGGGTAGTGGCGATGGGCGCCGCGCCCTCGGGGACAGATGCCGCGCTCTGCGCGCTTGATACGCTTGAAGCGCTCGACGGTTTCGACGCGCTGCCGGTGTCAGTCTTTTTACTGCCCTTGTTACAGCCGACCATCGCGGCGACCGACAGAATGAGCATGATTGCGAGCATTAACGAAATGATTCGTTTCATAGTATCTCTCCTTATACATAGCGTCCGTATGAACGGCACGCTTGATGATCGTGATTTGACATTTGCTATTATAGCACAAATTACGATTTAGTCAACACGATGGAGGGTATTATGATCATCGAATCCGAAAAGAAAGAATGGCTGCTGCGCTGTCCGCTGTCGACTTCACCCCGCCGATCCGTCCTGCGGCGGATCACTGCCGCGCGTGATTTTCTGCCTGATAACAGCTGTTTTTTCAGCCCGACAGCCTGCCATGTCGCCGCGGCGCTGAGCATGAGCGCCGATGACGAAAAGCTGCTGCGCGATAATCTGAGCGCCTTGGGCTACGGCGATATCGTCACGATCGCCTATGAGAACACCGACCGCGATAAGGTGGGGATGTGCATCGCGAGCCGCGTCAGGGACGATCGCCTGCAGATCGCCGTGGTACTGCGCGGCACCTCGGGCGACGAATGGTATTCCAATTTCGACGTCGGCTATTCGGCGGAGCACAGCGGCTTTGCGAAGGCTGCCGACTTTGCGGAGCTGAGGCTCGGCGACTATGTATTCACCCATGCGATCGGGACGGAACCGGAATTTTTTGTGACCGGCTACAGCCGCGGCGGCGCCGTCGCCAATATCCTCGCCAAGCGCCTGTGCGACCGCTACGGGCTCGAACGCGTCTGCGCCTATACCTTCGCCTCGCCCTCTACCACGCTCAGCCGCCGCACCAACCGCTATAATAGCATCTTCAACCTTGTGCGGCAGGAGGATCTCTTCACCCGCGTACCGCCCGAGGGCTGGGGCTACACCAAGTACGGCAAAAACATCTCGCTGTCGAATGAGGGCGATATGACCGCGGGCTACCGTCGGCTCACGGGCGAGGATTATATCGGCTTCACCCGTCAAAGCGCCGTGGACAACTTTATCGCCGCTGTATATGATCTCGCGCCGAACGTCAACGCCTACTACCGCCGCCGCAGACAGGTCGGCGACCGCAAGCTCAGCCTCTATGAATTCATGATCTCGGTCGCGCACATGCTGTCACAAAACATGGATGACGACGCCGCGGATATCTTCCTCTCAGCGATGATGTCCGACTACGCCGATCTGCTCAACTTTTTGTCGAGCGGCGCCGATCTGAACGACCTGATCACCTCGTCGAGCGCGATCCCGAAGTGCAGTGTCGCGGACAGCCACTCTCCCGCCGCCTATCTGGCTTCTCTGGACGCAGTCATCGGATAACCGCTTTTCAGCAATAGTTTGCCGTGCTCCCGAATCCGCGCGAAAACCGCCTCGCTCACCGGGTACAGCTCGCCGTATTCACTCAGCCGCGCTATACTGCTCTCGTCCAACGATACGCCGGGCAGGAGGATGTATCTGCCGTCATACTCATAAACGGCATAGCCGCCCTGAGCGCACGACCGCCGAAAATCCAGCATCGCGTCAGCGTCGAAGAATACGCAAAGCTCCCGCGCCTGTTTACGCTTGATGCGGAATTTTCTGCGGCGCTTGACGGTATGTACCGAGATGATCAGCAGACAGCCGCCTTTTGACGGCAGCGCCTCGATCAGATAGCTCTTGCCGCGGTGATCCAGTCCGCAGATCTCCCCCACGCGGCAGAGCAGGTCTTTCAGCCCTGACCGTACCCTGTCGACGTTATCATCCAAAGAGAGGGCATACCGCCGCATATCCCCCTCGCGCAATGATACCAATATCGTCTTTTCTCCGATCATCTCAACCGTCATACGCACACCTCATATCTGTTACCATCATAGAATAAAACCCGTCCCCCGGGCAAGTGAAAGTTGTTGGATGGAAAGGATTGACATTGTTATTCTATGTGAAGACGCGCGGAACGGTGACGACAATTCCTAATTCCTCATTCCTAATTCCTAATTATTCTTGACACCTCCCGTCACATATTGTAATATTTTGGTAGGGATATTTGTCGGAGCTGACCCGACCGACAATACATATTTAGGAGTGAATGACATGAGTACAAGCTGGCTGAAAAATTCCGTTTTCTATGAGATCTACCCCCAGAGCTTTTGCGACAGCAACTCGGACGGTATCGGCGATCTGCGCGGTATCGTGACCAAGCTCGATTACATCAAAAATCTCGGCTGTAACGCGATCTGGATCAACCCCATCTATGATTCGCCGTTCATGGACGCGGGCTATGATGTGCGCGATTACAAGATGATCGCCCCGCGCTACGGCACGATGGAGGACTTTGAGCATCTGCTGGAGCAGGCTCACAGGCGTGATATCAGGATCCTGCTTGACCTTGTACCCGGTCACACCAGCGACACGCACGAGTGGTTCCAAAGTGCCAAGACGGGCTTTCCGACGCCTCACGACGACCGCTATATCTTCACCAAATGCGTCTGGGACGCGCCGTCCGAATACCGCATGATGTGCGGGATCTGCGAGCGCGACGGCAACTATCTGGTCAACTACTTCTCCTCTCAGCCGGCGCTCAACTACGGCTTCTATGAGATCACCCACCCCGAGTGGCAGTTCTCGTCCGACTCCAAAGAAGCATGGGAAACCGTGGACGCGCTCAAGGATATCATGCGCTTCTGGCTCAGTAAGGGCATCGACGGCTTCCGCGTCGACATGGCGGATTCGCTGGTCAAGAACGACGACGACAAGATCGCGACCGCCAAGATCTGGCGCGATATCCGCGGGATGATGGACAGCGATTACCCTGACGCAGTGCTGGTGAGCGAATGGAGCAACCCCCTGCGCGCGATCGTCAACGCGGGCTTCCACGCGGACTTTTACCTCGACCATCCGGGCAATGGCTTCAACGAGCTCTTCCGCAAAAGAGCCACCCCCGACGGCGATAATCAGAGCTTCTTCGCCGACGGCGCGCACGGTGACATCACCGCCTTTTTAGCCGACTATGTGCCCGCCTATATGTGCTCAAAGAACCACGGCTATATCAGCTTCATCACCAACAACCACGATATGCCCCGCGCGCCGTTCTACATGAGCGAGTGGATGATACAGCTCAGCCACGCCTTCATCATGACGATGCCCGGCGTACCCTTCGTCTACTACGGCGACGAGATCGGTATGCGCTACCGCACCGACCTGATCTCCAAAGAAGGCGGCTTCTCGCGCACCGGCTCACGCACCCCGATGCAGTGGAGCCATGAGAAGAACCTCGGCTTCTCCGACGCGGACGAGGATATGCTCTATCTGCCGCTCGACTACAGCGAGGGCTACCCCACCGTCGAGGATCAAGTCGGCGTAGGCGGCAGTATCTATGAAAACCTCAAATCCCTGATCGCGCTGCGCAAATCCAATCCCGAGCTGATGAACGAGAGCGATTTTGAGATCGTGTACGCCAAGGAGAAGGAATATCCCTTTGTCTACAAAAGAGGCAGCTTCACGGCGTTCATCAACCCGAGCGACGAGGACAAGACCGTCGAATTCAACGCCGACGGCATGAAGGAGTATTACTTCCTCGGCGGCTATGAGATCGGCAACGGTACCGTCACCATCCGCAGCCGCAGCTTTTTGCTGTTGCGTAAGGAAGGATAACAAATATGCAAAAACAGGGACGGTCAACGCCGTCCCTGTGTCTATACGGAGGATTATTTATGAAACATACGGGAACCGTTCGGCTCGAAACCGAGCGGCTGATCCTGCGCCAATTCACACTCAACGACGCGCAGCAGGCGTTCGACAACTGGATGTCACGCGAGCAGGTCACGCGCTACATGACATGGCCGCCGTATCAAAACACGGATGACGTCAAAGCTTACATACAGTCTGTCATCGCTGCCTATGAGAATCCCGATACCTACTACTGGGCGATCGAGGAAAAGTCTGTCGGTCAGGTCATCGGCAGTATCAGTGTGATATGGCTCAATGAGGAGGTCGCGTCCGCCGAGGTCGGCTACTGTCTGAGCGACGATTTTTGGGGTAGGGGCTATATGCCCGAAGCGCTCCGCGCCGTGATCCGCTATCTGTTTGAAACCGTCGGACTCAACCGCGTCCAGGCGGGGCACGATGTGAACAACCCGAACTCCGGCAGAGTCATGGAAAAGTGCGGGATGCGGTACGAGGGCACCATGCGGCAGGCGAACCGCAATAATCAGGGTGTGTGCGATACCGTCATACGCGCGATCCTCAGAGATGAATACAACACTTGATCGACCGAAAGGGGAAACCTCAACTCCTAACTCCTAACTCCTCACTTTCATCCGTTCTCCGCCACCCGCATCGCGATGGCGGTGATGTCGTCGTCGTGATCGTCGCGCCTGCGCTTTTGCGCTTCGTTGACGATCCGCGCGGCGAGCTGTTCAGCCGATCCGTCGCGCCAGCTCAGGATCAGCTTTTCGATCCATTCGGGCGAGCCGATCATCACGCCGTCCGACACCATCACGATCCAGTCATCCTTTGTCAACAGTACGTCCTCTTTGCTGAATCGGGCTTCATTCAGGATCCCGAGCGGCAGGGAGGGCATTTCTTTTTGCAGCAGCTTGCCGTTTTTCTTTACATAAGTGGTGCAGGCGCCCGCCTTCATCAGCTTGACCCTGCCGGTAAAGCAGTTGAAATCCACCAGATCCATCGTCGCGAGCGACTCCTCCTCGCTCTTGATCATCAGTGAAGAATTCGTCACCGCTAAGGCGCAGTCATAGCTCAGCCCCGCCTTGCAGAGCTTGGACATGATGCTGACCGCCATGTTCGCGTCCACCGCCGCTCTGCCGCCGCAGCCCATGCCGTCAGAGATCAGCGCCACGGTACTGCCCATACCGCCGCGGAAGTAGTTCAGACAGTCACCGCACAACTCGCCGTTGTCGCATACATGCTGCGCCGAGCCGATCTCCAGATCATACAGCGGCATCTCGCACATCACGACGCGCGCGCGATCGCCCTCAAAGCTCAGCTCGGGATCCTCAAAATACCGTCCGCAGGCGCGGTTGACGACCCGCAGTAAGAGCGTCTTGGACAGCGCGGTCTTTTTGCCGACGACGATCTCGATCTCCACGATCATCCCGCTGATTTCACCCGTGCGGCAGGAGCAATCCGCCACTGTCAGCCCCTCCGCTGACAACGCCTCGATCACCCTCTCGGCACGCGCCTCATCATAGCCCTCCACCGCCGCGAACTCCAGCGACAGGTCATGCAAAATGTCGCTCAGCCCCGCGAACTGACCCGCCACCACACTGCGCACGGCGGTGATTCGATGACGCGCCGCCTCCACGGACTGGTACTCGCGGTAACCGCGGTTGACGCTGTGCGCCAGCTCCGAGGACTTGCAGCAGCGCTTGGTGAAGTGATCCTCGATGTCCTTCTCCTTGACAAAGCCGCGCTTCTTCAACGCGTCCGTCAGGCGGCGGAAGTCATCCATCGTCTGCGCGCGCTCCTTTTCCCAGCAGTAGGCGCGCAGTCCGCAGCTCTTGCAGGTGTAGTCGGCGGCTCGCTCATAGATCCTGTCCGCGTTCGGCTCATAGAGCTTCGCGAGCCTGTCCGACACCGCGTTGACGCAGGAGCTGACGTTCTCGAGCGCCTTGGAGCAGTGCTCCAGTCGCATAGTCACATTGCGGCGGATCGCCTCCTCCGACGTCCGCGCGTCGTCATCGGCAAACACCGTCGAGAGGAAGTTGCCCGCGTCCTTCGGGATCAGCAGGAAAAGTCCCGACGCCACCGCGCTTTCGATCAGAACCGACAGCACCATCGCCCGATCGGGTGAGGTGAACGCGAACATCGTGTCGCAGATGATCGCGGCGAAGATCACCGCCGCCTTTCCCATGGGGGCAAGCAGTCCGCCGATCAGCCCCGACAGCGAGTACCCCGCCGCCAAAAACAGGAGCTTCGCGTCCGACAGCGCGAACACCGCCCCTGTCGCGATCCCCGCGATACTGCCGCCCTTGACCATCCCGTAGCGCGCGAATAACAGCACCAACAGCACGGCGAGGATCCGCCCGACCGACACCGTGCCGATCATCACCCGCGACAGCGACAACAGCAGGATGCAGCCGCTCATCGACAGGCAGCTCAGCTCCTGCTGAGAGAATCCGGACAGCGCTCTTTTGGATGTGAACAACTGCGCGGTACGGCTCATGAAGTACGCGCCCGCCGCCGCGATCAGCCCCTCGATCACGCACTCGACCGCCTCGGTCATCTCGCTCTTTGCCGAAAAGGTCAGCGCGATCCCGGTCGCGAAGATCGGGAGAAAGGCGACCACAGGTGCGAAGAAGCGGCTGTCGGAGAGCTTTTTGATCTCATTCAGCACCCAGCGGATCGCCCCGATGGACACCACCACCGCGATGTACCGAAACGACGATACGGGCGACGCGAACAGGTAGCTCAGCGCCGCGCCCAGCATCCCCGCGGGCATATAGGTGAACGGCAGTGCCGCCACCACCGACGCGCCGAACGGCGACAGCTCCCCCAGGGTCGCGCCGCGCGACACTACGCCGCCCATCAAAAAGCAGGAGATATGGATGACCGCCTCCCGCGCGACATTCCGCGCCGTGAGCTCCTTCCCGCGGGCATTTCTGCCCCGAACAGCTTGTACAACAGACATTGAATCATTCCTTTTCTTGAATAGTCACCGGTTATCAAAAGCCTTCCCCTTGGGGACGCGTGCGTCTTTTTCTGTTTCTCTGCAACATGACTGTTTCCTTTTCAGTGTGTGTAGCAGATAATGAGAGCCTTCCCCTCGGGGCGCCCCCGTTGGGGGAATGTCCGAAGGACAAGGGGGGAGCCGCTTCCGGCGAGGAGAAGGTGTCACCAAAGGTGACGGATGAGGGGATTATTCTTCCTATTGATGTCGGACTCGGTGAGGCTGTATGTTTACCGAGGATAAAGGAAAAGCTTCACACTCTTTGTTTAGATAATCTTTCAGCTAAGTCAGCCCCTCATCCGACTCAGCTTACGCTGAGCCACCTTCCCCCCGAGGGGAAGGCTTTTTTTACCTACCACGCACATCTGATCTGTTCAGCGAATAATTATAGTGATATAGAAAAGACGTACGTGTCCCCGAGAGGAAGGCTTTTTCGTTCACCATTCACTTTGATCTTGTCCTAAGTATAGCGGAAATGACTGCGCGCGTTTGTCGGGGCGTGGATGGTTTTTTCGGTAATGTTTTCACGGATTATCGTAAGACAAAACGGAAATCATCCCATCCTACGGAAGATTGGCGCAGGATACGGAACACTGGCGCAAGGCTGAGAAACACAGAAGAAATTTGCGCATAAACGGAAAAAGACTCCTTCCGGGAAGGAGTCTTTTGTCTTATACTGGTTTTCAATAGAAAGAAGACCGACAAGAATGTCTGGTTTTTATTAAAAAAGGATTATTAATTGTTGTCGGTGATATCGTCGTCGATCAGGGTCAAAGCGGTCGGAATTCCGTTCTCATACTCGATTCGATAGCAGGATGCCAGATAATCACCCTTCTTCCCATCAAATCCCATCGTCCAAAGATATGAACCGTCGGAATAGATGTCCCGAGCGTGACGTTCCTCTGCTCTGTCCCATTTCAGCTTGAACTTTTCATTATCGTTGACGCGTACCGCGAGAATATCCTGTCCGTCATCCATATCCTTGACGGTAAAGAAGAACTTCTCGTTACCCGGTACAGACGGAACATTGACCACATGATTTGAGCCGTCGGGAGATACGATCACATAACCGTTCAGGTCTTTGTCGATATTGTTGCCGCCTCGTCCGACGGTAAACACCAGACTGTCGCCCACCGTCCGCACATTATACGGCTCGACATAGCCGTTATAGAGCGTTTTGCCGTTTTCGGTCAGGCGGTAGGTGTAGTCGTACCACTCCTTGCCCGCTTGATAAACCAGCTCCAGCGTTCTGTCGCCGACGGTATAGGTCACCGTATCGGCATAGACGGTGTGGCTGACGAGCAATGCTTCTTGTTCGGCGTAAAAGTTCCGATCATCAATCGAAAGAGAATCATACGCCTGAGCGGGAATCCCTTGTTCCATAATAACTGTCTTGCACTCGCCCGTGATGCCGTCAATAATAAGCAGTTCATCATGTGTCATCACATCCGCCCTGTTATAACTCACACGCAGCGCGATATCGTTCGCGCCTGCGGGATACAAATAGAGATAGTTCGGCTTGCTCTCATGATGATAGAGCTTTTCGCTTTTTGTTTCACCGTGCTTGATCCGATAGATCCAATCGCCCTTGGAGTAGTAGAAGCCGTAATCATTCGCCGTGATAGGATACCGTATGTCCTTCCATCGGTCAAGGATACTGCTTTTGAGCAAACGATCTGATCCTTCCTCGGGTGTATAACGGAAAACATCTCCATCTCTTGTTTGATGAAAATAGTATCCTCCTGCGACAAGCCCCTCCGCTGAAAAGCCTCCGCCCCTCGATCCGAGACCGCCGCCGAACATCACAGCGAACTGTACCGCGATACCCACGATCAGGATCACACACGCGGCGAGTAATCCGCGCTTCCACATCCGCCTGTGGCGCACGCGCTTTATGCGGCTGTCGATCTCCTGCAAATACTCATCCTTGACCTCGCCGATCACATCGAGCAAAAGTTCGTTCCTCTTCACAGCAATCCCTCCTCATTGAGAAGGTCGCGCAGGCTGTCACGGGTACGCTTGAGGGTCATCTTGACCTTGCTCTGCGAGTAGCCGAGCTTCTTCGCGATCACTGCGACAGGGTGCAGATACCAGTACCGCATCAAGAAGATCATGCGCTGATCGCTCGGCAGGCTCGCTAAAAACACTTGCAGGATCCGTATGAGCTCCCTGCGTTCTGCTTCGCTCTCAGCCGTCTGTGTATCGGGGACGACCTCCGAGAGCTCGTCCAGCGCCAGTTCCGTTTCACCGCCGTATCGCTTTTCGGCGTGCCAATAACGGTAGCGCTTGAGCGACAGATTCCGTGTGATCCTGCCCAGATAGGTGCGCAGGACAACGGGCTTGTGCGGCGGAATAGAATTCCACGCGCCGACGTAGGTATCGCTCACACTCTCCTCCGCGTCCTGTAGGGAAGCGAGGATATTGAGGGCGATCGTATACAGATAGTGTTCATATTTTTCTTTGCTGAGCGTGATGGCACGCTCATCTCGTGCCCAGTACAGCGCGACGATTTTTTCATCCTCCATGTTATCACCTCTATCTGTATACTACCTTTTTGCGCCGTTTGGTCACATAATAGCGAAAATCGGTTAAAAAGCTGTAGAAACCCTCAGTCACCTACGGTGACAGCTCCCTTAGGAAAGGGAGCCTTTATCAGTCTTTATCAACTTTCGTAAACGATCGAAAAAAGCTGCTGTACCGAAATACAACAGCTTTTACAACATCAATTATGCCAGCGTCGCGGCGATGACCGCCTTGATGGTATGCATACGGTTCTCCGCCTCGTCAAAGACGATGGACTGCTCGCTCTCGAAAACCTCGTCGGTGACCTCCATGCAGTCGATGCCGAACTTGTCGTGGATCTGCTTGCCGATGGTGGTGTTCAGGTCGTGGAACGCGGGCAGACAGTGCATAAAGCGGCACCCTTCGCCGGCGTTGTCCATCAGCGCCTTGTTCACCTGATAGGGACTCAGATCACGGATGCGCTCCTCCCAGACTGCGTCCGGCTCACCCATACTGACCCATACGTCGGTATAGATCACGTCGGCGTTCTTGGTCGCGGTCATCGGATCCTCGATGAATTCGAGAGTAGCGCCGGTGTCCTTCGCGATCGCCTGACACTGTGCGACCAGCTCCGCGTCCGGAAAGTATTTTTTCGGCGCGCAGGCGACAAAGTGCATTCCCATCTTGACGCAGCCGACCATCAGGGAGTTGCCCATATTATAGCGCGAATCGCCCATATAGACGAGCTTTTTGCCCTGCAAAGAGCCGAAATGCTCACGGATGGTAAGGAAGTCGGCAAGGATCTGGGTCGGGTGGAACTCGTTGGTCAGTCCGTTATAGACCGGAACGCCCGCGTATTTCGCGAGCTCCTCGACGATCGCCTGACCGTAGCCGCGGTACTCGATCGCGTCATACATCCTGCCCAGAACACGGGCGGTGTCGGCGATACTCTCCTTCTTGCCGATCTGCGAGCCCGAGGGATCGAGATAGGTCGGGTGCATACCGAGGTCAGCCGCCGCGACCTCAAACGCGCAGCGGGTGCGGGTCGAGGTCTTTTCAAAGATCAGCGCGATGCTTTTGCCCTCGCACAGGCGATGGGGCGTGCCCGCCTTCTTCTTCGCCTTCAAGTCAGCGGCAAGGTCAATCAGCCCGCCGATCTGATCGGGAGTCAGGTCTAATAATTTTAAAAAATGTTGGTTTTGTAAGTTCATGATAGCACCTCGATCACAATTTAATTAGGAATTAGAAATGAGAAATTAGGAATTGCGGGCGGACGCTTTCCGCACCTGATTGATAAATGGAAACAAAGCGTTACGGTTCCATCCAATAGGAATCAAAAACCGAAGGCTTTCCCATAATTCCTAATTCCTAACTCCTAATTCCTCATTATTTCAACGCCTCTATGATCACATCCACCGCTTTGGTGAGCTGTTCCATCGGGATGTTCAGCGGCGGTAATAATCTCAACTTTTCTTTGGCGGACAGGCACAGAACGCCGCTCGCCATGCACGCGGCGATCACCTCGGACACAGGCTTCTTGGTTTCGATGCCGATCATCAAGCCCATACCGCTGACGGCATAGCCCGCCGCTTCGACACGCGCCTTGACATACTGTCCCTTTGCGGCGACTTCCCCGAGGAACGCCTCATCCATGCGATTCATCACCGAGATCGCGGCGGCGGCGCAGACAGGATTGCCGCCGAAGGTAGAGCCGTGATCGCCGTAGCCGAGCACCTCGCCGACCTTTTCACTCAGCAGGGTCGCGCCCATCGGCAGACCCGCCGCCAACCCCTTGGCGGTGCTGACCGTATCGGGCTGTATGCCGTAGTGCATATAGGAATAGAGTTTGCCGGTACGTCCGTTGCCGGTTTGTACCTCGTCGACCATCAGGACGATGTCGTTCTCCCTGCAGATCGCGTCGACCGCCTTGACATAGTCCGCGTCGAGCGAATTGACGCCGCCCTCACCCTGCACGATCTCGATCAGGATACCGGCGACCTTGTTCTCGTTGACGAGCTTTTGCAGTCCCTCGGTATCATTCGGCTCAGCGTAAAGGAAGCCGTCGGTCAGCGGCAGAAAATCATGGTGGAAGTTGTCCTGACCTGTCGCCGCGAGAGTCGTCAGCGTTCTGCCGTGAAAGCTCTTTTGCAGTGTGATGATGTTGTAATACTCAGCGCCCTTATGCTGTGCGGCGTATTTACGCGCGACCTTGACCGCGCACTCGTTCGCCTCGGCGCCGGAGTTCGAGAAAAACACCTTGCTCATCCCGGTGCGGGTGCACAGGATCTCCGCGAGCTCCGCGCAGGGAGCGGTGTAATACAGGTTGGAGGTGTGCTGTAACAGCTTCGCCTGATTTGCGACAGCGTCCGCCCATACGGGGTCGGAATAGCCGAAGGCGTTAACGCCGATGCCCGACGTCATGTCGATATACTCCTTGCCGTTGTCATCCCAGCAAAGGCAACCCTTGCCCTTGACGATCGCGAGATCGAAGCGTTTATAGGTATGCGCGATATAGCGCTCATCGGTCTGTTTGATACTCATAATTTCTCCTTAGTGGTCAGTGTTTAGTGGTCAGTGGTCAGTCAGTTTGTATATCAATAGATGTGGATAGCGTCAGCCAAAAGCTGATCACTGATCACTGACAACTGATCACTGTTTATCATCCCCGAGCACCATCGTGCCCGCGCCTTCGTCGGTCATCAGCTCCATCAAAATGGAATGGGGCACTCTACCGTCCATGATGATGACCTTCTGCACGCCCTTATAGATCGCCTCGATACAGCAGCCGACCTTGGGGATCATGCCGCCCGAAATCACGCCGTCGCGATAGAGGGTCTGTGCCTCCGATACCGTGATCTGCGGGATCAGGCTCGAGGGATCATCCTTATCCTTTAAGATGCCCGCGATATCGGTCATCATGATCAGGCGTTCCGCTTCGATCGCGCCCGCGATATACGCCGCGGCGGTGTCGCCGTTGATATTATAGGCATTGCCGTCCTTATCGCATCCGATGGTGGACACAACGGGGATATAGCCCTTTTCGAGCAGATCCATGATGGGCTCGGGACGGATGTTGGTGACGTTGCCGACAAAGCCGAGGCGGGGATCCTTCTGCTCCGCTTCGATCAGTCTGCCGTCCATGCCGGAAATGCCCATCGCCTTGCCGCCCTTGCTCTCGATCAGGTTGACGAGCGTTTTGTTGACCTTGCCGGACAGCACCATCTGGACGATGTCGATGGTCTCCTGATCGGTCACGCGCAGACCGTCGACGAACTCGGGCTTCTTGCCTACGCGCTCCATCACCTCGTTGATCGCGGGGCCGCCGCCGTGCACCAGCACAACCTTGACGCCGATCAGCCACAAGAGGACGATGTCCTGCATGACCTGCTGTTTGAGCTCTTCGTTGACCATTGCGTTGCCGCCGTATTTGACGACGACGATCTTTCCGTTATATTTTTTGATGTACGGCAGGGCGGCGGTCAGCACCTCCGCCCTATCCGCGTTTGATATTTCGTTGTTCATGGTTACCTCCAAACAGCCTCCCTTTGGTAAAGGGAGGTGGGTTCGCGTTAAGCGAACTCGGAGGGATTGCATAATTGATTGAGCGTAGCGAGCAACTAACTAATTTGGTTGGTCGCTTTGCTCCGTTTGAACAATCCCTCACCCGCTCCCGCGGTAGCTCCCTTTACCAAAGGGAGCCTTTTACGTCCTATAATCCCCGTTGATCTTCACATAATCATAGGTCAGATCACAGCCCCACGCGGTGGAACTGTACTCACCGTCGTTGAGGGCGACAAGGATCTCGATCTCCTTTTCGAGCAGGATCTCCTTCGCCTTTTCCTCGCTGAACGGGATACCCGCGCCGTTTTCACAGACGGTGATCGTGCCTTTATCGCTCTTGAAAGATACGTCGATCTTAGTCACATCCACATCCGCGCCGGAGTAGCCGATCGCGCACAGCACACGGCCCCAGTTCGCGTCCGCGCCGAACATCGCCGCTTTGAGCAGGCTCGAGCAGATGACGGACTTTGCGACCGTCTTGGCGACAGCGAGGGTCTTTGCGCCGCTGACCTGACATTCGAGCAGCTTGGTCGCGCCCTCGCCGTCACCGGCGATCATGCGGCACAGTCCCACGGTGACCGTGTTGAGCGCCTGCATAAAGGCGGTGTAATCCTCACCCTGTGCGGTGATCTCGGCGTTCTGCGCCAGACCGTTCGCGAGCACCACGACCATGTCGTTGGTGGAAGTGTCGCCGTCGATGGAGATCATGTTGAATGTATTCTGGATGTCGCCCGACAGTGCCTTTTGGAGCAGTGCGGGAGCGATCGCGCAGTCGGTGGTGATGAACACCAGCATGGTCGCCATGTTCGGGTGGATCATACCGCTGCCCTTGGCGATGCCGCCGATACGGCAGGTCTTGCCGCCTAAGGTGAACTCCACCGCGACCTCTTTGGGCACGGTGTCGGTGGTCATGATGCCCAGCGCCGCGTCACGGCTGCCGTTTTCGGAGAGCTTGCCGACCAGCTCGTCCATCCCGCTTTGGATAGGCTCAAGGCTCAGCGGCTGACCGATGACGCCGGTAGAAGCTACCGCCACGTCATTTGCCGCGATACCTGTCTTTTCCGCGACCAAAGCAGCCATGCCCTCGGCGATCTCGATGCCGTCGGCGTTGCAGGTGTTGGCGTTGCCGGAGTTGCAGATGATCGCCTGCGCCTTACCGTCGGCAATATGCGCCTTGGTGACGGTCAGGGGAGCGCCCTTGACGAGGTTGGTCGTGTAGACTGCCGCCGCCGAGGCAGGGGTACTGCTGACGATCAGCGACAGATCGTTTTTCGATGTATTCCTGCGGATACCGCAATGGATGCCCGATGCCTTGAAGCCCTGAGCCGCGGTCACACCGCCTTCAATCAATTTCATATTCATATTCCTTCTTTCGGAAAACTTAGCCTCCCTTTGGTAAAGGGAGGTGGGCTTGCCCAAAGGCAAGCTCGGAGGGATTGTATGAATCGCCAATTACCATGGCAACCTTATTATAAAATGGTTACTCGCTAACGCTCAAACAATTATGCAATCCCTCAGCCTCCGTTCGGAGACAGCTCCCTTTACCAAAGGGAGCCTTTTTTTGAGAGACAGCGTGTCGCACGCGACCCATTACCAATGGGAGCCTATACGATCAAACCTGTTGCTTCATCCAGACCCAGACGGATGTTCATGTTCTGGATCGCGGCGCCGGAAGCGCCCTTGCCGAGGTTATCAAAGCGCGAGATCAAGGTGATGCGCTCATCGTTGCCGTAAGCCGCGACCGCCATATCATCACGACCGCTGAACGCCGCGGCGCTGATCAAGCCGCCCTCGGTGCTGTTGTCATAACGGATCAGGCCGCTCTTGTAATAATCGCGATATGCCGTTTGGATATCTTTCAGCGAAGCGGATAAAATGTCACGCGTGACAGGGATGCTGACCTCCATGCCGCTGTAATAATCCGCGACGATAGGGCTGAATACGGGATCTTTGTCAAGCCCGCAGAGCTTTGCCATCTCGGGCAGGTGCTTATGCGACTGAGTAAGCGCGTAGATGCGCGGCGCGTCGAACAACGGATCACGATCCTGCGCCTCATATTCCGCGATCATCTTCTTGCCGCCGCCGGAATAACCCGTCAGCGAGAAGCATGACAGTGCACTATCCTTTTGGATGATCCCCAACTCAACGAGAGGTCGGATCAGCGCGATAAAGCCGCTCGCGTGACAGCCGGGGTTAGCGATACGGGTCGCGGTTTTGAGCTGTTCCCGCAGACCTGTCAGCTCGGGCAACCCGTATGTCCAGCCGTCCGCCGTGCGGTGGGCGGTGGAGGTGTCGATCACGACCGTGTCGGGGTTCTCGATCAACGATACCGCTTCTATCGCCGCCTGATCGGGCAGGCAGAGAAAGCTGATATCACTTTTGTTGAGCATTTCACGGCGCGCGGCGGTATCCTTGCGGAGCTCGTCGGGCAGGATCATCAGCTCGAGATCCCGGCGCTCGGATAAGCGCTCACGGATCCGAAGCCCCGTGGTACCGGCGCTGCCGTCGATGAATATTTTGTGCATTTTCATATTCCTTCCGGGTAGAGCAAATCAGAGCCTTCCCCTTGAGGGGAAGGTGGGCAATTTGCTTGCAAATTGGTCGGATGAGGTGGAAACCTCACCGATAATTCATTTCATAGGTTGAAGCAGAAACGCTTCCACCTCATCCGTCACCCTTTGGGTGACACCTTCCCCTCAAGGGGAAGGCTATTTACAACTTCTCTCTCACAAATCGGATCTGCTGTTCGATCGACTGCACCGAGGTGCCGCCGACGGAATTGCGCTTGTTGACGCAGGTGAGCAGATCGATATCCTCATACAGATCCTGCTCGAACAGGTCTGAATATTCTTTGTATTTCTCCAAAGGCAGGGTCTCGAGCACCTCGCCGTTGTCGATGCAATAGGCGACGATCGAGCCGGAGATCTTATATGCCGAGCGGAAGGGCATCCCCTTCTTGGTCAGGTAATCGGCGAGGTCGGTCGCGTTGATAAAGCCGCGCTGAGCCGCCTTCTTCATATTCTCGGTCCTGACCTTGATGGTGGAGATCATGCCGATGAAGATCTTCACGGACATGGAGGCGGTATCGACCGCGTCGAACACACCCTCCTTATCCTCCTGCATATCCTTGTTATAGGCGAGAGGCAGACCCTTGAGCACCGTCAAAGCGCCCATCAGATCGCCGTATACACGACCCGTCTTGCCGCGCACCAGCTCCGCCATATCGGAGTTCTTCTTCTGCGGCATGATGGACGAACCGGTGGTGTAGGCGTCGGAAAGCTCTACAAAGCCGAACTCCCAACTCGACCAGAGGATGATCTCTTCACTCAGGCGCGAGAGGTGCATCATCAATATCGCAATATCGGACAAGAGCTCGATGACAAAATCACGGTCGGACACGCCGTCGAGCGAGTTCATCGCGATGCCCTCAAAGCCGAGCTGCTCCGCCTCAAAATAGCGGTCGGTATCATAGGTAGTGCCCGCCAAAGCACAGCAGCCGATCGGAGAGATATTCATCCTGCGCTTGCAGTCGGTCATGCGGTCGACGTCACGCAGGAGCATCATCGCGTAAGCGAGCAGATGATGACCGAACATGACGGGCTGCGCTCTCTGCAAATGAGTATAACCGGGCATGATCGCCTCTTTATACACCTCCGCTTTATCGGCGAGAGCGGCGATCAGGTGCTTGGTATCGGCACACAGCTCATCCACACGATTCATCAGATACATACGCAGATCGAGCGCGACCTGATCGTTTCTGGAGCGCGCGGTATGGAGCTTCTTGCCCACGTCGCCGACGCGCTTGGTCAGCTCTTCCTCTATGAACATATGGATATCCTCGGCGTCCATATCGATCGGGAGCTTGCCCGAGGAGATGTCCTCGAGGATCTTTAACAGCTCGTCACAGAGGGTGTCAGCCTCCTTGCGCTCGATGATGCCCTGCTTGGCGAGCATCTGCGCGTGCGCGATAGAGCCCGTGATGTCCTCCTTGAACATCCGCGAATCAAAGCCGATGGAGCTGTTGAACTCGTCAGCCAGCTTGCTGGTATCTCCGGCGGTACGACCCGCCCACATTTTAGCCATATAAATCTTCCTTTATTCCTAATTGTCATTGCGAAGCCTCAACGAGGCTGTGGCAATCTCAACCGCTATATACGCCGTGAGGGTCGGGGGTATCGATAGACTTCCCCGACCCATGATGCTTGATCATATTTAGTGATGAGTGGTCAGTGATCAGTGGTCAGAAGAGCAGGTCGCTTCGCTCCGATCTATATCATCGGGTGTGGGCGGAGCCCACCGACAACTGTTCACTGTTCACTGATAACTGTTCACTGACGAGAAAATTATTTATTTTTCTCGTCTACGACCGCCTGCACCTTGATGGGCAGACCGAAGAGGTTGATGAAGCCCGCGGAATCGGTCTGGTCATAATCGGACTCGCCGAAGGTCGCGATCTCCTCGCTGTACAGGCTGTAGGGACTGTCGACGCCCGCCTTGATGATGTTGCCCTTATACAGCTTGAGCTTGACATAGCCGGTGACCTTCTCCTGGGTCTTGTCGACGAACGCGGAGAGGGCTTCTCTCAGCGGGGTGAACCACTGACCGTTGTAGACCAACTCGGCGAAGGTGATGGACAGGCGCTGCTTCTCGTGCATGGTCATCTTGTCGAGGCAGATGGACTCGAGGGTCTCATGCGCCTTGTACAGGATGGTACCGCCGGGGGTCTCATATACGCCGCGGCACTTCATGCCGACCAGACGGTTCTCGACGATATCGAGCAGACCGATACCGTTCTTGCCGCCCAGCTCGTTGAGCTTGAGGATGATATTCTTCGCGGACATCTTCTCGCCGTCGAGAGCGACGGGAGTGCCCTGTTCAAATTCGATGGTGACATAAGTCGGCTCGTCGGGGGCGTCGATCGGGGATACGCCCATTTCGAGGAAGCCGGGCTTCTCATATGTCGGCTCGTTGTTGGTATCCTCGAGGTCAAGACCCTCATGGCTCAGATGCCACAGGTTCTTATCCTTAGAGTAGTTGGTCTCACGGTTGATCTTGAGGGGGATGTTATGCGCCTCGGCATACTCGATCTCTTCCTCGCGGGACTTGATGTCCCAGATACGCCACGGAGCGATGATGGGCATGTTGGGAGCGAAGTGCTTGATCGCCAGCTCGAAACGAACCTGATCGTTGCCCTTGCCGGTACAGCCGTGGCAGATCGCGTCGGCGCCTTCCTTGAGAGCGATCTCGACAAGACCCTTCGCGATGCAGGGACGCGCGGTCGAGGTGCCCAGCAGGTATTCCTCATAGACAGCGCCCGCCTTCATGGTGGGGATGATGAAATCGTCGACATACTCCTCGGTCTGGTCGAGGACATAGAGCTTGGACGCGCCGGTCTTGAGCGCTTTTTCCTCCAGACCCTCGAGCTCGTCGTTCTGACCGACGTTGCCGGATACCGCGATGACCTCGCAGTTATTGTAGTTCTCTTTGAGCCACGGGATGATGATGGATGTGTCCAGACCGCCCGAATAAGCGAGAACGACTTTCTTGATGTTTTCCTTGTTGATAGCTTGCATGGTGATACCTCCGAATGAATATGCGTTGATTTTTGAAGTTTATGCACTTATTATACATCATTCTGCATATTTGTCAAGGGTAATTTGCATATTTTTTCATTATTCTGCATTTTCCGTCATCCTTGACAAAATCCGTATACTATTATAGCGAAATTCCCGTCATTTATCAAGTCAAATAATCGTAACCTTACGCGCATAATTATAGGTATAATTACAAGAAATGATGGGGTCGGCGCCCGACACACGGCGCGGCGTTACAGAGAATTGTAGGGGATGACGCTTGCGACATCCCGCTGCCTCTCCGATATATCCCATTCAAATGCGAAGCAAATCAACTCCATTGTAGGGGAGGGGTGCTCCCCGTTGGGGAGACGTCACGAAGTGACAGTGGGGGAGGCGTCTCCGCCGAGGAATGCTCCTCCCGTAACCTTTCCGTTATATCCCCATATCATGCGGAGCAGATCCCTTTCTCCGTAGGGATGACCATTGGTCATCCGTAGCATGACGGGCGTTTCCATTATCGAAAGCCCATAAATAGGAACACAACGCCTTTGCCGTGCGGTACGTCATAAATGCCGTACCCTACAAAACGTACATCTTCTCAACAAACAATTCATTTTGACCGACGTCCTGACGCGGGTCGTCATAAATGTCGACCCCTACGATTATCGGTGATGTTTATTGTAGGGGATGACGCTTGCGACATCCCGCTGCCTCTCCGATATATCCCATTCAAATGCGGAGCAAATCAACTACATTGTAGGGGAGGGGTGCTCCACGTTGGGGAGACGTCACGAAGTGACAGTGGGGGAGGCGTCTCCGCCGAGGAATGCTCCTCCCGTAACCTTTCCGTTATATCCTCATATCATGCGGAGCAGATCCCTTTCTCCGTAGGGATGACCATTGGTCATCCGTAGCATGACGGACGTTTCCGCGATCGAAAGCGTGAGATAGAAGAGAAACGTTTCAGCCATACGGGAGGAGCAAGCCCCTCCCCTACAAATCAACTCCTCCCTCAAAAACGTGCGCTTTTATTGACAAAAAGGGCTTGTATATGGTATGATGTATAGTTGAAAAGGAGCGTATGAATGTTCCTGTGAAAGGGGTAAGAAAATGTCAGTCTCCGTTATCATTCCATATATCGAGAGCTCAGACCTGATCCTGAAAACAGCCGATTCCGTCAGGAATCAGAAAAGCGTCAATACCGGCGAGATCGATCTGCTGGTCGTGGATGTTTCCGACGCGCAGAACGCCGCCGAAAAGCTCAGCGCTTATCCGAACGCGCGCGTGATCCAAAAGCCCGGCGCAGGCGGTGAAGCGGCGGCATACAATATCGCGCTGGAGACCCTCAGCGCCGATTACGCGATCGTGGCGCGTCCGGGCGATGTGTTCGGCAGTCATTACTTTATGAACGCCCTCAAGGCGGTAGGCGCGAACAAGCCGTGGTGCTTCGCGGCGCCGAACCGTTTTTGCATCAATCCCGTCTACTCGCGCTACAAATATATCAGCCGCACCAATGTACCGCCGCTCATGCTCAACAGGGAGGCGGATATCCGCAGCTACCCCAACCTCCTGCAAATGGAAATCGACGGCAATATCATCGAGAGCGCGGTGCTCAAGCAGTACCCCGCCGACGCCTCGCTGAAATATGAATTCTTCCACGATGTGATGCTCCGCCTGCAACAGGATCATCCCACGTATTTCGCGATGGAAGAGGCGAACTTCAACACCTTCATGCCGCTGAGCGACGACTCGGCGTACTTCGTCCCCTCCAACGATATCGACTGGTACCGCAACAGCATCGAGAGCTTTATGCTGCCGCTTGCCGAGCGCTTCAAAAACAGCGACGGTACCCTCCCCACCTTCATCCAGTTCTACCTGATGTACGCGGTATCCGCGCGATTCCTCGCCAACATGAACAACCGCAACAAGCGCAACATGAGCGAAGAAGAGCTGGATCTGTTCTTAAAGGCGTGCAAAAAGGTACTCGACCTGCTCGACGACACCATCATCCTCAACGCGGGCAAGTACAAGGCGCTCGGCTACAGCGAAGAAGCCGCCGAGATGTTCTATATGCTCAAATACGATACCGACCTCTACCAGATGCCGCAGCATCTGAGCGAAGGCAACGAGGACGTCACCCTCGACTGCAGCGACGTCGTCATCGCGCGTATGCAGGGACAGAGGATCGGTCTGCACGTACTGGATTACACCGACGGCAAGCTGCTGCTGGACGGCTCCTTCCGTCAGGTATTCAACCTCAAAAACATCGAGCTGTACGCCGAATGGAACGGCGAGCGGATCGATCTGGAGGATAACGACCGCTACTCGCTGACCAAGTATTTCGGCATCAGCGCCTACAAAAAATTCACCTTCCATCTGGAGCTTTCGTTCGACGATCAGCGCTCCACGCAAAAGCTCTGTTTCTTCGCGAAGTACAAGAACACCCGCGTGCCGCTGCAGTTCTCCTATCTGCACCACTGGGCAAAATTCGCGGCTTCTCCCGTGGGCGGTTACTGGCGCTTCAACAAATACATGGCGACCATCAACAACAACCGTGAGCTGGTCATCGAGCTCGCCTCCGCGGGCAAGACCCTCAAGCGCGAGCTGAAATATCTGCCGCGCGTATTCATGGAGAGCAAGCGCACCTTCATCACCCGTATCGAGTACTGGCTGACCCGTCCGTTCTTCAAGAACAAGCGCATCTGGCTGATGTACGACAAGCTCTACAAGGGCGGCGACAGCAGTGAGTATATGTACCGCTTCTGCAAGGACAAAAAGGACGGCATCACCCGCTATTACATCATCGACAAGAACACCTCCGACTATCGTCAGATGAAGCAGGACGGTCTGCATCCCGTCAAGACGGGTTCCATCAAGCACAAGATGGCGTTCCTCAACGCGGACATCGCGCTGATCACCAACTCCCAGACCTTCCCCTTCAACGGCTACAGTCTGGATAAGAGCCGCTTTATCCGCGATCTGTGCAACTTCCCGACCATGTGCCTGCAGCACGGTCTGTCGGTACAGAAGTGCGCGATGGCGCAGCAGCGAATCATCGATAACACCCGCATGTATTTCATCGCCTCGAAGTATGAGGAAAAGAATCTGAACAACCACGCCTACGGCTACAAGGACACCGGTATCATCAAGATGACCGGTATCGGCAGGTACGACGGACTGATCAACAACGATCAAAAGCAGATCCTCATCACCCCGACATGGCGTATGTACAACGCGATGCCCGTCACCACCAGCGAGGGTGAACAGCGCTCGTATAATCCCGACTTCAAGAACACGGTCTACTACCGCATCTACAACGACCTGATCAATAACCAAAAGCTCATCGAGACCGCCAAGCGCACCGGCTACAAGATCAAGTATCTGCTGCACCCGATCCTCAGTGCACAGGTGGACGACTACACGCCCGACCCGTACGTGGACGTCATCTCCTCCGTCGGCGACATGAGCTATGAAAAGATCCTCACCGAATCCAGTCTGATGGTCACCGACTACTCCGGCGTACAGTTCGACTTCGCGTACATGAAAAAGCCGCTGGTCTACTTCCATCCCGACGAGCTGCCCGCGCATTACGACGACGGCGGATTCTTCTACGACACGATGGGCTTCGGCGAGATCTGCACCACCTCGGCACAGCTGGTCGACACCCTGTGCGAATATATGGAAAACGGCTGTCAGATGAAGCCCGAGTACATCGCCCGCGTCGACGACTTCTACCACTACGAAGACCACAGCAACTGCGAGCGCATCTATGAGGAGATCATGAAGTTCCAACAGCAGGTGGACGTTGATAAAATGAGAAACTAATAGAATTAGGAATTAGGAGTTAGGAATTAGGAATGAATGGCGGGCTTTGCCCGCACCCATTTTTATTTTTCATCGCAATGAATCGGCGATTTGCCGATGACGTAGCAATCTTAAACGAATAAAAGAAATAACGCTTGCGGCTTAAAAGAGTCGCAAGCGTTATTATTTTCTGTCATTATATCAATTAAAAACACGAAGTGTTTCCCGGAATTCCTAATTCCTCATTCCTAATTCCTAATTCTTCTTCGCTTTTCTCGCCGCTCTGAGTTCTTCATAATTCTTCGGCTTTCTCTGCATATAATCCATGAAGAAATCACAGAACTTTCTGGTCAGGGCGCACAGTACCAGCGAGGCGATAAAGCTGCCGAAATACAGCATGATCTGACGCTCCGGATGCTCCGCGGGGATCTTATAGATGCGCTCCAGATAATGGTTGAGGTTCAGATAGATCATGTAGTACTCCATCGAATACATGCCGACGAACTCAAAGAAGTTGCGCAGCACATTGCCTCTGCCGGCGTGACGGATCGAGGTACAGATCCAGCTGAGCAACACCACCAGCGCCATCGCCGCGATCGAACCGCAGTAGCGATAGAAGAAGATGTACATCGGCTCCTGCGCCTTGGTGTAGCCGGGCACCAACGCCTTGATGATCGGCGTGTAGTTGAACAACAGTGTCATAAAGATGACGAACAGCGCGAAGAACGCCCACAGCCAGTTGATGTTGATCTCTTTCTTCTCCTTGATGAACTTGCCCGCCCAGATACCGATGACGAACGAGGGCACGCGGCACAGCGCGATCTCCCACATCGTATAGAAGCCGGGCGCGACCGCTCTGCACAGGAAGGTGAGCCCGACGATCACCGCGATCGTTCCGAGCATACCCCACAGGCGGAATCTTTCGATGATCTTATAGAAGATCGGGAACACGATATACAGCGCCAGTATCAGCGAGATGAACCAGAATACGCGTTCACCCTTGATGAAGAAATAGGTAAACGTTATGCGGCTGAAATACGCGAGCAAGCCGCTCTCTCTGCCGTGGACATAGCGCAGTGAGAAATAGACCACCGCGATCAAAAACGCCGAGGGCAGTACACGCATCAGGCGCTTCTTCCAGAAGCTGCCCACACGGCTGTCCTTCGAGAACGAGAAGAACAAGCCCACGCCCGACAGGAACAGGAACATATCGACGCCGATATTACCCGAGCCGCGGAAATTCTTGACAAGATCGATCAGGAATTGATTATTCGTATACCGCTCCAGCGACAGATAATCGGAGTGGAACAAACCGATCCACAGCGTCGCCAGACCGAAGATCACGTTGCGGGCTTCACTGATCGTGAACAGATTGAATGTTCTGCGCGATTTTATCATCACAAACCTCCTCATAGCCATGATGCGGGATCCGCTCGGAGCATACACCATGGGCATTATACATTCCGATTATATCAGCAAACCCATTTATTGTCAATTTTTTAATCGTCACTTTCGGGTATTATGTATCAAAAGCACTGAAAATAATTCACAAAAAGAGTGGAAAACATCCAAATAATATGTTACAATATTGATATATATCAAAAAATGGGGATATTCTGCCCTTTTTGTTTCACAGACGCCTGTGACCGACCGACATCAACAGTGCCTCAAAAAGGGGGATTCGTTATGGCAGAAGAATCAAACAACAAGCAGGAATGGAAGATCGTCAAGCAGCTCGGCGAAGGCGGCTACGGCAAGGTCTACGAGATCGTGCGCAACCGCTATTCCATCGAAGAACACCGCGCCCTGAAGGTCATTCGCGTCCCCTCAAGCGACGACGACGTCAAAAAAGTGATGAATGAAGGCATGGACAAGGACGCTGCACAGGCGTATTACCACAGCCTCGTCAACGAATTCATCAAAGAGATCGCGTTTTTATCCGAGCTGCGCGGCAGCGCCAACATCGTTACCTATGACGACTACAAGGTCGTCGAGCATGAGGACGGCGTCGGCTACGACATCTTCATCATGATGGAGCTGCTCACCCCGCTGCCCGAGTGGATCGAAACGCATTCCCTCACCGACGATACGGTCACAAAGCTCGGCATGGATCTATGCGACGCGCTGAGCCTGTGCCACAGCAAGAACATCCTGCACCGCGATATCAAGGCGGATAACATCTTTGTCGCCAACGACGGCACCTACAAGCTCGGCGACTTCGGCATCGCCCGCACGGTCGAAAAGACCGCCGACGTGCGCACCCGCATCGGCACCAACTCCTATATGGCGCCCGAGACCTACCGCGGACAGAGCTACGACCGCCGCGCCGACCTCTATTCACTGGGCATCCTGCTCTATCGCCTGCTCAACGATAACCGCAATCCGTTTTTGCCGCCCTACCCCACGCCCGTCACTGTACAGGATCGCGATGAGGCAATGACCAGGCGTTTGATGGGCGATCCCTTCCCCCGACCCGCTCACGGCAGCGACGCGCTGGTCGGCGTAGTACTCAAGGCGTGCGCCTATCTGCCGCAGGATCGCTATGATTCTGCCGCGCAAATGAAAAAAGCGCTCCGGGATCCACCCAAGCCGACTTTCCCGACCGTCGCGGCGGCTAACGCGACGTCTTATCTCACACAGCGCGCGGATGCCGTCGATATGCCTTTGCGAGCCAATACCGGAAAGCGCTATCGCCCCGGTGACGAGTATACGCCCGCGCCGTCGCGCCAAATGCCGCGGCAGAACGCATCGTACTATCAGCGCCGTGAAAGCTCTTATCAGGAGCCGTCAAGATCGCCGTATCCTTCCCGCGGGGATGACAGATATGAGCGCCCGATCCGCCGTCGACCCGCCTATGAAGACGACTATGACGACCGTCCCTCCGGGATCAGAGCGGGACTTGCCGTCGTCATCATCCTGATCGTACTGGTGCTCATCGGCGGCGGCGTCACGATCTTCGCCCTGCTCAACCGCGATTCCGCCGACAGCGTTGCGGTGGAGGAAGATCGCTCCGTCACCTCTTCGGTCAGCAACTCACCTCTGAATCCCGAAAAGACCTTTACTATCCGGGTGAATGTCAAAAACGGCTTCGATACTGCCGTGACGCTGCAGGGCTATGCAGATGGAGAAGCCTCGGGCGAAGCGCAGTCTATCACCCAAAGCGGCACCTATGAATTTACCATCGCCTCTCCCAAAGACGCGTCGATCAGCATCATGATCGACAATTCGGAATACTATAGCTGTACGCTCGATTACGCAAGCGGTACGGTCATCAACGAAAACTATAACCCGAATTTCTACAGTTCCCACATCATCTATTGATAAATACCGCGGAGAGTTCCACCCAATAACGATTCTTAATAATATCTGATCACTGACCACTGACCACTATCCAAAGAGGTACGACCATGAAATGTCCCAACTGTTCAGCCGAGCTGAACGACAACGCAAGATTTTGTCCCCAATGCGGCATACCTATCGACGCCGACAACACCGATCTTTCGGTGAATGAAGAAAGCGAGTTTATCCCTACCGATTCCGGGAACAGCGCCGATATCTTTCGAGCCGCCGATGCGGAACACCGCTACGAGATGCCCGACAACGACTACAACGCCGTAGATTATCAAAGCAACCGCGCCCAACGCCGCGCGGGTAAGCGCAATAAAAAGCCGGATAACAGCAAGAAGAAGCCGCTGATCATCGCGATCATCGCGCTCGTGCTCGTGATCGCCATCGTGCTGGGCGTGATCTTCTTCGTCAGCCGCAAAACCGTCAGCGCGAAGGAAGTTCAAAAAGCGAAGGATAACTACCTGCCTCCGGCGCAGGCGATCACCATCGACACCTCGCTGAGCGACCCGTCCAACGACGATATCCAATTCAAATACGACGACCGCGCGCGGATCATCTCCTGCACCTATTCGGTCAACAAAATGACCTATGAC
>JAHKVW010000008.1 GCA_020624805.1 bacterium | reverse complement strand
GTTCCGGTCGAGCACCAATGCGCCTTTCTTCGGCGGACAGTGGATGATCTCGTATTCGGGATCCTTGCCCGAGTGGGTCATGACCAGCAAGCCCAGTCGTCTTGCCTCGGCGATGATACGGATGTAGCGCTCGTCGTCGATGAAGGTCTCGGTGTAGTCGGGATGGAGCTTGATGCCCCGAAAGCCGTTATCTTTCAGATGCCGCAGTTTACCTTCGATATCCTCATCATCGGGGTGGATGCCGCCGAAGGAGATGAGGTTGTCGTAAGTATCGTTGATGTGTTTGGCGAATTTTGTGATCGAGTCGAACTGTCCCGGTCGCGTGTTGACCGGCAGGATCATGCTTTTGTCGATCCCCGCTTTCTGCATACTATCGAGGATCCCGCTGATCGTTCCGTCGGTATAGGGGACGACATAGGGCGGATCCTGCAGCGCCGTTAAGGTGCGTTTTGCGATTTTATCGGGAAATACATGGGTGTGAAAATCAATAATCATCGTTTTATCTAATATTGTTTAGGCATGATTTGAATATCAGCCTGTGGCAATCTCTTATCCTTTTGATCGTCATTGCGAAGGCATGACATGTATGTCTTGCCTGTGGCGATCTCTTATCCTTTTGATCGTCATTGCGAAGGCATGACATGCGTGTCTTGCCTGTGGCAATCTCAACCATATTAAAAATGCAACGGAATCATTTTAACACTTCAACGATTTAAAGTCAAGAAGATTTAAAGATTTAAAGCGATAATTTTGAAATTACTTTAATTGTCATTCGTTATGAGAAAAATAATGGAATAATCTTACAGAATAGCTGTTGAATTTTTATCGATTTGTGTTATGATAATAACGTAAAGTAAAAATGCGGAATACATGTGTGTTCTGTATAGATATGAAGGAGAATGTCATATGGCTGTTAACGCAAGAAAAGTTGCCATTATCGGTTGTGGTTTTGTCGGTTCATCGACAGCGTTCGCGCTGATGCAGAGCGGTTTGTTCTCAGAGATCGTGATGCTGGACGCCGACCGAAACAAAGCGGAGGGTGAAGCGCTGGATATCTCTCACGGCGTGCCTTTCTCACAGCCTTGCGAGATATACGCGGGCGATTATGACGATATCGCCGACAGCGCGATCATCATCGTCACCGCCGGAGCGGCACAGAAGCCCGGTGAGACCCGCCTTGACCTGATCAAGAAGAACGTCGGCATCTTTAAGTCGATCATCCCCGAGATCGCTAAGCGCAATTTCAAGGGTATCCTGCTGATCGTCGCGAATCCCGTTGATGTGCTGACCTATGCCGCCAAACAGCTTTCGGGTTTGCCCGACAGTCGTGTATTCGGTTCGGGCACGGTGCTGGATTCCGCGCGACTGCGCTTCAATCTCAGCGAGCATTTGGGCGTCGATCCGCGTTCCATCCACGCGTTCATCATCGGCGAGCACGGCGACAGTGAGTTTGCCGCCTGGAGCAGTGCCAATGTCTCCGGCGTTGAGATCAGCCGCTTCTGCGAGATGCGCGGCTTCTATCACGACCCTGATCAGGCAAAGGCGAATATCTCCGAGGAGGTCAAAAACGCCGCTTACGATATCATCAGCAAGAAACGCGCGACCTATTACGGTATCGCGATGTCCGCCAAGCGTATTTGCGAGGCGATCATCCGTGATGAAAAGAGCATTTTGCCCGTATCATCCATCCAGCACGGCAGATTCGGGCTGACCGACGTTGCGCTTTCCATCCCCGTGATCGTCGGCAAGGATGGCATAGAGAACGAGATCCCCTTTGCGCTGAATGACGATGAGCTGAAAAAACTGCGTGATTCCGCCGAGACCCTCAAGAACACCATCAAGTCCTGTGATCTCAATCTTGACGATTGATCGTTGATGGTATAAAATAGTTTTGAATTGATGCGGAGTATGTCAATCCGCTATGAATAGGAGGCAATTATGTCTGATTGTATTTTTTGTAAGATCGCCGCGGGTGAGATCCCGTCGAACAAAGTGTATGAAGATGATAAGATCATCGCCATCCATGACCTGAATCCGATGGCGCCGGTACATGTGCTCTTTATCCCCAAGGAGCATTACTGCTGCGCGAACGCGATCAATGAAGAGAACTGCGATATCGTCGGTCATATCTTCTCGAAGATCCCCAAGGTAGCAAAGGAGCTTGGTCTTGAGAACGGTTACCGTATCGTCAACAACTGCGGTGAGGACGGCGGACAGACCGTCATGCACATCCATTTCCATCTGTTGGGCGGCAAAAAGCTCAAGGTCGACATGGCGTGATCGAATCGGATCAAGAGTAAGAAGGGGTATATTATGGTTAAAACTTATCAAATGACAATCGCGGGCTGCAAGCGTGATTTGCCACTGTGCGAGGTCGACGAGCATCTGGATATCGCCGCATTCATTATGTTCGGCGATGTTGAGATCACCGAAAAATCCGCCGCTGAGCTGCTCAAGCTCGCTCCCGAGCATGATGTGTGCATTTCCGCGGAGGCGAAGGGCATCCCGCTTTGCTACGAAATGGCGCGTCAGGGCTGCGGTAAGTACATCATCGCGCGTAAGGGTGTGAAGGTGTATATGCCCGATCCCATCAGCGTACATGTTCAATCGATCACCACATTGAGCCGTCAGACGCTGTATTTGGGCAGCGATGACGCGGAGCACCTTAGAGGTAAGCGCGTCCTGATCGTGGACGATGTGATCTCCACCGGCGAGAGTTTGAAGGCATTGGAAGCGCTGGTCAATAAAGCCGGCGGCAATATCGTCGGCAAGGTGGCTGTATTGGCGGAGGGTGACGCCGCGGATCGCGACGATATTATCTTCCTTGAGAAGCTCCCGGTATTTCCGAAATAAGTATGACAGAATGATCCGAAAAGGATAAGAGGTAGACATGAAACGGTTGTTGGCACAGATAGGCATTACCTACTTTTCTGTGCTGGCAGCCGCTTTTTATTTGCCCGATATTGCGGTAGTTGCGATCGGTGTTCTTGCTGCGGTCTTGACCGTTCTTTTCATGATCATCAGGAAAACCCGCAGGACGATATACATTCCCGTGATGGCGCTGACTGTCGTGATCGCCTGTGCGGTACATATCGGATACGGGCTGTTAGCGGTACAGCCTGTAATCGATACTTACGGCAATGAAACGCATACCGTGAAAGCAGTGCTGACCGAGGAGCCTTATCAGTCGTATTCCAAGCATTATTATCGTCTGAAAACGCAGGAGGTCGATGGGGAAAAGGCGGGGTTCAAGCTGCTGCTCAAAACACCGACCGACATCGACGCGGAACCGGATGACATCCTGACCTTTACTTCCGAGTTGAAGGTGATGGATAATCAGTATTACCGTGCAAAAGGCTATTATCTGGTATCGGACGATTACAGGATCGAAGTAGAAACGGAAACGCCTGATAGTCATTCGCTTTACTATCATGCGATTCAATTGCGCCGATTCATGAGAAAGTCACTGGACACACTCCTGCCGTCCGATTGCGCCGCGCTGTGCAGAGCGGTGTTGATCGGCGATAAGTACGCGCTGAGCCTCGATACCAGAGATCATTTCCGCTATGCGGGCGCGTCGTACTTTATCGTGGTATCGGGTATGCACTTCGCGGTGGTCATCATGCTGCTCTTCCGATTGATGAAACGCCTCAACCGATGGCTGAGATTTGCGCTGATCATGGCGTTTATCGTGTTGTACGCGGCAGTGACAGGCTTTCAGTCCTCCGTTCTGCGTGCCGGAATCATGATGGTGTTCACCGTGTTCGGTATGACGATACGACGTCAGCCGTATCCGCTGAATCATCTTGGATCGGCGGGCGTCATCATGCCGTTCATCGTATCGCCTTACGGCACGGGCGACGTCGGTCTGATCCTCTCGTTTTACGCGACAATGGGTATCTTGCTGTGGGCAAGACCGCTGTTGCCGAAGCTGTGCCTGAAAACAAAGACCGGTTATATCCCGTTCTTTCATATCAGCGAGAAACTGCACTATTATAAAGAGCGAAAAGTTGAAGGGCTTCCGCTGAAAGATAAATCCAAAGAACCGTTTTCGTTCCGCATCCTGTTGATGAAGCTGTGGAACAGCGCGGCGGCTTTGCTTGCCGTCAGTCTTGCCGCCAATATCATGGTGTTCCCGATATCGGTATTCATCTTCCATGAGTTCTCTTTGGTAACACTGCTTTCCGCGCTTTTGCTGTATGCGGAGATTTATTTGATCCTTGTTTTATCATTGGCGGTATGTATCCTGTGTCCGCTGGGTTTCTTACGCTATGTCGCCATATTGCTCGCCTATCCCTTGATGTGGTTGTGTAAGCTGGTGTTGTGGTTGGTAGACTGGATCGCGTCCTTGCCGTTTGCGCATTTTCGTGTCGGTCAGGCGTTTATCTATGCTTGGTTGGCGGTCACCGTGATTTTGGGGATCGTCGTCATCCTATACCGCAATCATTATCGCTATCTGAAATACGCGGTACTGTGCTCGCTGATCGTTCTGCTCGGCGGCGGTTTGACCCAGCAAGTATTGCAGATGAACACCTTTTCGCTCGAGGTCTATTCCTGCGATAACGGGCTGTGCGCGGGGATCAATAAGGGCGGCAGGCTGTATCTTTTGCAGATGGACGCGAATACAAAGCAACTATATACTTTATGGAATCAGCTTTCCTATCGGTACGGATCCGCGGAGGTCGCACTATGCTGCAACGAGAACGAAATCAGGCATTTTCAGCTGTATCGTGATGATGAATTTGCAATTTCCGCACTTTTGCTGTATGATAAGGAGCAGAAATATCAAAACGAAGAAAACATCGTCCCGTTCGACAGGGACTGTACCTATGTCGTGGATGATGACATCGTGATCCGACTGTCTGTTATCAACAACACCGCCGTGCCTTATATCACGGCAGGTGAGCGGAGGATATTGATCATCCCGCCGGGGTGTGAGATCGATGACATCCCGAAGGAGCTGAGCACAGCGGATGTGATCCTTCTGTCCCAAGCGCAGCAGGGATATGATCAACTGCGGTGTGAGGACATGATCATCAGCGATAACAGCGATCTTGCACTGCTTTCCGCGAACGCGCTCAAGGACAGTTATCATCATGTGTTTTTTACCGATCATGGCGATGTGCATTATCGGTTGAGGTAGATTATGGTTACAGAAAGCCAACTGAAAAAACAACTCAACAGCGGACAGATCAGCAATCTGTATCTTTGCTTCGGTGAAGAAAAGATGCTCGTCAAGCGCTGTGCGCAGTTGATCGAAAACAAAATATCCGGCGGCGATCTCAACGAGTTCAACTATCACGTGTTCGACAATGACGCGGATCTCAGCGATATCTCCGTCTGTGCCGATATGATCCCCTTTATGAGCGAGTGGAACATCCTGCGTATCAACGATATGGATATCGATAAGCTCGCAAAGGGCGACTTTGACGCGCTGATGAAGATCATCAAGAACGCGTCGGGTCAGACGGTCATCATCATCGCTATGCCGACATTGGAGGTCACCGCGAAATCGGCGAAAAAGCAGTTCAAGCAGGTGATCAACCATATCGATAAAAACGGCGTTTGTATCGAGCTTGCTCACCGCACGGGATTGATGCTCGAGCGTGACCTGTGCAAATGGGCAAAGGCGGGCGGATGCTCCATGAGCGAGCTGACCGCTCACGCGCTGATCCAATACGCGGGCGAGGATCTGAATCGTCTGAACGCGGAGATGAAGAAGCTGACCGCCTATGCGAACGGCGGTGAGATCACACCCGAGATGATCGAGCTGTTGGTGTCAAAAACCGCCGAGGCGAGCGTATATGATCTCTTCGGGCTGATCGTCGAGGGCAAGACCGACAAGGCGCTGTCCGCCATCGATGCGCTGTTTTACCAGCAGGTCAGCGGCGTGTATATCGCTACGGTGCTGTCGGGCGCGTATATCGACGCGTACCGCGCGCGGATCGGCAGTGAAGCCGGCAAGCTCAATGCCGTTGTAGCGGAGGATTTCGGCTATAACAGACGCGCTTGGGTGTTGGATAAGCTCGGCAGACAGATCCGCCGCGTCACGACCGCGTCCCTCAGGCGCAGTATCGACGAGCTGCTCGCCATGCAGACGCGCATGGTGACCGAAACGGTCGACGAGCGCACGGAGATCGAACGACTGGTATGCAATCTGATACTGATCGCGGGGGATCGCTCCGATGAATAATAAGGCTCCCTTTGGTAAAGGGAGCTCCCACAACTGTGGGTGAGGGATTGCATGAATTGATTGAGCGAAAGCGAGAAACCCATGAGTAAAATCAAACTAAAAGAAACCGTGATCGTCGAAGGGCGTTATGATCGGATCAAACTCAGTGAGCTGATCGCAAGCCCGATGATCGAGACAGGCGGTTTTCGGGTGTTCAAGGATAAGGAAAAGCAAGAGCTGATCCGTGCTGTCGCCAAGCGCAGAGGGATCCTTGTGATGACCGATGTGGATTCCGCGGGCTTTGTGATCCGCAATTTTCTGCGCGGTATCGTGCCGCAGGAACAGATCCTGCACGCCTATATCCCGACAATCAAAGGAAAAGAAAAGCGCAAGCCCGAAGCGTCCAAGGAGGGTATCCTCGGTGTGGAGGGCATCGACCGTGACGCGCTGATCACATCCATCCGCAACAGCGGCGCGCACATCTTGAATGGTCATTGCGAGGAGCATACTGCGACGTGGCAATCTCAACCGCAAAATGGTCATTGCGAGGAGCAGACTGCGACGTGGCAATCTCAACCGATTATCGAGCCTCCCTTTCCTAAGGGAGGTGGCGCGGAGCGCCGGAGGGTTGATACATCATCCGAAATCACCAAAATGGATTTCTTCGACTACGGTCTTTCCGGCTGCGCGAATGCCGCGCAAAACAGGGAAGAGGTACTCGCTTCATTAGGCTTGCCGAAATACCTTTCCGCAAACGCCATGCTCTCCGCGATGAACTGTCTGTTCACCAAAGAAGAGTTTGAGGACTATCTCAATTTCATGTAGGGGAGGGTCTTGACCCTCCCGACATATGGCGAACGCAATCGCTATTCTTTGCTCTAAGATGCTATATATAAGAAAAAGGCTGTTCGATTTGAACAGCCTTTCATTTTACGTATTTTTAGTTTCTTATTCCGCGTCTTCCCAGTTGTGCCAGACGTTCTGGATATCATCGTTATCCTCGAACATATCCAGCATCTTCTGCATCTGAACCTGAGTGTCGGGATCGTCGATCTTGGTGTAGGTGGACGGGACCTGCTCGATCTCGGCGGAAGCGAATTCATAGCCCTGCGCCTGCAGATCGTCACGTACCGCGCCGAAATCCTCGGGTTCGGTGTAAATGGTAAAGATGTCTTCATCCGCTTCAAAATCAGCGGCGCCCGCTTCCAGAGCGGCTTCCATCACGGTGTCCTCATCCTTTTCGAGATCCTCGCGCTCGATGATCAGCACGCCCTTCTTGGCGAACATGAAGCCGACGCAGCCGGGGGTACCCATGTTGCCGCCGAACTTGTCAAAATAGTGTCTGACTTCACCAGCGGTACGATTGCGGTTGTCGGTCAGCGCTTCTACGATAACGGCAACGCCGCTGGGACCGTAGCCCTCGTAGGTGACAGCCTCATAATCGGCAGCCTCGCCGCCCTGAGCCTTCTTGATGATACGCTCGATATTATCGTTAGGTACATTAGCCGCCTTCGCCTTAGCGATACAATCTCTGAGCTTGGAGTTGACGTTCGGGTCTGCACTGCCGCCGTCGCGGATCGCTACCATCAGCTCTCTGCCGATCTTGGTGAATACCTTTGCGCGGGCAGCGTCGTTCTTACCCTTTTTCTGCTTGATCGTGCTCCATTTATTATGTCCTGACATTGTTTATCATTCCTTTTCAGTGTTTTAACTGTATAAATATACCACAATTCTCAGTAATTGAAAATAATAGTTACAATTTTGTAATAAACTCCTTGTGGTTTGATGAGGATAATGGTAAGATAAGTGTGTATGTAAGAAAAGGGGGAATGATGATGGTAATGTCGATGACCGGTTTCGGCAGAGCAGAAGTATCTGTCGGGAACCGTGATATTATCGTTGAGATGAAAAGCGTCAACCACCGCTTTTTTGAGTTCTCATGCAGAACAAGCAGGGGTTACAGCTTTTTGGAAGATAAACTCAAGAAGTATGTCGGCGAACGTGTCAGCCGCGGTAAGGTGGATATGTATGTATCCGTGACCGATAATGATGATTCGTCCGTCGAGGTAGAATTGAATAAACCGCTCGCGTCGGGTTATATCGACGCGATGAAGACGCTGACGGATGAATACGGGATCACGAACGATATCTCCGTATCCGTGCTGTCCCGATTCAATGACATTTTCCAGATCACCAGACCGCCCGCGGATGAAGATGCGGTATTTGCCGACGTCAAGGTCGCGGTCGACGCGGCGCTAGAGCGATTCCTTTCCATGCGTCAGGCGGAGGGCGAAAAGCTCAGGGAAGATATCCTCAATCGTGCCGGAAAGATCATCGACATCGTCGGCGAGATCGAGGCACGTTCTCCTCAGACCGTGCAGGAGTATCGCGACAGACTGTACGCAAAGCTCAGCGAGGTCTTGCAGAGCACCAATATCGACGACCAGCGCATCCTGACCGAGGCGGCGATCTTTGCCGATAAGGTCGCGGTGGATGAAGAGACCGTTCGTCTGCGCTCTCATTTTGACCAGATGAAGCAGTTCCTCAGCTCCGGTGAACCGGTCGGCAGAAAGCTCGACTTCATTGTGCAGGAGATGAACCGTGAGGCGAACACCATCGGCTCTAAGGTGAATGACTCCGTTTTGGCGCATAAGGTGGTCGACATCAAGGGCGAGCTCGAGAAGATCCGCGAACAGGTCCAGAATATCGAATAAGGATTGTTGTTATGAGATTTGTGAATATCGGCTTCGGCAATGTGGTGAATATCAGCAAGATCGTGTCCGTTGTCAGTCCCGAATCCGCGCCCATCAAGCGAATCGTGCAGATGAGCAAGGCGGCTTCGACGCTGATCGACGCGACCTTTGGCAGAAAGTGCAAGGCTGTCATTATCACCGACAGTGAGTATATCGTTCTGTCGGCGTTGACCACCGAGACGATCGCCGCGAGAATGGAGGACGCGAATGGAGAATAAAGGATTGCTGATCGTCTACACCGGCGCCTCGGGCGTCGGCAAAGGCACGATCATGAAAATGCTGCTCAAGAGAAATCCCAACCTTCGCCTGTCGATTTCCGCGACAACGCGAAAGCCGCGTTTGGGTGAGCAGGACGGCAGAGAGTATTACTTCGTCAGCCACGAGCGTTTTGACGAGATGATCGCCGAAAACGGCTTTTTGGAGCATGCCGAGTATGTCGGCAACAAATACGGTACGCCGAAGGAACCGGTGTTCCGTATGCTGGACGAGGGCTTGGATGTGATCCTCGAGATCGAGGTCAAGGGCTTTTTGCAGATCAAAAAGGCTTGCCCCGACTGCGTGACGATCTTCATCGCGCCGCCGTCGTTCAAAGAATTGCAGTTAAGACTGCAGGGCAGAGGGACGGAGTCGGAGGAAGTCATCGCCGAGCGTCTCAGGATCGCGCAGGAAGAAATGCAGCATCAGCATTTGTTCGACTATGTGGTCGTCAATGACGATCTTGACAGAGCGGTGAACGAGGTACTGTCCATCATCGCCGAAAATAAGAATCAATAAATGTAGGGGAGGGGCTTGCTCCTCCCGTGAATAACATAAAGGAGCATTATTATGAAAAGAGCATCATTAGATGATATGTTGAGCGGCAAGGAGAGCCGTTACGCACTGGTGATCGGCGTTGCCAAGCGCGCCAGAGAGATCGCGGACGGATTCAAGGAAGAGGGCATCATCACCGATGAAAAGCCCGTTCTGCTGGCGATCGAAGATTTCAAGAACCATAAATACAATATCCTCGAAGAGGACGACGAGGACTGATGACCGCTAAGATCGCTTATGTCGCGGTGGAAAACGCGCTGCTGCATTTTGACAACGCGTTCAGCTACCGGATCCCCGAAGGGATTCCCGTACAGGCGGGATGCCGTGTGGCGGTACCTTTCGGCAGAGGCGACAGTAAGCGTCAGGGGATCGTTCTCGGACTGGGTGAAGAGGACGCCGATGATCTGAAAACAGTTTCCGAGCTGTTGGATGACGAGCCTGTCTTGAATGATGAAATGCTCAAAATGTGCAGTTTCATCAAATGCCATTGCTTCTGCACCTACTACGACGCGGTCAAAGCGATGTTGCCGGCGGGTATCAATTATCGGTTGTCGCTTGAATATTCCGTCAGCGCCGACCTCGGCGATCGCTTCTATGATCTTTCGGATGAATACCGCAGGATCGTTACTATTATTCGTTCAAAGAATAATAAAGTCGAGAAGCATCACTTGTTGCAAGAGCTCGGTTATGCCGATTCCTCCGTATTGGATCAGATGGAAGCGGAAGGGATTTTGTTCAAGAACGACGCGGCATTGCGCCGTATCGGCGACAAGACGATCAAGATGATCCGCCTGAGTGACGACGCGGAGACCCTCTTGCAGGGAATGAAGCTCAGCGCCAAGCAGGAGAGCGTCATCGATCTGCTGTCTACCGTCGGTTCGGCTTCGGTCAAAGAGGTATGCTACTATACCGGCGTGACCACCTCCGTGCCCGATACGTTGGTGCGCAAGAATATCGCCGTCTATTATGATGACGAGGTGTTCCGCGTGCCGAGATCCTCAGTATCCGACAAGCGTGAGATCACCTTGACCGAGGAACAGCAAAAGGCGTATGACGAGCTGAGTGCGCTGTATCATTCGGACAAGCCCGAGGTGTCATTGCTCTACGGCATCACCGGTTCGGGCAAGACCTCGGTGTTCTTCAAGCTGATCGAGCAGGCGTCGTGCGACGGCAAGGACGTCATCGTGATGGTGCCCGAGATCGCGCTCACGCCGCAGATGATCGCGATGTTCCGTGCGCATTTCGGTGACAAGGTCGCGGTATTGCACTGCGCGTTGTCAGTGGGGGAGCGGTTGGATGAGTATAAGCGCGTCAGCCGCGGGATCGCGAAGATCGCCGTCGGCACACGCTCCGCGATATTCGCGCCGTTTCAAAATCTCGGCTTGATCATCATGGACGAGGAACAGGAGCATACCTATAAATCCGAGTCAAAGCCCCGATTCAATACAAAAGAACTGGCAAAATTCCGCTGTTCTTATCATAAAGCGCTGTTATTGTTCTCGTCCGCGACCCCGAGCGTAGAGACCTACTACTACGCCAACGAGGGCAGATATCATAAGCACGTGCTGACTAAGCGTTACGGCACGGCGACCCTGCCTGACGTTGTGATCGCGGATATGAATGAGGAGATCGAAGTCGGCAACACAGGCGTGTTCTCTAATATTCTTTTGCAGAATATTGAGGAGAATCTCGACAACGGCAAGCAGAGTATTCTGCTGTTGAACCGCCGCGGGTACAATTCCTATGTTACATGTAATTCCTGCCGTGAACCGCTGACCTGTCCGAACTGCTCGATCTCATTGACCTATCACAGCGCCAACAACCGCATGATGTGTCACTACTGCGGTTACTCCGTGCCGTACAGGACGGAGTGTCCCACCTGTCACAGCCACAGTCTGCGGCTCAGAGGCACCGGCACCCAGCGTGCCGAGGTCGAGATCGCTGAGATCTTTCCGCAAGCGCGGATCCTCAGGATGGATACCGATACCACTATGACGCGTTCTTCCCATGAGAAGAAGCTGACCGCTTTCGCAAACGGCGAGTATGATATCCTCGTCGGGACGCAGATGGTCGCGAAAGGATTGGATTTCCCGAACGTCACCTTGGTCGGTGTGCTGAATGCCGATCATATGCTGTATCTTGACGATTACCGCAGTTATGAGAACACCTTTTCTCTCTTGACACAGGTCGTCGGACGATCCGGCAGAGGTAAGGATAAGGGCAGAGCCATCATCCAGACCTACACGCCCGAGAATCCGATCATCGCTTTAGCGGCGAGACAGGATTATGACGCGTTTTATCAAGCGGAGATTGGCATCAGAAAAGCGATGCTGTATCCGCCGTTCGCAAGCATTTGCATGGTCGGCTTTGTCGGCGAGAACGCGAAGCAGACCGAAGGCGCCGCGTTTGCGTTCACCAAGCAAATGACACGATTATTGCAGACAGAATTCACCGATATCCCGCTCAGAGTCCTCGGACCCTCCCAGGCGGCGGTATTCAAGGTGAGTAATAAATACAGATTCAAGCTGATACTCAAATGCCGTAACGACAGCCGTTTTCGCGAGATGCTCGCGCGTATGCTCGTGCAGTTTTCTTCCAATCGCGAGTTCGGCAGCGTCACGGTCTACGCGGATATGGATCCGCTGAGCATATAAATAGGTTGAGATTGCCACAGTTCCTACGGAACTTCGCAATGACTATTATACGATGTAGGGGAGGGCAGGCTCCTCCCGATAGATCCAATCACAGGAGTGATCAATATGGCACTGCGTAATATCGTAAAAGAGGGCGACCCGATCCTGACTAAAAAGTGTCGCCCGGTAGAAAAATTCAATCAAAGGATATGGGATCTGCTCGACGATATGGTCGAGACCCTTGCCGATTCCGGCGGCGTAGGTCTTGCCGCGCCTCAGGTCGGCGTGATGCGTCGTATCTGTGTGATCGATGTCGGCGAAGGCCCGATCGAGTTCATCAATCCCGAGATCATTGAATCAGAGGGTGAGCAGGAGGTACAGGAAGGCTGCCTGAGCTGTCCCGGCGAATTCGGCATCATCAAGCGCCCCGCTCATGTCAAAGCGCGTTTTCAGGACAGAAACGGCGAATTCGTTGAGCTGGAGGGCGACGATCTGCTGGCACAGGCGATGTGCCACGAGTTCGATCACCTTGACGGCATCATCTTCAAATCGAAGGTGGAGCGGATGCTGACCGAAGAAGAACTGCGTGAAATGAGAGAAGAGGAAGAATGAAGATCATATTCATGGGTACGCCCGATTTCGCCGTACCCTGTTTGGAAAGTCTGATCAAAGCGGGACATGAGATCGCGGCGGTGTTCACCCAGCCCGATAAGCCCCGCGGCAGAAAAATGGTGATGACACCTCCCGAGGTGAAGGTATGCGCGCTTGAGCACGGCTTAACCGTTTATCAGCCGAAGACCTTGCGCGACGGTGAGGCGCTTGATATCATCCAAAAGATCAACCCCGCGTGTATCGTGGTCGCGGCATACGGCAAGATATTGCCCAAGGAGATCCTTGATCTGCCAAAGTACGGCTGTATCAACGTGCACGGCTCATTGCTCCCGAAATACCGCGGCTCGGCGCCGATCCAGTGGTCGGTCATCAACGGCGATCCGGAAACCGGCGTGACCATTATGCAGATGGCACAGGGCGTCGATACCGGCGATATGCTGTATCAAAAGGCGATCCCGATCAACATCGACGATACCGCCGAGAGTATGTTCAACAAGCTCTCCGATTTAGGCGGCGAGATGATCGCGGAAGCGCTCGATATGCTCGAAAAAGGCGAGTTGATCGCCGAAAAGCAGGATGAAGCGCTCGCGACACACGCGCCGATGCTCGACAAGTCTATCTCCGAGATCGATTGGCATAAACCGGCACTCGAGGTGCATAATCTTGTCAGAGGTCTCTACAGCTGGCCGATCGCGCAGACGACACTGCACGGCAAAAAGCTCAAGATCTACCGTACTTCCTTAGGGAAAGGAAACGGTGAAGCGGGTTCGGTGATCGCGACCGATCCGCTCACGATCGCTTGCGCAGAAGGCGCTGTCGTGATCGAAGAATTGCAGCTTGAGGGCAAAAAGCGCATGGACGCGAAAACATTTTTGATCGGTCATCCGCTCACCGGCAAGGATAAGCTGGGAGAATAAACGAAAAGGAGAAAGAACGATGGTATTTTATAATTTGAACTATCTGATATATATGCTGCCGTGCTTCATTTTGTCGCTGATCTGCAACATCGCGGTCAAATCGAGCTTCAGCAAGTATTCACAGATCGCGAATTCCAGACATCTCACCGGCGCTCAGGCGGCACAGCAGGTGTTGTCGGCACACGGTGTGACCGGTGTTCGTATCGAACCGGTACAGGGCAATCTGACGGATCATTTTGACCCGCGCACGAACGTGATCCGTCTCTCCGAATCCGTCTATAACGCCACTACCGTATCGGCGGTGGGCGTAGCCTGTCACGAAGCGGGACACGCGGTTCAGCACGCCGAGGGTTATCTGCCCAACAAGATCCGTTCGGCGATCGTCCCGATGGCAAACTTCGGCTCCCGATTGAGCTGGCTCTTTTTGGTAGTCGGATTACTGCTGCCCGCAAAATATGACTTTGTACTGATCATCGGTATCGTGCTGTTCTCCTTATCGGTACTGTTCACACTGATCACACTGCCGGTCGAGTTCAACGCGTCAAATCGCGCGCTGAAAACGATCAAAGAAACCAACATGCTCAATCCCGATGAATACAGCGGCGCGAAAAAGGTCTTGAGCGCCGCGGCAATGACCTATGTTGCCGCCGCCGCGACGTCGATCGCACAGCTCCTGCGTCTGGTGATGATCGCGAATAACCGCAGAAGATAAACTACTATACATTATTGCAGAGGAAATAATCATGGCTAATGTCAGATCTATCGCGCATAACGTGCTGTACCGCGTGCTCTATGAGGACGCGTATTCTGCCATAGCTATCAACAACGCCGTTCATAAAGAAAACCTCAGCGGTGTGGATGTTTCCTTCTTATCGGCGCTGGTATACGGCGTGTTGGAACGCAAGCTGACGCTGGAATATATCATCCGTCAGTATTCGTCCATCCGTATCAAAAAGATCGAAAAGGGTACGCTGATCGTCCTGTATCTCGGCATGTATCAGCTGATCTATATGGATAAGGTGCCCGACAGTGCCGCTGTCAATGAGAGCGTAAAGCTCTGCAAACTGCTCAGGCTGTATAAAAGCTCCGGCTTTGTCAACGCGATCCTGCGCAATTTTGTGCGCGCGGATAAAGCGTATTGTCTGCCGGATCAGCAAAATATCGTCAAATATTTCAGCGTGGTCTATTCCTGTCCCGAAACCATGGTGACGGAGCTGATCGCGACCTACGGTGAGGATGTGACAGAGAAGGCGCTGCAGGGAATTCTCGGCAGACCGCCGATCACCGTACGCGTCAATACGCTGAAAACCGATAAAGCCGCATTGAAAAAAGCCCTGGAAAAGCAAGGCGCGACAGTAGATGATATTTCTTTTTTAGAAAATTCATTGAATCTCAGTGCCGCGGGAAGCATCGATCAGCTCCCGCAATACAGAGAAGGTCACTTCTTCGTAGAGGACGCGGCGTCACAGTTATGTGCCGAGATTCTCGGCGCTCAGCCCGATGAAACGATCGCGGACGTCTGCGCCGCTCCGGGCGGCAAATCGCTCTACTCCGCGATCCGCATGGAGAACAGGGGAGTGATCCATTCCTATGATATCCATGAGCATAAGATAAAACTGATGGAGGACAACGCCCGTCGACTGGGTATTTCGATCATCCGGACTGCCCTCAGAGACGCGTCGTCAGCGCGGGAACTGCCCGCTTGTGACAGGATCCTGTGCGATGTCCCGTGCTCCGGATGGGGTATCCTTCGTCGAAAGCCCGAAATTCGTTACAAAACAGACACAAATATTGACAACTTGACAAAGTTGCAATACAGTATATTGTGTATGAGTGTAAAGGATCTACCCTTAGATAGTGTTTTGGTCTATTCGACCTGCACGCTCCGCAAGAAGGAGAACCATGATATCATCAGGCGTTTTCTGGAGGAGCACCCCGAGTTTGTCGGCGAGCCGATCAAGCTGCCCGACGGGATCGATCATATCATTGAGGAAGAGCCGTATTGCCTGACCCTCTTGCCCGGCGTTTATGATACGGACGGATTCTTTATCGCAAAGCTCAGGAGGAGACCGACATGACGGATATCAAGTCGATGAATCTCTCTGAGATGACAGCATACCTTGTGGAGAACGGCTTTGAAAAGTTCCGTTCCAAGCAGGTGCTCAACTGGATCAAACAGGATGTCACATCCTTTGATGATATGAAGAATATTCCGCAAAAGCTGCGGGACTTTCTGAAAGCTGATGCGTATCTTGCCTGTGCCGAGATCGTTCGCGTTCAGCGATCACGGCTCGATGATACCGTCAAATACCTGTTCCGTCTTTATGACGGCGAGTATGTCGAGGGCGTGTTGATGCACTATCACCACGGCAGGACGATGTGCATCTCCTCACAGGTCGGCTGTAAGATGGGCTGTACCTTTTGCGCGACCGGCAAAAGCGGCTTTTCCCGCTCGTTGACCGCGTCCGAGATGATCGCCCAGATCCGCAGTGCCGAGATCGACTGCGGCGAGCGCGTTTCCAATGTCGTTTTGATGGGGATGGGTGAGCCGTTCGATAACTTCGATAACGTCGTCCGATTTTTGAAGCTGGTATCCTCTGCGGATTCGCTGAATATCGGTATGCGGCATATCACGGTGTCTACCTGCGGGATCGTACCGCGGATGAAGGAGTTCGCGGATCTGGAGCTGCAATGCGGCTTGTCCGTATCGCTCCACGCGCCGAATGATACCATGCGTTCGCGCACGATGCCCGTCAACCGACGATATCCCATCGCTGAGGTGATGGAAGCGTCGCGCTATTATGTCGATAAGACCAATCGGAGGATCACCTTTGAATACGCGCTGATCGACGGTGAGAACGACTCCGATGAAACAGCGAGAGAGCTCGCGAGATTGCTCAAAGGCTTGCTCTGTCATGTCAACCTGATCCCCGTCAACAATGTGACGGGTGCGGGTTACAAAAAAAGCTCACTGCAAAGGCAACAGACCTTTGTTGATATATTGTCCGGCTATGGCGTCAACGCCACGGTGCGCCGAACTCTCGGCTCCGACATCGACGCTTCATGCGGACAACTGAAAAGAAACTTTACGAAAGGGGATGTATGACATGGAAGTTTTCTCTAAAACCGATATCGGACTGGTCCGCTCGGAAAATCAGGACAGCTCCGCGTATTCCGTCATCTCCTCAGACTGCGCATGGGCAGTTGTATGCGATGGTATGGGCGGCGCTAACGGAGGCAAAACGGCTTCTTCTGCCGCTGTCAATTACATTTCTGAATATATCAATCGCGAATTCAAAGAAGATATGGATGACGAGGCATTGTGCGAGATGCTGGTAGCCGCTGTAGACGGCGCCAATCTGTGCGTCTACAAGATGTCGATGGAGGACTACGATCTTGCCGGAATGGGTACGACCTGCGATCTGGTTTTCGTGCGCGGAGAGGTCGCTCATGTCGTTCATGTCGGCGACAGCCGTACTTATTCGATTCGCGACGGTAAAATATTGCAGATCACAGAGGATCATTCTCTGGTACAGGAGATGGTTCGCCGCGGTGAGCTGACTCCCGATCAGGCGATGCACCATCCCAACAAGAACTTGATCACCAGAGCGCTCGGTATCTCCCATGAAGTCCATATCGATTATATCGAGGCGGAGTTCAGTAAAGGCGACGTCCTGCTGATCTGCTCCGACGGTTTGTCCAATTATGTCAGCAAGGCTGATATGGTGCGCACCGTCACGGAACAAAAAGGCGAATTACTCATTGATACATTGGTAGAGATTGCGAAACGCCACGGCGGTCATGATAACATCACCGTCACGGTAGTATACTGAGGATTGGAGTGAGTCACATGGATAAATATACCGGTAAGAAGCTCGACGGCAGATATGAGATCCGCGAGTTGATCGGCGTAGGCGGTATGGCAAATGTCTATCACTGCTATGATACGATCGACGCGCGTGAAGTTGCGATCAAGATATTAAAAGATGAATTTTTGGACAACGAGGATTTTATCCGCCGTTTTAAAAACGAGAGCAAAGCGATCGCTGTATTGAATCATCCGAACATTGTCCGCGTCTATGACGTCAGCTTCGGCGATATGATCCAGTACATCGTTATGGAATATATCGACGGCATCACGCTCAAGGAATATATCGATATGCAGAAGGTGCTCGATTGGAAGGAGACCGTGCACCTTACCACCCAGATCTTAAAGGCACTGCAGCACGCGCATGAGAACGGCATCGTTCACCGCGATATCAAGCCGCATAACATCATGCTGTTGCAGGACGGCACCATCAAGGTCACGGACTTCGGTATCGCGCGTTTTTCATCGAACGCGACCCGCACCATGACCGAACAGGCGATCGGTTCTGTCCATTACATCGCTCCCGAGCAGGCGAGAGGTGAAAAGACCGACGGCAAGACCGATATCTATTCCGTCGGTGTAATGATGTATGAAATGCTCACCGGCACACTGCCCTTTGACGGCGATTCCGCCGTGACCGTTGCGTTGATGCAGCTGCAGGCAAAGGCAAAGCGCCCGCGTGAGATCAATCCCGATATCCCCGAGGGTCTGGAAGAGATCACCATGAAGGCGATGCAGAAGGATCCGGAGGATCGCTATCACTCCGCTGTTGAGATGCTCAGCGATATCGAGCGCTTCCGCCTGAACCCGAGCATCCTGTTCCATTATACTTATCATACCGATCCCGCTCCCACTGAGGATGTTCCCGAGGAAGATCCCAAAAAGGATTACGAAGATCCCGAAGCGGATGCGGAGGAAGTCTACTACGATGAGGATGTTCCCGTTCGCAGCCCCGTTCTCTCCGCTATCAAGGGTATCATCCTGGCGGCTGTGATCGCGCTGGTCGTTTTCGGCGGCGTCGCGGCATACCAGGGTTATATCTCCGCTCAGCCGAAGGAGATCGAGGTTCCCGATTTCACCAATATGACGCTGAGTGAGGCGAATGCCAAGAATAACGGTAAATTCAACTTTAGCTATATCAGCCGTTACAGTGACGATATCCCTGTCGACACCATTATCGAGCAAAGCCCTGCCGGCGGTTCCAAAAAGATGAAAGAAGGCTCGACCATCGAGCTGGTCGTTAACTCCGCGGACACCTACATAGCCGTCCCGTATATCAACGGCGCTCTCGGCACGGAACAGATCCAGGCGACCATTGAAAAAGCCAACCTTGTACCCAAGATCCTGTATGTCGAAAGTGAACAGACCGCGCAGAAGATCGACGGTGTTTATCCGCCCACCGGTACACAGGTGAAGATCGGCTCTCCGGTATATGTTTATGTTTCGAAGGGTGTTACCAAGCAGAAGTTCGTGATGCCCGATATCAAAGGCTATTCTGCCGAAAAGGCGGTCGCCGCGTTAAAAGAGGCCGGCTTTACTAACTGCAATGTAGAATATGACGACAGGATCGAAGCCGAAAAGGACGAAGTCGTCAGACAGAATCCGATGCAGGGCAGTGAGGTTCCGTCCGACTACGAGATCACTGTGATCTGTTCCAAGGGAACACAAAAAGAAAAAAAGGTCAACATCGAAGTCGATCTGCCTTCCGAGGTGACGACAAGCGTCAGCATGAAGGTGCTGGTTGACGGCGCGGTCGACAATGATAACTCTAAGGACGTTGTACCTTCGTACAGCCCCAAATATAAGATCACGGTCAAGGTCAAAGATGACGCTACCATTGTCGTCCTGCTGGATGATCAGCAGTACCGTGAGTATAAGGTCGATTACGCAAACAATTCTGTTTCTTTGGTGAATTCTTACCCGTACACACCGAAATCGACGGATGCTCCCGTAACACAGGCGCCCGCCGTTGAGGAACCGGAAGAAACTCCTTCCAGTCAGGAAGAAGCCGGTAGATTAACGACAGGATAAGTATGGATCAGAAAACCGGTATTATTATGAAAATCACTGGCGGCTTCTATTATGTAGAAGCCGCCGATAGTGTATATGAGTGTAAGGCGCGCGGCGTTTTTCGCAAGAGGGGAATGACCCCCTTGGTCGGTGACGTCGTCGATATCACGGTGCCCGATGACGGGTATTGCTCCATTGATAAGATCCATGAACGCCGTAATTCTCTGGTGCGTCCCGCACTGGCGAATCTGGATAATCTGATGATCATCAGCTCTGTCAAAGAACCGGATGTCAATCTGTATTTGATCGACAAAATGACCGCCGCGGCTGTCAATAAAGAGATCACGCCGATCGTTGTTTTTTCCAAAAGCGACTTGGCGCAAACAGATGATCTGGTCGATATCTATCGCAAGGTCGATATTCCCGCGTTCTCCTTTTCTTCGGTCGATAACCAAGGTCTGGATGAGATCAAAGCGGTGCTCAAGGACAAGGTGACCGCTTTTTGCGGAAACTCCGGAGTAGGGAAGAGCACACTGCTCAACGCGCTGTTTCCCGAGCTGTCGCTTCAAACAGGTGAGATCAGTGATAAGCTCGGTCGCGGCAGACATACGACCCGTACGGTGGAGCTGTTCAAAAAACACGGCGGTTATATCGCCGATACTCCCGGCTTTTCTACCGTGGACATCGAACGCTTTGAGCTGATCCGAAAGGATGAGTTGAAGTTCGCCTTTCCTGAATTTGATGAATACTTCGGTACCTGTCAGTTCAATTCCTGCAATCATGTGTGTGAAAAGGGCTGTCGGGTGCTCAAAGCCGTTGAAGAGGGGATCATCCCGCGATCTCGACATGACAGCTATGTACGGATGTATAACGAGGTCAAGGATATCAAGGAATGGCAGATCAATTCCAATAAAACATAATAAACACATCAAACGGGGCAGTTCGCGGTGAACTGCCCCGTATCTATTCTATTATTCAGTTCTTAACGATCTCAACATAGAAGCATTCTGTATACCAAGGGTTATAGCGGTTGATCCTGTACTTCGATGTATCGTAGCTGAATACATTGGCTGTGTTATTATATGCGTCTTTTGTAGTGATCCTGACGACGTCAAGCTTGTTGTCGCTTGTATTGCTTGTGATACCGATACGAGACGAAGGGTCGATGTTATCAAAGATGCGGAAGATACATTTGGATGTTGTGTTCTCGCCGAGGAACGCGTTGGACGCCGTACCGTTGGCAAGTTTGTTGTTGATGATGGTCATCTTTCCGCTGATAATGGGATCGCAGGCGGATGTGTCGCCTTTTTGCGCGTAAAGACCCGCACCGTTACTGACTGCCGTATTGTTTGTTATCTCAACATTTTCCATGTCGAGGTAGTTCATGGAGTCACACCAGATCGCGCCGCCGTAGCAGCCGGCTCTGTTCCGGGTCAGCTTAGTGTTCGTTACGGTGAGCGGTACACACATTCCGCCGCCCCTGTAACCGAAGCAGATGCCGCCGCCGTTGGAGGTAGCCTTGTTATCGGTGATCGTGCAGTTGTTGACCTCGGTGGTATAATCACCGAAGATCGCGCCGCCCTTCGCTGCGCTGTTGGATTTGATCGTGCAGTTGTTGATCTTCATCACGCAATCCGTATAGATCGCGCCGCCGTTTTGTCCGGAGTTGTTCTCAAATACAGAGTTGTTGACTGTTACTCTCGAATCTTTGTTATACAAAGCGGTGTTTTTGTTGTCGCGGAAGGTTGAATGATCGATGGTTCCGTCGGCGTTCATCTCTGTGACGATCGCACTGTTTGCGTTGTTGACGAAGTCTGAATTTTTGATATTCAGATCGACATGATCGGCTCTCAGACCGGCGTCGGTCGAATCCTTCACGGTGATGTTATCGAGATTGAGCTTTCCGCCGCTGACGAGCAATCCGTTGATCGCGCCGCGTTTTCCGGTGGAATCGATCACGCTTAAGGTGGCGTTGTCGGATTTGATATCGAATTTTTGACGTTCGGTATGAATGATCGAATGACCGTTCAGATCGAGGGTTACAGTTTTATCTTTGACATACAGTGCGGCGCTGCTGAAGGCGGTACCGTCCTTATAATAGTAGGTATCCGCGGAGAGATTATTGCTCTTCCAGTCCTGCATCAGCTTCATGGTGCCGCCGTTCTTGGAGACAGTTGCCCATGCGTCGCCGAAGGAGAACATATTCTTTGTTTTACCGCCTACGGTCACCTGCGCTACTGTCAGGTTATCGATCGTCTTCTTGGTGGTTTCATACGACTTGGCGACTGCGGTCGCTTTCTTTGTATACAGCTCCATATTCGCTGTGATCGATGACTGTAAGCTGTCCCTGGTTTCCTTGGTGATCGAACCGTTGTTATAGTCGTAATCAGCCAGAGAATAGGACGCCATACAGCCGGACATCAGGTTGGTGTAGTACAAGGCGTACTGTTCAAGCGTCATATCGTTGAATGCCTGTGCGTCTTTTTTGACCAGATCGGCGTCATTGTTGTTTCCTTCACTTGTTTTGGATAGCTCGAGATACTGATCAAATGAGGGCATACCCTTTAAGCCTGCCTGACCGTCGATGATCAGGTTGCTAAGATCCTTGAAGTCCTTGGTGAAGTCGGAATTCCCGTTGGTAGCGTTCACGATATTGATGTAATCCTGCGCGCATACTTTATCTTCTTTGAATAACGCGATCTGCGTCATGGCTTCTTCGTTATAGCCCTTTACGCTTGTCAAAATATCGGAAAAACGCTGCAGCTTGTTGATGTTCGACAGTTCCTTGATCTGACTGGACTGTTCGTTATAATGAGAATCTATCTTCTCGTTCAGCTCGTTGATGAGGTTGACGATATCCTGTGTTGACGGCTCCTTTTCTTTTGTTGCGTCAGCATAGAACGTCTTAAACGCGCCAAACAGTCCGTTGGCTATGATGCCCGCGACAGGATTTGATTTGCCGACTAATGAGACCAGAGCGGATGCTCCGCTGAAGAAACCGTCGCTTACCGGCGAGGCAGAAGCGGTGATCGCCATAGTCGAGCCTACCGAGATCATCATGATACATGCCAAAATTGTTGCTATAATACGATGGGTCAATTTCATAGTTTCATCTCCTTGTTGATTGATTATGGGGTGCAATCTTAATGTTGCAACTACAGCATAACAAACAGACTGTGACAACACATAGACAAAACCGTGAGATTTTTGAAAGTTTTTTGTTTTTCAAAAATATACTTGCAAAACTCATAAAAGTATGATAATATAATACTGCTCTGGGGGCGTAGCTCAGCTGGGAGAGCGCTTGAATGGCATTCAAGAGGTCAACGGTTCGATCCCGTCCGTCTCCACCATATTAATAAATTAAGGAGTCCCGAAATGGGGCTCCTTAATTTATTACCGACATAAAGTGGAGACGGACGGGATCGAAGGCGAATGTGTCAAGCCGTAAGCAGTGCGCACGGCGCAGACAAAAATGATTCAGTGAATCATTTTTAATGAGAGCGTAGATAAGAGTTGGGACAGAAGGTGATGCTCCGAATGCGGGGTTGAGTGTAACCTACAATAATAACCCCCGTCCGTCTCCACCATATTAATAAATTAAGGAGTTCCAATATGGGGCTCCTTAATTTATTACCGACATAAAGTGGAGACGGACGGGATCGAAGGCGAATGTGTCAAG
>JAHKVW010000007.1 GCA_020624805.1 bacterium | reverse complement strand
TCCATGGCGGATCGATCGGAAACATTTGCAGGGGAAGGGCATATGTTATTGAAAATTGAAGATTGAAAAATGAATCATAGTGGGAAACACTTCGCGTTTCTTAATAAAAATGCCTTCCCCTCGGGGGGAAGGTGTCACCAAAGGTGACGGATGAGGGGCTGACTTATCCGAAAGATTGATTTAACAAAGAGTGTAATACATTTCCTTGATTCACGGTAAACACACAGTCCCACCGAGTCCGTAATCAACAGGAAAGGTTATCCCCTCATCCGACTCGGCATACGCCGACCCACCTTCTCCTCGCCGGAAGCGGCTCCCCCCTTGTCCTTCGGACATTCCCCCAACGGGGGTACCCCGAGGGGAAGGCTTTGATAAACGCTGCGCTTATACGAAAGACAGATAAAAGGACACACGTGTCCCCTACAATAGGCTTCATTTGCTCCGTAAAAGGCTCCCTTTGGTAAAGGGAGCTGTCGCAAAGCGACTGAGGGATTGCAATATTGTCCGAGCAAAGCGAGAAACTATTTATCTACCGATCCAAAACACGAAGTGTTTCCCGCCACCGTTAACCGTTAACCATTAACCGTTAACCCTATATTATTCAATCCCTCGCTTCCGACGGGGCGGTGAATTTGAAGCATATCCCGCTGTGAGGGTCGGTGATCCCGGTCGGGTAACCGTCGGCTGCGGTCATGGCGGATTCTCCGTAGGGCGTGGTGACGGCGTAATGGTCACAGTCGCCTTGCGAGCCGGTGAAGCTTGCCTGCGACAGATACAGCAGGGCGTTGCGCAGCGAAGCGGGAACGCTGTTGTCGGGCAGATAATCCGCGTCGGCATTGGTGCTGTGACCGCGGCTTTTGATGCTCAGCCCGCCGTCGCTGTAATCGAATACCATCCCCGCGATCGGGTACGGCTCCTTCATGGCGATCGTCAGGCGGTCGCCGTTTTTGTTAAGTGTTCCCGCATAGACCGTATCGCCGCTTTGCGCGCTGAACAGGGCGGAGAAATCGGTTTTCAATGTCGGCGGTGAGCCGCAGGACGCGAGGGTGAGTAAGAGTATCGTTGTCAGGATCAGGATGATGATTCGTTTCATAGTACCTCCGGATTTTTAGTTAGGAGTTGAGGTGCTGTCCAAATCTTTGATTTGGCTAACAGCACCCATGCTCGTCGTCGCACGCTGAACTCGGTAGGCATATCCGGTTGGTATGCCTTGACCTCGTATCGCGGCTCCTCCTTTCCCCATAATCCGGGGGATTATGGGGTCCCCGTTTCTCCCAAGAATCGGAACGGACGATTGAGTCCGTGAACGATGATTGGCTGAGAGCTACTGCGAGGAGTGAGGAATTAGGAATTAGGAATTAGGAGTGGAGTTGAGGGCAATATCATTTGTAGGGGAGGGTCTCGACCCTCCCGAAACCTATCCGATAAATATCATTCAAATGCGAAGCAAATGAAGCCTATTGTAGGGGAGGGTCTTTGAGGTGCTGTCCGAATCTTTGATTTGGCTAAGCGCCACTGTGACCCTCCCGGTTTACCTCCATATGGACAAAAAACAACCGACGGTGTTTTCCAACACAATGTCATTTTGTTAAGAAATAGTATCTCGCTTGCGCTCGAGCAATTGATACAATTCCTCAGTCACCGTTCGGTGACAGCTCCTCGCCGGAAGCGGCTCCCCCCTTGTCCGCTTTGCGGACATTCCCCCAACGGGGGTACCTTTTCCCAAAAGGAGCCTTCTTAACAAAATGACGGTGTCTGAAACATCCGTCGGTTTTGTACGTCCTGTATGTTACTGTAATGCATCCTCGATCTTGGTGTAGATCTCGGGGAGGGAGTCGATGATGTCGGAGGGCAGCATCGCGGTCTGTGACAGCTTCGCGGCGGCGATATCTCCCGCTAAAGCGTGGATATGTACGCCCATGACTGCCGCGTGATAGGGGAGGATGCCCTGCGCCGTGAGAGATGCGATAATGCCCGCGAGCACATCGCCGGAGCCGCCCTTTGCCATACCGCTGTTGCCGGCGATATTTTCATACAAATCGCCGTTTCGGGCGATATAGGTGCGGTGACCCTTGAGCACAAGTGTCACATCCCGATGCCGCAGTGAGTATTCCTCGGCGTGTTTGGCGGGATCGGAGAGGATCTTCTCTACACTCAGTCCGCTCAGCCGTGAGAATTCCTTGACATGCGGGGTCAGGATGATCTCGCCCCGACAGCCTTCTACACTATGTATATGCCGCGCGAGCGCGTTTATGCCGTCCGCGTCGATGATGACGGCACATTCCACAGAGCTGAGCACCGCCTTTTCCACAGCGGCTGTTTCTTCGGTACAGCCCATCCCGCAGCCGATCAGTATGGCGGTCGCCCTGTCGAGGGTCGGTCGGATCGTTTCTGTATCCGACAGACATAATCTGCCCTCTTTACCCTTGACGGGTACACATACGCTCTCCTGCACCGCTGTGCCGAACAGGGGATAGATGCTCTCGGGCAAGACCTGATAATGCAGTCCGACGCCCGATCTCAGCGCCGCCTTTGCGCTGAGGATCGCCGCTCCCGCAAAACCGAAGCTGCCTGTCAGCGAGACCAGCGTGCCCATCGTACCCTTGTGCGCGTCGGCGGGTCGGCGGGGAAAATGCCGCTCGAAATAGTCGAAGTCTACCCGTTTCATAGCTGTTTGTTCTTGAAGAGATTTTTGCGCAGCTCGTTGCCGAAATACAGCTTCATCTCATTCAGCAGATCCTCATTCGGGGTGAAGATGATCGCGCATTTGCCCTTGCCCTCGTCGCGGAAGCTCGCGACGTAGTTTTCCTCGGAGAATTCCTCATGCGCGGCATGATAGATCTTGTTGAACTTGCGCTTGTCCATCTCGCTGTCGGAATAGGGGAAGAAGTCGTCAAAACGCTTGACGTCCACCTTGACGATGGGTTTACGCTTGCGCTTGGCGATGATCCTGTCGATACGCAGGACGGATGACAGAAAAGAATACTCGAATTCCACATTCTGCGAGGTGATGAAGTACCACGCGCCGTATACGCAGAAGAGCAGTAAAAACAGCCCGATGATCGCCAGATACGCTGTCTGTGTCAGCTCGGCGGCGACGATGAAGCCCGCGGGGATGCCGATCGCGATCAGGATGATGATGATAATGCGGATCACATATCCCGCGTCACGCTTTTTCGGGACGACTTGTTCGATAAGGTTATCCATGATAACACCCTTTCCTATAATGTCATTGCGAGAAGGGCTTTTACAGCCCGACGCGGCAATCTCAACCGATCAACATGTTGATCATACTGTATGTCACGCTGTCGGCTGTGAGCGATTCTACGTAATACTTTACCATAGAAAAAGATGTTTTTCAATAAACTCTTGCAAAATTCTCGCAATGGTGTTATCATTACTCAAGATAACGCAGTGACGGAGAGAGTAACCCGGCTGAAACCGACAGAGAGTCTGTGTCGGCGGCTGTGAGCACGGACGGCAGAGGCAGGGCGAAGTTCACTCCCGAGCGGCAGAGCTGAACGCAGAGATCAGTGTTCAGTGATCAGTGATCAGTAATCGGCGGGCTTTGCCCGCACCCTTTGAATAGAGGCTGATAACTTCGGCTTTTTTCTCTGACCACTAACCACTAACCACTGACCACTGACAAATAGGTTCTGACGGCTGACCCCGTTAACGGTTTTTGAGAGTCCGAGGCTTAGCCTCCCTTTTCTAAGGGAGGTGGCGCGAGACACGCGTGTCGAGTGCCGGAGGGTTGCGTTGTCGATCCTTATGATGATCGCCTTCGGAAAATTGGGTGGTACCGCGGTTCTTCCGTCCCATGGGGATGGGAGACTATTTTTTTTGCAAAGGACAGAGAGCATGAAAACAAATACCGTATCTGTCGGCAGACGGTCGAATATCGAGCTGCTCAGGATCGTTGCGATGGTGATGATCGTCGCCTCGCACTTTGCCATTCACGGCGGCTTTAAATACGAGGATGAGATCTCGCTGAACAGCGTGTGGATCACCTTCTTCGGCTCCGGCGGCAAGCTGGGCGTCGATATCTTTCTGCTGATCTCGGGCTACTTCTCCGTGACGTCAAAGCGATTTCGATACAGCCGCGTGATACGCCTGTGGCTGCAGGGGTTCTTTTACGCCGTCGGTATCTATTTGGTGTTGATCCTGACAAAGGCGATCAAGTTCAAGACGGTCGATTTCCTGTTGAACTTTATCCCCGTCAGCGCGCAGATCTGGTGGTTCCTGACCTGCTTTTTCATCATCACGCTGCTCTCGCCGCTTCTGAACAGAATGTATCGGTCGCTCAGCCAAAGCACGTTCAAAAAGGCGCTGGCGGTGATGACGGTGTTCTGGATTTTGATGTATACGGTGTTGAACCTCAACGGCTTTGCCAATGAGCTGGTCAGCATGTTTTATATGTACAGCATCGGCGCGTATATCCGCTTGTGGCGCGACGAGAAGAAGAACCGTCCCGTTGTGTGCATCCTGTCGGCGATCGTGATCATGCTGCTCAGCTGCGGTCTGACGATCGGGATGAAGCAGATCGTCACCGAGGATTACAAGCGTTTTGTCGCGAACTATTTCGGTTCGACCTCGCTGTTTGTCGCGGCTGCTGCGGTACTGCTGTTTATCGGCTTCAAGAACATCCGCATGGGGGAGATCAAATGGCTCAACGCGATCGCGGCGGCGACCTTCGGCGTGTACTTGATCCACGAGGATCCCTATATGCGCGGCGTACTCTGGTCGCGAATCTTCAAGACCTCGTCCCACGCCCATAGCTCCGATCTGATCTTCTTTTCGCTGTGGGTGACGGCGGCGGTGTTCGCGGCATGTATCGTCATAGAACTGCTGCGCATCCATCTGATCGAGCGGTGGTATCTGAAGCCGCTTCGAAAACAAGACGATAAAATCAGCGCGTTTGTCGAACGTGTCTGTCAAAAAATACTCAGGTATTAATCTATATCACAATACATTATGGAGGAACATATGAAAGAAAAGCTGGAACAATTAAAAGCGAGGCTCGGTGAAGAGCTGAGCGCCGCGGTTGACGGCAAAAAGCTCGAAGAGCTGCGCGTCAGCTATTTAGGCAAAAAGGGTTCGATCACCGATCTGCTCAAGGGTATGAAATCGCTCTCCAATGAGGAGAAGAAGGAGTTCGGTCAGCAGGTCAACGCGTTGAAGCAGTTCGCGGCGCAGCGTATCGCGCAGCGTGCCGAGGAGCTCAAGGAGTTCGAGATCCAAGCGGAGATCGACGCGACTCCCGAATTCGACCTCACCATCCCCACCAAAGAGGACAGATGCTCCTATCATCCCATCACGTTGGTACAGCGCGAGTGTGAGCGCATCTTCACCACGATGGGCTTCAACGTGGAGGATTACCCCGAGGTTGTCACTGACTACGAGTGCTTTGAGGCGGTCAACGTGCCCAAAAATCACCCCGCGCGCGATATGCAGGACACCTATTATCTGGAGAACGGCGAGCTGCTGAAATCCCAGACCTCTGCCGCGCAGAACGCGATCCTCAAAAAATACGGCAAACAGCTCATGGAGAACGGTATGCCGATCCGCGCGATCTTCCCGGGCAGATGCTTTAGAAATGAAGCGACCGACGCGACCCATGAGAACACCTTCTTCCAGATGGAAGGCGTGATGGTGGACAAGGATATCTCCATCTCTAACCTGATCTACTTTATGAAAACCATGCTCAGCGAGGTGTTCCAGAAGGACGTCAAGGTGCGCCTGCGTCCCGGATTCTTCCCGTTCGTCGAACCCGGCTTTGAGCTGGACATCTCCTGCCTGATCTGCGGCGGTGAGACGGGCTGTCCCTCCTGCAACCACTCCGGCTGGCTGGAGCTGTGCCCCTGCGGCATGATCCACCCCGAGGTGCTCAAAGAGGGCGGTATCGACCCCGAAAAATACACCGGCTTCGCGTTCGGTCTGGGCTTGACCCGACTGGCGATGATGAAGTACGGCATCAAGGATATCCGTGATCTCAACTCCGGCTCACTCAAGGTGATGTCCCAGTTCACGGATGATAAGTAAGGAGGGCGCGCTATGTTTTTATCAATGAATTGGATCAAGGACTTCGTCGATCTTTCGGGTCTGGACGAGCTGAAATTGATCAATCAGTTTTCTCTTTCTACCGCAGAGGTAGAGAATGACATACAGTTCAAGGGCAGTGATATCAGCGGCATCGTTGTCGCCGAGATCAAGTCGGTCGAGGAGCATCCCGAGAGTAAGAAGCTCCATCTGCTGAAGGTGGATATCGGCGATACTGAGCTCATCGACGTCGTCTGCGGCGCTCCGAATGTCAGAGTCGGCATGAAGACCGCTTTCGCCAAGGTCGGCGCCAAGATCGGTGAGATCGAGATCGCGCCCAGACCCCTCGCGGGCTATATGAGCTATGGTATGTGCTGCTCCGAAAAGGAGATCGGCATCAGTGACGATCACGCCGGCATCATGGAGATCACCGATGACGTTAAGAACGGTACCGATCTTAAAGAGATCTACGCCATCGACGATATCGTCTTTGAGGTCGACAACAAGAGTCTTACCAACCGCCCCGACCTGTGGAGCCACTACGGTATCGCGCGTGAATTCGCCGCGATCGCGCAGCGTCCGCTCAAGGAGCTCGTCAAGTACGATCTGTCGCTCTTTGATGAACTGCCCAAGGTCGACATGAAGATCGAGGATCCGCTGTGCTACCGTTATTCTTCTTTGCAGTTCGAGAACTGCACCCGCAGCGTCAGCCCTGTCGATATGCGTATCCGCCTGTTCTACTGCGGTATGCGCGCGATCAACTTCCTCGCCGACATGACCAACTACCTCATGCTCGAGATGGGTCAGCCGATGCACGCGTTCGACTCCCGCAAGGTGGAGAAGATCCGCATCAAGCGCTTTGAGAATGAATTCGACTTCACCACCCTCGACGGCGTGGAGCGCCATATCGACCCCGAAACGCTGATGATCTGCGACGACAATACCCCTGTCGCGATCGCGGGCATCATGGGCGGTCTGGACAGTGAGATCGTCGAGGACACCAACACCCTCACCCTCGAATCCGCGACCTTTGACGCGGCGTCTATCCGCAAATCCACCGTCCGTCTCAGCCACCGTACCGACGCTTCCATGCGCTATGAGAAGTCGCTCGATCCCGAGCTGACTACCGCGGCGATCGCGCGCTTTGTGTTCCTGATCAAGCACTGGGACAACGGCGTGAAGATCGTATCCTCCCTGACCGATGAATACGCCTATCATTATCCCGAGGTCGAGCTCAGCTTTGACAAGGCGTATGTCGATAAATACACCGGTATCGAGATCGACAACGATACTATCGTCAATACCCTGCAGCGCCTCGGCTTCGGCGTAGAGAACAACGGTGATGATTTCTCCGTAAAAGTCCCCTCATGGCGCGCCACCAAGGACGTCACCATCAAGGCGGACATCATCGAGGAGATCACCCGTATCTACGGTTACGATAACTTTGAGATCCACACCGCGACCGCGCCGCTGTTCCCGACCCGTCCCGAACCGGTGAAGAAGGATGAGGACAGCGTCAAGGATATCCTCGTCAAGCACTATAACCTGCACGAGCTGCACTCCTACGTCTGGAACTATGTGGACGAGCTCAAGGAGCTGGGTATCGAAAACCGCGGCGTGATCAAGCTGATGAACGCCACCAACCCCAACATTGAGACCATCCGCGAGACTATGATCCCCACACAGCTGTGCCAGATCAAGTCAAATCTCGGCTACGCGCCGAAGTACGGTATCTTCGAGGTGGGCAGAGTGGTCACCGGCATGACCGACGATGATCTCTGTATCGAGGAAAAGCACCTCGGTATCACCCTGTACGCGAAGGGCGATAACATCCGTGATCAGTACTTTATGATGAAGACGATCATCGAGACGCTTGTGGATGAATTAAAGCACAAGAAGGTCACCTTTGAAAAGCGTGAGCCCGCGTTTGACTTTGAACATCCGGTCAACCTTAACGCGGTGATCGCGGACGGCGTTGAGCTGGGCAAGATCGGTATGATCCATCCGTCCGTGATGAAGAAGCTCGACAAGCGCGCCAACGTCGTATTCGCCGAGATCGATATGGACAAGTTCGCCGCGATCGGGAACAACTCCATTCACTATGAGGAGCCGTCCAAGTTCCCAGCGATCGAGATCGACTTAAGCTTCCTGACCTCCCGCTTCGCGCCGGTCGCCAAAGCGATCGAGAACGCGGATTGCGTGCTGATCAAGGATGTCGACGTCATCGACATCTACGACGCGGGGGAGAATTCCTCCATCGCCGTGCGCGTCACCTTCTCGGACAACAGCCGTACCCTGACCAAGGAAGAGGTCGCCGCTGTGACCGACGGCATCATCGCCGAGCTGGAACAGCAGGGGATCATGCTGAAAAAATAAAGATCGATGATAAACAAAAGGGCGGAGCCGTGAAGCTCCGCTCTTAGTTTGTTGAATCGTTTTAATATAGGGGCAGATTTTTTCCAAGCCTCCCTTTGGTAAAGGGAGGTGGGCTCGCTTGCGAGCTCAGAGGGATTGTATGAATTGACCGAACGAAGAGAGATACTTTGTTTTGATACTTTGCTATAACATCAAGGAAATCAAATGAGATACTCGCTTCGCTCGAGCAATTATGCAATCCCTCAGCTTCGCTTCGCTCAGCAGCTCCCTTTACCAAAGGGAGCCTTTTAGCGCCGGCGTGTTGCACACGACCCATTTCCCAATGGGAGCCTTGGGAAATACTGCTCAAAAAATGTTTATCAATAATGTAATAATATATAAACCTATATTGATTTTATGCTCTTTTTATGATATCATAGAGATGCCAAACTATTCATTGTTTTATATATTATAATGTCAAGTGAACCTCTAACTTCATGTGGGATACTTTTGCATGATTTTAGAGAGTAACAGCATTTTGTTAACTCATTATAGTTTAGTGTTTTTATCGAGATAAAAACACTGAGCTCTTTATCATGCTATTCTATAATGAGTTGAATTTGCACTTGATAAATAATGAATTGTTTGGCGACAGTCGGAGCAATGTGTTTTTTGGCGCATAACTTCGGTTGTGCGCTTTTTTATTCCCTGCGAATCGGAGTGATTCAAGATGATGATATATTGAGACCCGAAGGATCTATTACTCATTGCACATGAAAGGAAGTATTGTCATGAAAAAAGTAATATGTATGATGATGGCTTTTGTAATCACGTTGACATGTTGTATGGCGGCATATGCGGCGACGTCAACACCCAAAATCAGCGCCGATGTTGAGCGTAAAATCAGTGAAACGCCCGACGGTGAAAAGTTCGAGGTGCTGTTATGGCTGAACGTGAACGTCCCCACGGTGGAAGAACTCCGATGGATGGTTCGTCAGGAGTTGGGTGAAGATTGGTGGAGAGATCATTTCGGTCCGAATATGACGATGGATGATGTTCATACATATGACGCGGTGTACAATCGTCTCGCGAAACAGTATGAAACAGCCGCTAATCAGGCGTTCGTGGAAAAGAGCGGGATCCCCGAGGAAGACGTCGTCTATATCAGCACGATGGCTCCGATGGTTCAGCTGCTCGCTAACGCTCAGACTATCTATCGTCTTGCTGAAATGATGGAGGTAGAATCGATTTCTTATGAAGGTTATCAGCAGACAGAAGAGGCTGCGGAGCATCCGACCGAACTGAGGGCAGAAACACAACTTTCATCTTCAGCTCCTCTTTACCAAACGCAGTTTGAAGCATACTTAAATACGTTACCGACTCCTCCGGAGTTTTGGGACTACTCTGAGCTGTATTATCATAAAGACAAAAACGGCGAAAACGATTGGGTTTTGGTTAAGGCAGATACCAATATGGAACAATCCGCCTACTATAATGCCATCATCGCCAATCGTGTTATTATGCGCAGCAGTTACGGCGTCCCGTTTTCCTCCGGTTACGGAGTTTATGACGTCAAAGCCGATCGGTTTATCAACGTAAGTATCTCGGATTATTCCGAATATGACGGTTTTGCAAATGTGTTCGATCGGTACGGCGGCGGCAGACTGCTCGGAGATATTGATCGCGACAACGATCTTTCGGTTATCGACGCAGCTTTCTTACAACGTTGTGAGGTCAAACAAAGTGATTATCCCGCTGACGACGCGATCATTCCCGAAGACGGCTTATGGATGTATTCGGCAAAGTATTATTCCGATTTCAACCGCGACGGTGAGCGCGGTATTCTCGATGTGACCTGCTTACAAAGACACTTGGCAGGGCTGACTTATACGACCGGCTGAGACCTTATTATTCTTCAATCTCAAAGGCAAGGGCATAACACCCTTGCCTTTATTACAAGTATGATTCGTTTTTCAATTCTCCGTTTTCAGCCTTTGAGCGTTTCCTCATTTGGGGGCTTGCATTATTCTTTGTTTTGTAGTATAATAGCTTTGAGTTAGTATCTACGGAGGTGTTTGTATGTTAGATAAGACTATGGTATTCTCTCTGGGCGGTAACCGTGACGACGAGATGAAAGAGGCGCTGATCACCGTTTATAACGCGCTGAAAAAGAAGGGCTATAACCCCATCAATCAGATCGTCGGTTATATCCTGAGCGAGGATCCTACCTATATCACTACATACGGCAACGCTCGTAACATCATCAGTAAGATCGACCGCGACGACCTGCTCGAGGTCATGGTGAAGTCTTATCTGAACGTCTAAATCATAATAAAACGAAGGGATTGATTCCAATGGCTGAAAAGGAATTTTCGACCTATAAGGGCAAGCCTCTGGTTCGTTGCGGCGATGAGCTGTACTTTGGCAGTATGGCTGACCGTTTTGTGATCAGAATGCAGATAAAAAGTAAGAAAACAGTAGGGGATACCGAGATTGCGGATAAGGTGGCGATCCAGCTGCTTTGTACCGATCCCGATTTAAGCCCCCGCAAACAGCTCGTCAAGTCCAGCGAGAAGAGCGGCCTGTATGTCGCCCTCGACATCGCCGACGTATGGCTGGAAAGAGCCCTGAAATCATGAGAAAAGCTGACCGCAAAGGTCAGCTTTTTTAATGAGGAATTAGGAATTAGGAATGAGGAATTGATGGTGGACTTTGTCCACACCCATTGATAGTTGACACCGTAACGTTTGCTGTAGGGGAGGGGCTTGCTCCTCCCGCGGTAGATAGTTTGATAATAGAATACACAAGTCAAGGAGAAGTTGCATTTGCTTCGCGGTGGAATAGGAATAGACGGAAATGTTTTCGGGAGCAGCAAGCCGCTCCCCTACAATATGCGCCTACCTATCATAAACGTCAGGACAAATCTCTTTTATTTTCTCTCGGAGAATTAAAAAGTCATTGAACGCGCCTTCCATCTGGCTGGGATTCCTCAGCAACGCCGCGGGGTGGAGCATCGGCATCATCCAGATCCCCTTGCGCTCGATGAAGGCGCCGTGCTCGCGGGTGATCCTCAGATCGGGCTTGATCAGCTTCATCCCCGCGATCCTGCCCAGCGTGACGATGATCTTCGGGCGGATCAAGCGCGTTTGCTCCCTCAGATAGCCGATACAGCAGTCCTGTTCATCCTCCTGCGGATCGCGGTTCATGGGCGGTCGGCATTTGACGATGTTGGTGATGTAGACATTTTGGTGACGGTCGAGGTCGACGGCGTAGAGCATCTTATCGAGCAGCTGTCCCGCTCTGCCGACGAACGGTTCACCCTGCAGATCCTCCTGCTCGCCCGGACCCTCGCCGATAAACAGGATGCGCGCGTCCTTGTTGCCGACGCCGAACACGACGTTGTGCCGTTTCTCACACAGCCGACAGCGTGTGCAGTTCAGACATTTTTCTTCGATTTCCTGCCAAGTGCTCAAAATCCTTCACCTTATTTCCGATAAGTTGTTGAAATATGTTTCTTAATGATGTACAATAGATATAATCGTGGGCTTGACCCATGTATACAATTAACAGATTGGTGGTAATTATTATGAAAAGTACAATTATGGTAGAGACCTCCGCTCACCATCTCCATGTCACCGCAGAGACTTTCGCGACCCTGTACGGTGAGGGCAAGACCCTGACCAATAAGAAAGACCTCTCTCAGCCCGGTCAGTTCGCCTGCACCGAAAAGGTGACCGTAGTAGGCCCCCGCGGTGAGATCACCATGTCCATCCTCGGCCCGTTCCGTCCTGAGGATCAGGTAGAGATCTCTATGACCGAGACCCGTAAGCTCGGCGTGACCGGCGTGATCCGTGAGTCCGGCGATCTGGCGGGAACTCCCGGCTGCATCCTGCGCGGACCCGAGGGTGAGGTCGAGATCGACCACGGTGTGATCGTCGCGCAGCGTCACATCCATCTGACTCCCGAGACCGCTGTAGAGTACGGCGTTGAGGATAAGCAGATCGTCAAGGTCGCTGTCGGCGACAACGGCAGAAAGGTCATCTTTGACGATGTGATCGTTCGTGTATCCCCGAAGTACGCTCCTGCTGTTCACCTCGATACCGATGAGGCGAATGCCGCGGGTCTGATGGGTACCACCGACGGCGAGATCATCCTGTGATCGTCGTTGTGAAACCCCTTTAGAGATTCGAATCAACTAACGCGTCAGCTCCTCCGAAAGGGGGAGCTTTTTTGTTTTGACTTAAGACTGAAGACTGAAAATTGAAGAATGAATAATGATAGTTTCTCGCTTTGCTCGATCAATGATAGTATTCAGTTGGAAAAGCCTTCCCCTCGGGGGGAAGGTGTCACCAAAGGTGACGGATGAGGGGGCACCCTTTCCTGTTAATGTCGATCTCGGTATGACTGAATGTGTCCCGAGGATCGAGGAAATGTCTCACGCTCTTTGTTAAGATGATCTTTCGGATAAGTAAGCCCCTCATCCGACTCGACTTACGCCGAGCCACCTTCCCCCGAGGGGAAGGCTTTTTTGATTCTGCTACACGTTACAGTGGTATAGATAAAGGCGCACGCGCCCCTTTATTATTCATTTTTAAGTCTTAAGTTTTCAGTTTTCAGTATCTTGTTTCTCCCAGTTTACTTCCGACGTATTCTTAACCGTCTCCCCGAGCGCGATGGGTGAGGTAGTAAAATAGACGACGTCGCCGAGGGGGATATTCACATAATGCCAACCCTTGCATAATTCTTCTGTAGAAATTTCGCCCTCGTGCATCCGCACCTGTGTCATCTTCTCGGGCAGGTAGATATGTCGCGCGTCGGCGTTCTGGCGGTAGATCGGCGCGATCATCATCCTGTCGCCGACCATCAGCTGATCCTCGACCGTCGCGGCGATCTCGTCGTCCTCATAGTCGAACGCGAGGGGTCGGAAGTACATGGTATCGTTCTCGACCGCCTTGACGAATTCATCGTACAGATAGGGGAGCAGGCGGTATCTGAGCGTGATGATGTGGCGGAACACCTCGGTGTCGCCGAACGCGAACGCCTCCTGACTGCGTGTGCCGAAGGCGGCATGGTTGCGCATGAGCGGTGTGAACAGCGCGAAGCTCATCCAGCGGATCAGCAGATCGCGGGTGCAGTTGCCGTTGAAGCCGCCGATATCACTGCCGCTGAACAAAAAGCCGCACATATTCAGTCCCGGCATCTGCTGTAGGCTTTGCAGAATATGGCTCCACCAGCTGTGATTGTCGCCTGTCCAAATGCCGCCGTAACGGTGCGCGCCGATAGTGGACGCGCGTGAGAACAACAAGCTCGGTTTGTCGCGCAGTTCGCACAGCGCGTCATAGGCGCTTTTGGTCATCCGATAGCCGTAGAGGTTGTGCACATCGTAGTGGGCGAATCTGCCCTCGGGGGTGTTGTGGTAAAAGCTCTTGTAGTCGCTGTCGGAATTCTGGAGTTTCACGAGTACGTCGCGTGTGCCGAAAAAGTCCAGCGCGCCGATCTTTTCGATATCGATCTTTTGAACTTCTTCGATCGCGCGCTCAAGCCCTTTTTCGCTGTAGAAGAGCGCCGGCTCGTTCATGTCGTTCCAAAAGCCCTCGATGCCCAGATCGGTGAGGGCTTTGTATTGTTGTCCGAACCAGCGTGACGCTTCGGGATCGAGGAAATCGGGCAGAACGCTTTTGCCCGGCCATACGCCGACGACGAAATCCTCGCCGTTCTCATCCTTGCAGAAATAGCCCTTTTCATGCCCCTCGTCATAGACGCTGTAGCCCTCTTCTTTTTTGACGGCGGCGTCGATGATGGGGATCAGCCGGATCCCGCGCGCCTTCATCTCGGCGGCAAAAGCCTTGAGATCGGGAAAGCGTTCGGGGTGGATGGTGAAGTCCTTGAAGCTGTCCATATAGTCGATGTCGAGGTACAGCATGTCCAGCGGGATGCGCGCATCTTTATATTGGTCAGCACACCGTCTGATGTCATCTTCGGTCACATATCCCCAGCGGCTCTGTCCGTAGCCGAACGCCCACTTCGGCGGCAGATAGCTTTTGCCGATCAAAGCGCGAAATTCGCTGACGATCGCTTTCAGGCTGTCGCCCGTGATAATGTACAGATCGAGCGCGAAATTCTCAGGCGTGATGGTGATGATGTCGCTGTCGGTATAGCCGATATCGTAGGTGATCCTGCCGGGCAGGTCGAAGAACGCGCCGAAGCGTTTTTTGCCGTCGATCAGGATAAAGTTGTGCGCGCCGTAGACAGAGCGCTTGTCCTCGGTATGGAACGGCTCGTCGGTGCATCGGCTCTCATAGATCCATCCGCGCTTGTTGATGCCGCGCATGGTTTCGCCGAGTCCGTAGACGCGGGTCTTGGCGTCCATATACAGAGTGAAACCGTTTTCGGTAACGGTGAACGGCTCGGGTGATCCGTTAGAGTAGGGGAGGTCTTTGACGACGGCTCCGGTGGTGATGATGGGGTCATAACAGAATCTTTTGATCATGGTGATACCTCGCACTTGATTTTTTTACGCTTTGGATGTATAATAATATAGATTGGGGATCGATATTCATTTGCTGTCGGATCAGAACGATTCGATCATTCAATATCAGTATACCATCGAATGAAATGAGTTACAATGATTATTTGCGGATTTTATCGAAATACCGCACAGGGGGCAGAATATGAGCAACAAGGTTATCATCACATCGGATATCACATGCGACCTGAACAAGGATCTGGAACAGCGCTACGGCGTTACTACCATCCCGCTGCATATCGTCATCGGCGGTAAAAGCTATGAGGACTGGGTGAACATCACCCCCGAAGAGCTGTATGAGATCTTTTATCAGACAAAGGAACTGCCGCATACCACCGCGGGCAGCGTCGGTGAGTATACCGACTTCTTCAAGCAGTTCATAGATCAGGGCTGTGACGTGGTGCATTTCAGCCTCGGCTCCAAGCTGAGCGTGACCCATCAGAGCAGTGTGCTCGCGTCACAGGAATTCCCGGGCAGGGTCTTTTCGGTTGACACCCAGAACCTTTCCACCGGTTCGGGTCTGTTGGTCATCAAGGCGTGTGAGCTGCGCGATCAGGGCTTATCCGCACAGGAGATCGCCGAGAAGGTCACCGCGATGGTGCCCAAGTCGCACGCGTCCTTTGTGCTCGACCGCCTCGATTTCCTCCATGCGGGCGGCAGATGCTCCGCGATCGCCATGCTGGGCGCGAATCTGCTCAGCCTCAAACCCTCGATCGATGTCCACAATGATGACGGCGGTTCGATGGGCGTCGGCAAAAAGTATCGCGGCAAATATGATAAGGTGTTGCTCCAGTATATGGAGGACACCATCAATAAGTATGACAACATTGATCCCGACCGTGTGTTCGTCACCCATGCGGGTATGGACGCCGAGGAGGTCAACGCGGTCGTCGAAGCCGTCAGGGCGAAGAATATCTTCAAGGAGATCCACATCACCCGCGCGTCATGCACCATTTCCAGCCATTGCGGCCCCCGTACCCTCGGCGTGCTGTTCATGACGAAGTAACGCAATAATAATTCCGATAGAGAAATAAAACCACCTGTTCGATCGAGCAGGTGGTTTGTTATTGGTAGTATTCGTCCTCAGACCATCGGGCAGGATTGTTGTCGATGTAGATCCAAGTGTTTTTATAATCGTCCTCATTACGGATGATATGTTCATAGTAGCTGCGTTGCCATATGTTTCCCCGATAACCAATTTGTCTGCAGGAACGTGTTACCAAAGATTTCAATGTGCAGATGATGTCGTGTGTGGTAGGGGAGGGGCTTGCTCCTCCCGTATTCTCTAAACGAAGAATCATATGTAAATGATTGGGCATGATAACGTGATTCTCAATTTCGATCTGGGGGTATCTTGTTGATAAGGCAAGAAGCTGTTCCTCAATAATCTTCCCGATTGCGGAAAGATGGATGACGGGAGGAGCGAGCCCCTCCCCTACAGAAATATCGGAAACCATCTTCCTTTTGCCGTCAGAGCATATGGTGATGAAGTATCTGTGATTCTCGCTGTAATCAAAGGACTTCATGTGTGTCGGCTTCCTTTTGGGGAATTGCTCTTTATTGTTGATCATCATAAATCTCCCGATACACCGTTGTCACCGCTTCATCGCTGATGGTGCAGCCCAGGCGGATCATGGGGATGGTTTCGACCATCCTGCCGAGCATATCGAGTAGCTTTGACAGGTGCGCTTTATCGGAGGGGAGCACGGTCTGCTGCAGGAGCAGGGTGATCGCCTCGACCGGATTGATCGGCGCGGCGTGATTTTCCGGCGCCTGTGAGAGGAACACGATCGCCCTGACGGGGGCACAGGTGTTTTCACCGATGCCGTGCTTGCCGTTCCACGGCGTACCGTAGATGATGAACCTGCCGTCCTTTTCGCGCACCAGCGGCTTGTCGTCGTTGATCATGGTGACCTCGTCGCCGAAATGCCTGCGCCACAGCGCGGCGTGGGTGCTTTTGCCGGTGCCGGAGGGCGCGGTGAAGATGATCGCTTCCTCCTTGTATTTCAGGCATGAGCAATGCAGGAAGAACCCGCTTTTGTCGATGATGTAGTCGCAGATCACGCGCAGGATGGCGACCGACTCACAGATATACGGACTGCCGGGATCGCCGTGGATCTCTTCGCCCAGCTCGGCTTCATAGCGGATCATCTCGTCGGTCGGCTCGATCAACAGCTCATACTCCTCGCTGTCGGTCAAAAAGTCCGCCATATAGCGGTAGGTCTCTTCATAACGCGCCTTGACGGCGATATTCATTTCTGCGATTCGATAGATATGCATAAGGTTACTCCTGTTATTTCTTTTTCTCACGCTTTATTATAACATAAGAATAAATAGTTGCAACCGTTAAAAACAGGATCAATGAAAGGATCATGTAGATGATATAGGTGCCGTTGCGGACGATCAGCCCGGCGATGACGGTGCAGATACCCGCGAGCACCATTGCGATACCGCAGTTACGGTTGGTGATATACCAGTGCTCGTCACTATCCATGCTCCAGCTCAGGCGCACACCGATAAAGGAATTGGGCTTGGTCTTGGGCAGGATGTTGCCCAGCAGGATGAACAATACGCCCATGACGCAGGAGATGATGACGAAGATCATATTCTCCTTGTTCTTCATTGTGGCGGGGTTCTTCATCATGGTCAGGAAAAAGACGCAAAGCGCGTTGAACAGCACCATGACGATCATGATCACCGTGTCCAGAATGTCGAGATTCCGCGCGGTACGATCGTTTTCATCCGTGGATGATTTCTGTTGGATTTTTCTGAAAAGGAAATATAATACGGCGATGACGAGGATGATGGCGGGGAAGAGGAAGGCTTCGTATTTGGAACCGTAGCGGTCGGGTGTGCCGTCTATCCCGAAGTGCGCCGCGACCGTATCGGGCAGGATGAAGAATACGGCGATCGCGGAATAGATCGTCGGCAGGATCGCTAACAAAATGATCGTGATTTTCTTGAATCGTTTCATCGTAAACCTCCTTGAATGGTTAGGAAAGACGTCGGATACAGAGTGATCGAAAAAGGCACGCGTGCCAAGATGACGGATATAGTGTGATAGAAAAAGGCACAAGTGCCCTAAAATTGTTTGAGCCATAATATCAGCTCGTCAAAGAGCGAGGCATTGAGCTCGTAATAGACAAAGTTCTTTTCCTTGCTTTCGATCAGCAGATCACTTTCCTTGAGCAGCTTCAGATGATAGCTCAGCTTTTGCGGTGTTACACCCAGCGCTTCGGCGATCTCACCGGCTGACATACGGTAATTCTTCTTGATCAGCATCAGGATCTCGCGCCGCTGCGGGTCGGATAGTGTTTTGAATGTACTGCCTAATGACACCGGCTCACCTCCGAATCTATTTCAAAATATTTTTAAACAGCTGTTTGAGTGTATTATAGCGCCGCGCCTATCAAAAGTCAATAGGAATTTCAAAATAATTTGAAATAGTTTCCCCTTCATGATTTTGATAGAGAAAAACGGCACGGGTGAACCGTGCCGTCAGAGTGAGTGTGGTATACAAATCTTTGTTGCGAGGGCTTGACACAAGTGTCAGCCCGTGGCATCCCGACAGATGATTCAGATCGGGAACCAGATGTTTACGACTGCCGCTGTGATGAGGATTACGCTGTCCATGACAAAGCAGGGGATCAGCGGGATCTTGTCGATCAGCGCTTGCAGTTTTCTCAGCGGCCAGCTGAAGACGTCGAAGGACAGGATCAGCGCCGTGAGCACAGCCGCGGTCAATACGCTGAATTTCCACAGCGGATCGCCCAATGTCAGCAGGAAATCAAACGCCCCGAAGTGCCACATCAGCAGCACGATCGGATAATGCCAGAAGAGTACGCTCAGCGTGTTGCGTCCCATATGCGTGAGCAGCGGTACCTTGCGATTGGGGATGATGGCGATGACCGCGATGATCATGACCGCAGAAATGCCGTAGCACAGCAGTCGGTGATAGAAGGTACAGCCCTCGATGGGGACGATGTTGTAGGGGTTTCTGCCGGTGAACAGCATACGCAGGGGATAGATCGTATCTCTCATTCTGAAACACAGAACGAAGTAGATCACCAAAAACGCGACGCCGACGAGCTTGACCTTCGTCTGATGTGAAAAGCGCCTGACCTTTGCGGGCGTCAAATAGTAGCCCGCCGCGTAGAAGGGCAGAAATACAAAGTAGCGCATCAGATAGAAGCTGTCGCCCAACGGGAAGAATCCCGCCGCAACGCCCAGAACGATCGTCGCGGGGATCACGATCCCGGGATGGACGTCCTTGAGCAGATAGAGTGTCACCGTGTACATCACGATGATAAAGAAGTACCAGTCGATGCCGGCGCTGCCTAACAGATCCAGCCCGATCTCCTCGCCGTTGAATCGCCGCAGCGCGTAGATCGCGATTTTCAAAATGAATCCGAGGATCAGGTAGTAGCTGATCTTGTGCAGATTCGGTCGATAATCCTTTTGGAACCTCTTTTGGAACAGGCCGTTCAAAAAGATGTAGAGCGGCGCCGCAAAGGAGTTGACGAAGATGAACCATGAGCGAAACATATCGCTTTCATCGGCGAACTCCTCCGCAAAGCTGCCGACGACGACCAGGATCATGACGAGCAGCTTGACGTTATCAAATTTAAAGATGCGCGGTTTTGAATTGTCGTTCATCTTTTGCCTCACAGAATTGTTTATCGCGATCCGTACGGACAGCGATCTTCTCATAGGTATGAGTCCTCTATTCGGATTATACTGAACTTGGCGAAAAATGTCAATATTGGGATAAGATGTCATCTGTAGGGCGGGGGTGCTCCCCGTTGGGGAGACGTCACTAAGTGACAGCGGGGGAGGTGTTTCCGCCGAGGAATGCTCCCGCCATAACCTTTCCGGTAAATGTCGCTCCGAACGCGAAGCAGATTAGTTGCTCCGTAGGGTACGGCATTTATGACGTACCGCATGGCAGAGGCGTTGTGTTTCTATCTATCATTCCCGATAACCGAAACCCCGTCATTCTGCGGACGAGCAATGCTCGTCCCTACGGAAGGATTGCTTTGCTCCGCGTTATATAGGAATTAACAGATAGGTTGCGGTAAGTCAGACACGCGTGTCAAGCCCCCGCCCTACAAATCTGCCCGAAATTCGCGTATTGACTTGTGATCGCTTCTGTGTTACACTGAACTAAACAAATGACCTGACATAAAGGCAGATCCGCGGATCGCCTGAGTGAAAGGCGTTGACAAACCGCAGATCCGGAGTGGGCGTATACTGCGCCTTGCTCCTTTATTCGCTATTTGCCGCGCCTTTTGGCGCGGTTTTTTGTATGATATCATTGCGATGGAGCGAACACTTGTGTTCAGCGACTGTGGCAATCTCAACCGATTACAAAGGATGTGATATTCAATGGATACACGTGTCGCGGTCGTCAGCATCATCGTGGAAAACGATGACGCGACGAAACAGATCAACGAGCTGTTGTCCGATTTTGCGGACTATGTGATCGGGCGCATGGGCGTGCCGTATAAAGAACGCAGCGTTCGGCTGATCAGTGTCGCTGTCGACGCGCCGCAGGACAAGACTGCCGCCCTGAGCGGAAAGATCGGTTCACTGCCCGGCGTGAGCGTCAAGACGGCGTACGCAAGTATATAATAATGAGGAATTAGGAATTAGGAATGAGGAATTAAGGGAAACACTTCGTGTTTTTGATTCCTATATGTAGAACTAAGCATTTCCGTTTCGTATATAAAACGGGTGCGGGTGTCCCGCCGTCAATTCCTAATTCCTAATTCCTAATTAAATATAGCATTATTCATATAAGGAGATATACACATGGCAATCTACAACCCTGCTTCATTACACGCGGAGGAGTTCATCAATGATGAAGAGATCCGCGAGACTCTCGCTTATGCCGAGAAAAACAAAAACAACATGACCCTGATCAATGAGATCCTTGAAAAGGCGCGTCCGATCCCGACCGCGACCGGCTGTCGCTGTAACGGACTGACCCATCGCGAGGCGTCCGTACTGCTCGCGTGCGAGGATCCCGAGGTGACAAAGCGCATTTTTGAGATCGCGGAGGAGATCAAGCTCGCCTTTTACGGCAACCGTATCGTCATCTTCGCGCCGCTGTATCTCTCGAATTACTGCGTCAACGGCTGTCTGTACTGTCCGTATCATCTGAAGAACAAGACCATCCCGCGCAAAAAGCTGACGCAGGATGAGGTGCGGCAGGAGGTCATCGCCCTGCAGGATATGGGTCACAAGCGCCTCGCCATCGAGAGCGGTGAGGATCCCGTGATGAACCCGATCGAGTACATCCTCGAGTGCATCGACACCATCTACAGCATCAAGCATAAGAACGGCGCGATCCGACGCGTCAACGTCAATATCGCCGCGACCACGGTCGAGAATTACACCAAGCTCAAGGACGCGGGCATCGGCACCTATATCCTGTTCCAGGAGACCTATCACAAAGAGAGCTATCTCCAACTCCATCCCACAGGCCCCAAGCATGACTATGACTATCACACCGAGGCGATGGACCGCGCGATGCAGGGCGGCATCGACGACGTGGGTCTGGGCGTACTGTTCGGACTGGAAATGTATAAGTATGAATTCGCGGGACTGTTGATGCACGCCGAGCATCTGGAGGCTGTCCACGGCGTAGGCCCGCACACGATCTCCGTTCCGCGCGTCGATCGTGCCGACGATATCGACCCCGACGAGTTCGACGGCGGTATCGACGACGAGACCTTTGAGAAGATCACCGCCTGCATCCGTTTGGCGGTTCCGTACACCGGCATGATCATCTCCACCCGCGAGAGTGAGGCGGTTCGCTCCAAGCTCCTGCGTCTGGGTATCTCTCAGGTGTCCGGCGGTTCGAGAACTTCCGTCGGCGGCTATGCCGAAAAGGATCGCCCGCATGATACCGAGCAGTTTGACGTCAGCGATCAGCGCACCCTCGATGAGGTCGTCAGATGGCTGATGCAAAGCGGTCATATCCCGTCCTTCTGTACCGCCTGCTACCGTGAGGGCAGGACCGGCGATCGCTTTATGTCGCTGTGCAAGAGCGGTCAGATCCTCAACTGCTGTCATCCGAACGCGCTGATGACCTTGGCAGAGTATCTCGTGGATTACGCATCACCCGAGACCAAGGCGATCGGTTTTGATATGATCGCCAAGGAATTGCAGCGCATCCCCAAGGAGAAGGTACGTGCCATCGCTGCGCAGAATATCGAAGATATCAAGAATTCCAACCACAGAGATTTTCGTTTTTAACAGCCTTCCCCTTGAGGTGCTCCCCGTTGGGGAGACGTCACGAAGTGACAGTGGGGGAGCTGTCTCCGGCGAGGAAAAGGTGTCAACGCAGTTGACGGATGAGGTGAAAGCCTTTCCTATAGATACAGGACTCGGTGAGGCTGTGTGCTTACCGAGGATAACAGAAATGCCTCACTCTCTTTGTTAAGATGAGCTTTCGGCTAACTCAGCCCCTCATCCGACCAATTTGCTTAAGGCAAATTGCCCACCTCCCCCCCGAGGGGAAGGCTTTGCAGGTGTTATTATGACTTTAAATTCTTCAACCGTATCCGCGCTGCGGCCGCATATCGCGTTTTTCGGACGGCGCAACGCGGGCAAATCCAGTGTGGTCAATGCCGTTACCAATCAGCGCATCTCCGTCGTATCGGATACCCTCGGCACGACCACCGACCCTGTCCAAAAGGCGATGGAGCTCTTGCCGCTCGGACCTGTCGTGATCATCGACACCCCCGGCTTTGACGATGAAGGCGCTTTGGGCGAGCTGCGCGTTGAGCGCACCCGCGAGGTACTGCGCAAAACCGATATCGCCGTTCTCGTGGTAGACGGTACCGTCGGTCTGTCCGAGGCGGATGAAAAACTGCTCGATGAATTTGTCTGCCGCGGTTTGCCTTATCTGATCGCCGTGAATAAGATCGACCTGATGGAGAACCCTCCGAAGGAAGATAATCACACCGCGTGTGTCAGTGCTTTGACAGGCGAGGGAATAGGGGAGCTCAAAGAGCGCCTTGCCACCCTGATTCGGTCTCAGGAGAAAGAAAAGTTCCTCGTCGCCGATCTGGTGGAAGAAGGCGATACCGTCGTGCTGGTCATCCCGATCGACGAATCCGCGCCCAAGGGCAGGATCATCCTGCCGCAGCAGCAGACCTTGCGGGAACTGCTCGATCACCACTGCACCGTGATCTGCTGTCAGGATACGGAGCTGAAAGCGACGTTGGCGAAGCTGAACGAAAAACCAAACCTCGTGATCACGGACTCTCAGGCGTTTAAAAGGGTCGCGGAAAATACACCCACGGATATTCCGATGACGTCGTTTTCGATCCTGTTCGCGCGCTTCAAGGGCAATTTAGACGGGTTGATCCGCGGCGCGAACGCGTTGAAGCATCTGCAAGACGGTGACAAGGTGCTGATCAGCGAGGGCTGTACCCATCACCGCCAGTGCGGCGATATCGGCACCGTGAAGCTGCCCGGCTGGATCCGCAATTACGCGGGCGCGGAACCTGATTTCACCTTTACCTCGGGCGGCACCTTTCCCGATGATCTGTCGGCGTACAAGGTGATCGTCCACTGCGGCGGCTGTATGCTCAACGAGAAGGAGATGCAGCACCGGCAGCGCACTGCCTTATCCGCCGGGATCCCGATGGTCAATTACGGCGTTGCCATCGCCGCGATGAACGGGATCTTAGATCGTGCGTTGAAGCCGGTGATGAAATAATTGATATTGTAGGGGAGGGTCTTGACCCTCCCTTGACTTATCCAAATAAATGTCAACCAAATACGAAGCAAATGAAGCTTATTGTAGGGGAGGGGCTTGCTCCTCCCGAAACCTATCCGATTAATACCACCTAAACGCGAAGCAAATGTCTGCTTCCGTAACGCTGCGCTATGGTCATTGACTATCCGCAGAATGACGGACGTTTCCGATATCGAAAACGTGAGATAGGGGAGTAACGTTTCTGCCGTGCGGGTCGTCATGAATGTCGACCCCTACGATTATCGGTAACGTTTCCTTAAAGCCGCTTCCTACGATCCGCTGAAATGTTTACAGTAGGAAAACGCCCCTGCTGTCCTACTTTTTTGTAATGCCAGATTACAAAAAGTTAACTTGCCAATATCGCATATATAGTTTATAATTTCTATTGTAGAATTATTATTTCAAGATATTGGGGTGTAAATATGAAGTGTCCCTACTGTGGATTTGAAGAAAGCAAGGTCATCGACTCCCGTCCCGCCGACGAGGGTGAGCGCATCCGCCGCCGTCGTGAATGTCTGAAATGCGGCAAGCGTTTTACCACCCATGAGGTGATCGAGACCGTTCCGATCGTTGTCGTCAAGCGCGATAAATCCCGCGAGGTCTTTGACCGTGCCAAACTGACCGCAGGTATCCTGCGCGCGTGTGAGAAGCGCCCTGTTTCCATCGAGCAGATCGAGAAGATGGTCGATACCATCGAGGCACAGCTCCAAAGCTCCCTCGACAGAGAGGTCACCTCGATGACTATCGGCGAGCTTACCATGGATCAGCTCAAGAACGTGGACGAGGTTGCGTATGTACGCTTCGCTTCCGTTTATCGCCAGTTCAAGGATATCAACACGTTCATGGAAGAGCTGAACAAGCTCCTGCTGGAAAAATAATGTATTTACCGTGTGCAGAACGGCCATATGCACGCGTTGATCAGCTTGCTGTATTTAAATAGTCCCCGGATTCGCTGTATCGCGATATCGGGGACTTTTTGATGCTGTTATTTGTTATAGCGAGGTGTTGTTCATGCCGTGGCGATCTCAACATATACGAACTGTCATTGCGAGGCATTCATGCCGTGACGATCTCAACGCATACGAATTGTCATTGCAAGGCATTCATGCCGTGGCGATCTCACCGCATACGAATTGTCATTGCGAGGCATTCATGCCGTGGCAATCTCAACCGCTTACATAAACTTCTGACTCTCCGCTACCGCCATGCGGTCACAGCGCTCGTTCTCGGGATGACCCGCGTGACCCTTGACCCAGATGGGCTCGACGTCGTGGATATCGCACAGCTTCAAAAGCCTTTCCCATAATTCGGGATTGAGGGCTTTTTCTTTTTTGTTGCGCATCCAGCCGTTTTGCTGCCATTTTCTTGCCCAGCCGAGCTTGAGGGCGTTGCAGACATACTGGCTGTCGGAGTAGAGCTTGACCTCGCACGGTTCCTTTAAGAGGCTCAGCGCCTCGATCACCGCCATGAGCTCCATGCGGTTGTTGGTGGTGTGCGCTTCACCACCCGAGATCTCCTTTTCGTGACCGTTATAACGCAGTACCGCGCCCCAGCCTCCGGGACCCGGATTGCCCGAGCAGGCGCCGTCGGTATAGATTTCCACTGTTTTCACAGGACACACATCCTTTGCTGATTCTGTTATCATTATAACAGATTATGTGAGCATTGCAAGGGTGCAGGGGAATATGTTACCGGAATATGCCAATGATAGGGAAGGGGCAGAGTGAGGAGTTAGGAGTGAGGAGTTAGGAGTTTCCGTAGATTGAAACAGTTATTGTAGGGGAGGGCCTTGACCCTCCCGAAACCTATCCGTCGTATCCCACCCACCGCACGGCAAATCAATTCCGCCGTAGGGATGTTCCTCAGCCGGAGACGGCACCCCTCTGTCGCTTTGCGACACCTCCCCATAGGGGAGATCACATTGGTCATCCGCAGAATGACGGGCGTTTCTTGTATCGAAAGCGTGAGATAGAAATCAAACGCTTCTGCCATGCGGACGAGCAATGCTCGTCCCTACGGATACAGGGATATGCTTCAATGTTGGGGATAGTTAACCATAAGTATTCGGTACGACTAACACGCGAGCCCAAGCGCCGTACCCTACATAATTAACATCTCCTCAACGATAATTGCATTTTGACCAACGTTCCGCGTCGGGTCGTCGAGGGCGCCGACCCCTACAAATCCTCTTCAACGTTTCCGATTGACTGTTTCCTAACGCACATCAAATCATTTTTGCCGAGAATCCATCGTATCGTTCTTGTACCACTTGACCAAACGGGAATTATTTGGTATAGTATATGATGTATAAGTGGGAGTATGTTCGTTTGTGCTGCCGCATATTTATTGACATGGTCAACCATCCGTTTCTGATCGGTAAAAGGAACGGATCTACATATATACTGAACAAAGGAGGTATTTATTTGAGCGAAATGAAAAAGAAGCCTCAAATGAAAAGCAAGGGCAAACCGAAAATGCCCCGAAATACGAAGAAAAATGAAAAAAACGTTGCTGTCAAGCGCGCGTTCAAGGCGAATGTGACTGCCAACACAAAGGGTAAAAAGCCGCGTTCCGCTAAGAAGAAAGCACCGTCGAAGCCGCCGATCCGCGTGTCGTTCCTCGGCGGACTCAACGAGATCGGTAAGAACCTGACCGTGTTCGAGTGTGAGAACGATATCATCCTCATCGACTGCGGCATGGCGTTCCCCGACGGCGATATGCTGGGCGTCGATCTGGTCATCCCGGATTATACCTATCTGGAACAGAACAAAGAGAAGATCCGCGGCGTTGTGATCACGCACGGACATGAGGATCATATCGGCGGCATCCCGTTTTTACTCGCGAAGATCAACGTGCCGATCTACGGCACGCCCCTGACCATCGGACTGATCGAGAACAAATTGAGAGAGCACAGCCTCTCCGCACCGCCTACGCTGGTCAAAAAGAAAGCGGGCGATTCCTTCAAGCTCGGATGCTTCGATATCGAGCTGATCCATGTCAATCACTCCATCCCCGATTCGGTCGCGATCGCGCTGCATACCCCCGCGGGCGTTCTCGTCCATACGGGCGATTTCAAGGTCGATTACACGCCCATCGGCGGCAGGATGACCGACCTGAACCGCTTTGCCGCGCTGGGCGATGAGGGCGTATTGGCGCTGCTTGCCGAAAGCACCAACGCCGAACGCCCCGGCTATACACAGACGGAGCAGAAGGTGACTGACAGCTTTGATCAGCTGTTTGCATCCGCGATGAAGAAGCGTATCATCATCGCGACCTTCGCGTCCAATATCAGCCGTATCCAGTTGATCATCAACTGCGCCGTCAAGTACGGCAGAAAGGTCGCGTTCTCCGGACGCTCCATGATCAACTATATGAAGGTCGCGCAGGAGCTGGGCTATGTCAAGGTGCCCGATAACCTGATCATCGATATCGATCAGCTCAAGGACTACCCGCCCGAGAAGATCGTGCTGGCTACCACAGGCTCACAGGGCGAGCCGATGTCGGCGTTGTCCCGCATGGCGTATTCCGACCACCGCAAGGTGAGCGTCGGCGCGGGCGATTTCATTATCATTTCCGCCAATCCCATCCCCGGTAACGAACGTGCCGTCGGCAATGTCGTCGACGAGCTGTTGAAGCGCGGCTGTGACGTCGTATACGAGAGCATGTATGAGGTGCACGTATCCGGTCACGCCTGTCAGGAGGAGCTCAAGCTCATCCATTCACTGGTCAAGCCGCAGTATTTCATCCCTATCCACGGTGAGCAGAAGATGCTGCAAAAGCACCGAACGCTCGCGATGTCCCTCGGTATGGACAGCAAGGATATCTATATCGGCGATATCGGCAAGTCGGTCGAGATCAGCGAGAACGGCTTCAAAGAAGCGGAGCCTGTCGCGTCCGGTAAGGTATTTGTCGACGGTCTGGGCGTCGGTGACGTCGGATCGATCGTACTGCGTGATCGTAAGCATCTCGGTCAGGACGGCTTGATCATCATCGTCGCCTCTCTGGATGTGTACGACGGTCATGTCGTCAGCGGCCCCGATATCGTATCCCGCGGATTTGTCTATGTGCGCGAGAGCGGTGACTTGATGGATGACATCAAGTCGCTGTCCCACGATATTCTCGAGGACTGCTCCCGCAGGAATATTCATGAATGGGGCGTGATCAAGAATCTGATCAAGGACGATATCGCTAAGCTGATCGTCCGCCAGACGGGGCGTTCCCCGATGATCCTGCCCATCTTGATGGAAGTATAATCGATTTTCATACTGCTGAATATGTCGTGCTGAAAGCGCTGTATCATCGCGCCCGGTATGACAACTGCAACATTTTTTGATTCAGGTACCATTATGAAGAAACATGTTTGGACTGTGATCCCCGCGTTCCTATTTCTCGCGGTTTTGATGATCCCGATGTCGGGTATCACCGTTATCTATAATCCTATTGTCGGATTTATCGAATTAGGCGTGACGATGATCGTCATCACGGTCATCTTTATCGCCGTGCTGAGATTCCGGAATTACATCCGTGAGGTAGCGAAATCAGCGATGGAGGATTGCTTTGATCCGTCGAAAAAGTCGCTTGAAATGATCAAGACCCCTGTTGCGATATGCGGCACACACGGCGAGGTGATCGCCTATAACGCGCTGTTCCGCAGGTCGTTTCTTGACGAGTATGAAGGCGTCAACGCTCCTATTACGACCTTTATTCCGGGCGTCGATCTGGAACAGGCGGTCAAAAGAGGCGTGTTCGATTCCGAGTTCGCGGGCAGACGGTTTACTACCTTTGTCCGTCCGACGGAACAGGGAATGATGTTTGAGTTTATCGACGACACCTACTATAAAAATATCGTCGATCAGTATTATGACACCAAAACCAGCGTCGCGCTGATCGTTTTCGATAATATCGAGGACTTTTCACCCGACGCGGATCAGGAGGCGGCTGCCGCTCATTTGGCTGCGGAAAACATCCTGTACGGCTGGGCGACGGAGTATGATATCCTGATGCGCCGTCTGGGAGAAAACCGCTATATCGCCATTTTGGAGGAAGAGATCCTCAACCGCCAGATGGAGGATAAATTCAGCCTGTTGGACGCGATCCGTTCGATCCGTTATCACGGCAGACCCGCCACCTTGTCGATCGGTATCGGTCACGGCTGTGTATCGATGACAGAGAGCGCTTCCAAAGCGAGAAAAGCGCTGGATATGTCCTTAGGCAGAGGCGGCGATCAGGTCGCGATCCTGACGGACAATGAATACGTCTTTTTCGGCGGCGTCGCGAAGGGCGTTGAAAAGACCTCCAAGGTCAAGGTGCGCGCGATCTCACAGCAGATCGCCGAGGCGATCGAGATGAGCGACCGCGTGCTGGTGACGGGTCACCGCTTTTCCGATCTGGATTGTATCGGCGCCGCGACCGGTATTTATTCTCTGGTCACAAAGAAATACGACAAAACCTGCCATATCGTCACCGATATCGATCGCTCTATGGCGCGTGATATGATCAAGCAGCTCAGCACGGCTCGTGATGATATGTTCATCTATCCCGACAGCGGCATTTTGCTGACGGGAGCGCGAACTTTGCTGATCATTGTCGATACCCAGTCGCCCGATTTTATTGAGAGTGAGCGTCTGTATAAAAACTGCGGCAATGTGATCGTCATCGACCACCACCGCAAGATGGTGAATTCCATCGACAACGCCAGCGTATTTCTGCATGAGCCCAGCGCTTCATCCGCGTCTGAGCTGGTCACGGAGGTCATCGAGTACCTTGCCGATGATGTGATCAATCAGATGGAGGCAGAGGCGCTGTTAGCCGGTATCATGCTCGATACCAAGAATTTTGTCATCAATACGGGCGTACGTACCTTTGAAGCGGCGGCGTTCCTGCGCAAGAAGGGCGCTGATACCGTAGCGGTTCGTAACGTCTTTGCGAATTCACTGGACAATTACCGTGAAAAGAGCCTGCTGGTATCCTCCGCGCAGATCATCAATCACTGTGCGGTCACCGTTGCGGACGATTCTTCGCGCAGTTCCCGCCTCGTATGTGCGCAGGCTGCCGACGATCTGCTGATGATCCAGGATACCTATGCGTCATTTGTCATTTCGCGCATCGATATGCGCACCATCAACATCTCGGCGCGTTCATTCGGAAAGATGAACGTGCAGCTGGTGATGGAGGCGTTGGGCGGCGGAGGTCACCAGACTATGGCGGCTACGCAGCTCAAGGGCGTTTCCTTAGAGGAAGCCAAAGAACAGTTGATCGAAGTTTTGGAAGACTGGGAATTCAAATAATATTGTGTTTTATTGGAGGTATAGATTATGAAAGTGATTCTGTTACAGGACGTCAAGTCCCTCGGTAAAAAAGGAGATCTCGTCAGTGTATCCGACGGTTACGCGCGCAACTTTCTTTTCCCGCGCAACGTCGCGAAGGAAGCCAACGCGCAGGCGATGAACGAGTTCAAGAACGCCGAGCAGAGCAAGCAATATAAGATCGACACCGCGATCGCCAACGCGAAAAAGGCGAAGGAGGAGCTCGAGGGCTCCAAGTTCGTCATCAAGGCGAAGGCGGGTGAGAACGGTAAGCTCTTCGGCAGCATCACCGCCAAGGATATCGCCGCTGAGGTCAAGAACCGCAAGCATGTCGACATCGATAAGCGCAAGGTCACCCTCAAGGATGATATCAAGAATCTCGGCGAGTATGATGTAGAGATCAAGCTGTATTCCGGCATCACCGCCCACTGCACGATCTCCGTCGAAAAAGCGTAAATCAGCCTTCCCCTTGAGGGGAAGGTGGGCTTATCGGCTCCCGGAGAGTCGATAGGGTCGGATGAGGTGGAAACCTTTCTGCTTTATCGATTGACGAGTTGAGGAGGAAACATTTCCACCTCATCCGTCACCGCCAACAAGTTGCCGGCGACACCTTCCCCTCAAGGGGAAGGCTTTCCGTTCGCTGTAATGACAAAGGAAAAGATTATGCCTGATAATACTACCACTGTTTATAACGGATTGCGGCTGCCGTATTCGCCCGAGGCGGAGCAGGCGGTGCTGGGCGCCATTCTGATGGAGCCGGACGCGATCGCCCGCGTAGCGGAGATCCTGCCGTCATCCGAATACTTTTATATTGCCAACCACCGCACGATCTACGCGGCGATGATGTCGATGTTTACCACCGGTAAGGCGGTAGACCAGATCACCGTGCTCGAAACGCTCAAGATGGAGCGGGATTTTGACGAGGCGACGGGTAAGACCTACCTCGTCCAGCTCGCCCAGAGCTGTCCCTCCATCACCAACGTCGAGAACTACGCGCGGATCGTGCGCGACAAATACGATGTGCGCGCGTTGATGAACGCCGCGCGTGATATCATCGAGGACAGCTCTGACGGTGAGATGGAGCCGCAGCTTTTGATCGATTCCGCCGAGCAGAAGATCTTTGATATCCGCCGCGGAAAGAATATCCAAGGCTTGCAGCGCATCGACGAGGTGCTGTTCCAGACCTTTGACAGGCTCGATATGCTCAGCCGTGACGATGATACCATCAAGCCGGTGTCCACCGGTATCGGCGACCTCGACCGCGTCATCACGGGTCTGAACCGCTCCGACCTGATCCTGCTCGCGGCGCGTCCCGGTATGGGCAAGACCTCGTTCGCGCTGAACATCGCGCGCAACGTCAGCGTCATCGCCAAGAAGAAGGTCGCCTTCTTCTCGCTGGAAATGACCAAGGAACAGCTCGCGTCCCGACTGCTCTCGTCCGAGGCGCTGGTCGGCGGTACCAAGCTGCGTACCGGCAGGCTGAATCAGGAGGAATGGAACCGACTGATCGGCGCGGGCGATATCCTCAAAAACGCCCAGCTGTATCTGGATGATACGCCCGGTATCACTGTGCCCGAGATGAAAGCAAAGCTCAGAAGACTCAAAAATCCCGATCTCGTCGTCATCGACTATCTCCAGCTGATGTCCACGGGTCGCCGTGACGGCAACCGTGTACAGGAGATCTCCGAGCTGACGCGAAATCTGAAAATTTTGGCGAAGGAGATCAACGTTCCCGTTATCTGCTTAAGCCAGCTCAGCCGTGCTTCGGAACAGCGACAGGATCACCGTCCGCAGCTGAGCGATCTGCGTGACTCCGGTTCGATCGAGCAGGACGCCGATATCGTACTGTTCCTGTACCGCGACGGCTACTATGAACGCGAGAAGGGCGCTGAGACGGTGCAGGCGGCGGTCGATCAGAACAGCGGCGAATGTATCGTCGCCAAGAACCGCCACGGTGAGACCACCATCGTCAAGCTGCATTGGCAGGGCGAGTTCATGCGCTTTACCGGACAAGACCACAGTCATGAGTAACAAAACGCGTTTTGACGGCGCGCCTGTCGGCGTTCTTGCTGAGGTCAGGCGTTTCATTGAGGATAAACAATTACTGCAGAACGGAGACAGCGTCCTAATCGCACTCTCCGGCGGTGCGGACTCCGTCGTGCTGCTGCATCTTCTTAATTCTTTAAAAGAAGAATTAAACATCACACTTTATGCGGCGCACTTCAACCACGGCATTCGTGGGGAAGAGGCGGATAGTGACGAACACTTCTGCAAAGGGTTGTGCGAGCGGTATGGTATTCCGTTCTTTTGTGAGAAAGCGGATGTGCCGTCGATCGCCCATGGATCGGGAGAGAGCGTCGAGCTTTGCGGCAGAAGACTGCGGTACCGGTTTTTGATCGGGTCGCACACGACATCGGCGGCGCGAAGATCGCGACCGCGCACCACAGCGACGATAACGCCGATGCCGTTCTCTGGAATCTGACCCGCGGGACTGGACTTGCGGGGCTTGCCGGGATCCCGATCAGACGCGGCAACATCATCCGTCCGCTGCTACATTGTACACGCGCTGAGATCGAAGCCTACTGCGTCGAGAATCATTTGGATCATGTGACGGACTCGACGAACCTTTCCGACGACTACACCCGCAACAAGCTCCGCCATCAGGTCATGCCCGTGCTGCGCGAGCTGAATCCGAGCGTAGGGGAGAGCATCGGCAGAATGTCGGGGATCATGCGGGAAACGGACGAATATTTGAATCGAATTTCCGAAAAGGAATTAAAAGCGGCAAAAACACCTTACGGCTGGTCATGTGAAAAGCTCTTGCGATGTGAGCCGATCGTACTGAAATACGCCGTCAAAAACATTTTGGAAAAAGCCGCTGCGCCTGTTGACTTTCAACACACAGCGCTTATAATAGAAGCGATGCGAACAAACGGGGCGGTCGATGTAGGCGGCGGCTATACCGCGTCCTGCGTGCAGGGTATCCTGCGGATCGTACCGCAAAAGTTCGACGCGGAAGATATCTGTATGCCGATCCTCGACTATATGAGGGAGCACGGTACACGGATCAAGGTGCGCGACGGACAACCTTTTGAGATCGCTCCGGCGCTTGCGATCAGCGGTGAAAAAATTAACAATTTATTATTACATGACGGCATCCCGTGTGATATAATGACACGAGATACCTTGATTCGACGCCGTCGCGCGGGCGATACCTTTACCGATCACCACCGCGGCGTGACAAAAACCGTAAAAAAGCTCTTGAATGAGCTGAAAATACCGCGTGAACTGCGCGATACCATCCTTCTCGTCGCTGACGGCTCCACCGTGCTGTGGATCGAGGGGATCGGTACCTCCGCGCAGGCGAAAGCGGATCTGACCCGTGATGGGGAATATTATTTGATCAACGGGGGGTTGAACAATGAATAAGGACATGGAAAAAGTATTGATCACACAAGAAGAGATCCAAGAAGCCGCCAAGCGCCTTGCCGCTCAGATCGAGCGCGATTACGCGGGCGAGGATGAGATCGTCTTTGTCGGACTGCTCAAGGGCAGCGTCCAGTTTATGGCGGATCTGCTCAAGAACATCGACATGATGTGCACGATCGATTTTATCTGTGTTTCCAGCTACGGTAAAGGCACCAAGAGCACCGGTCGCGTGAATATCATCAAGGATTTATCAGAACCTATTGATGAGAAAAACGTGATCATCGTAGAGGATATCATCGACAGCGGCAATACGCTGAACTTTATCAAAAAGTATTTCTCGGCGAAAAACGCGAAGAGCGTGCGTATCTGCACCCTGCTCAATAAGCCCGCCCGCCGTGAAATCGAGATCGACGTGGATTATATCGGCTTTGATGTAGACGACGAGTTTGTAGTCGGTTACGGTCTGGATTATAAGGAATACTACCGCAACCTGCCCTACATCGGCGTACTCAAGCCTGAAATATACGAATGAATATTCAAAGGCTCCCTTTCCCTCAAAGGGGAAGGAGTGCAAATCGCCTCAACAGGCGATTTGGTCGGATGAGGTGAAAGCCTTTCCGATAATAGATTGATGGTATGGGGCAGAAGTGTTTCCACCTCATCCGTCACCGCCAACGAGTTGTCGGCGACACCTTCCCCTCAAGGGGAAGGCTAAGAAGGAGTGAAATATATTGAACGATAAGAAAAGTCCTAATTCCGGCAAGGTGAGGAGCCTGCTGATCTATCTGGGTATCCCGATCATCGTGATACTCGCGATGTCCTTCTTCCTCTCCCAAAGTCCGAAGGATACCACCACTTATTCCGAGGTAGTCGGCTACTTCCATGATATGAAGGTCACTGAGTTCAAGGTAGAGAGCAGCGGTTCTTCTACCAAGATCCAGATGAAGCTGGACGACGACAAGGTCATCACCCATAAGATCATGGATTGGGAGACTTTCTGGAGAGACATCAAGAGCGATATCGTTAAGTACGATAAAGAGCATCCCGACGCTCCCATGAAGTATGATCTCACTCCGGTGAGTGATAATTCTTTCCTGCTCGAGCTGATCCCGACGGCGATACTGGTCATTGTGCTGGTGCTGTTCTGGTTCTTCGTCATGCGCCGTATGAGCGGCGGCATCGGCGGCAGAGAGATGAACTTCGGCAAAGCCAAGTTCAAGAATCAGACCGACGAGAAGAAAAAGACCACCTTCGCGGATGTTGCCGGTGCGGATGAAGAGAAGGAAGAGCTCGAAGAGATCGTCGAGTTCCTCAAGAATCCCGATAAGTATAACAAGCTCGGCGCGAGGATCCCCAAGGGCGTATTGCTCGTAGGCCCTCCCGGAACGGGTAAGACGCTGCTCGCCAAGGCGGTCGCCGGTGAAGCGGGCGTACCGTTCTTCTCGATCTCCGGTTCCGACTTCGTCGAAATGTTCGTCGGCGTCGGCGCGTCGCGTGTACGTGATCTGTTCGAGACCGCAAAGAAGAATTCTCCCTGTATCATCTTCATCGATGAGATCGACGCTGTCGGTCGTCAGAGAGGCGCCGGACTCGGCGGCGGTCATGATGAGCGTGAGCAGACCTTGAACCAGTTGCTGGTTGAGATGGACGGCTTCGGCGCAAACGAAGGCGTTATCATGATCGCGGCGACCAACCGTCCCGACATCCTCGACCCCGCGCTGCTGCGTCCCGGTCGATTTGACCGTCAGGTCATGGTCGGTTATCCCGATATCAACGGTCGTGAAGCGATCCTTCGCGTCCATTCGCGTGAAAAACCCTTATCGCCCGACGTCAAGCTCCGCAATGTCGCGAAGCAGACTGCCGGCTTTACCGGCGCGGATCTCGCCAACCTTTTGAACGAGGCGGCGCTGCTCTCCGCGCGCAAGAATAAAAAAGCGATCACCCAGACGGAGATCGAAGAAGCCGCGATCAAGGTCGTGGTCGGCTCCGAGAAGAAATCGAAGGTCATGAATGACCGTGAGAAGAAGCTCACCGCATATCACGAGGCGGGTCACGCGATTTGCTTCTACGCGTGTGAGACGCAGGATCCCGTTCACCAGATCTCCATCATCCCGCGCGGTATGGCGGGCGGCTATACCATGCCGCTGCCGACCGAGGATCGCAGCTATCGCTCCAAGCGTGAGATGGAGGAGGAGATCGTGGTCGATCTCGGCGGTCGTGTGGCAGAAGCCCTGATCATGGGCGATATCTCCACCGGCGCGTCCAACGATATCGAAAAGGCTACCAAGACCGCGACCAATATGGTGGTCAAGTACGGTATGTCCGAATCCTTAGGCCCGATCAATTATACCTCCGGCGACGGTGAGATCTTCATCGGCAGAGATATGGGTCACACCAAGAACTATTCCGAGGAGACCGCCAATAAGATCGACGAAGAAGTCCATCGCATCATCACCGAGGCGTATCATAAGACCGAGGATATCCTCAACTCGCATATGTCCAAGCTCCATGAGACCGCGGCATATCTGATCAAGCACGAGAAGATGTCCGGCGAGGTCTTTGCCGAAGTGATGGCGGGCACCTATACGGAGCCTGTCGAGGAAGAGATCCCCGTGATCACGGAAAGCGGATCCGAGACTGCGGAGAATAATTCTACAAAAGAATAATGAACCAATTATCGGGCGGAGCCTGACGCAAATGTCACTCCGCCTGATTTTTAGAAGAGAAAGGCCCCCTTTCCTAAGGTGCCCCCGTTGGGGGAATGTCCGAAGGACAAGGGGGGAGCCGCTTCCGGCGAGGAGGCTGTCACCTGACGCTTGCGTCATGGTGACTGGGGGTTGCCGAATCAATTTATTGTCAATCCTCCGGCACTTGGCACGTGTGTCAGTGCCACCTCCCTTAGCAAAAAAGGGAGGATTTTTATCCTTCTATAACAAGTGAAGTGAAACCATGCAAGATAAAATCGTTATCAAAGGTGCGAAAAAGCACAACTTAAAGAACGTCGATCTCGAGATCCCGCGCGATAAGCTCGTTGTCCTGACGGGGCTGTCGGGCTCGGGCAAAAGCTCCCTTGCCTTCGACACGATCTATGCCGAGGGTCAGCGCCGCTATGTCGAAAGCCTGTCCTCCTACGCGCGTATGTTCCTCGGACAGATGAAGAAGCCCGAGGTGGATTCCATCGACGGACTGTCTCCGGCGATCTCGATCGACCAAAAGACGACGTCCAAGAACCCGCGTTCCACTGTCGGTACGGTGACGGAGATCTACGACTATTTCCGACTGCTCTACGCGCGCATCGGCATCCCGCACTGTCCGAAGTGCGGCCGTGAGATCGCTCAGCAGACCATCGACCAGATCACCGACAGCGTCATGGAACTGGACGAGGGCACTAAGATCCATGTGCTCGCGCCGATGATCCGCGGCAAGAAGGGTGAGCATAAGGGCGTGTTTGAATCCGCCCGCAAATCCGGCTTCGCGCGTGTTCGCGCGGATGGTATCCTCTATGATCTGAGTGAGGATATTGTTCTCGAAAAGAATAAAAAACACAGCGTGGAGATCGTCGTCGACCGTCTGGTTATCAAAGAAAGCATCCGTTCCCGCTTGGCGGACAGCTTGGAGACCGCCTCTAAAATGGCGGACGGTCTGGTGCTGGTCAGTGTGGTGAATGGGGAAGACATCCTGTATTCACAGAACTACGCGTGTCCCGAGCACGGCAGCAGCATCAACGAGCTCGCGCCGCGTATGTTCTCCTTCAATAACCCCTTCGGCGCTTGTCCGAAGTGTACGGGCTTAGGCGTGTTCCTGCGCGTCGATCCGTCGCTGATCATCCCCGATCCGAACAAGTCCATCTCGCAGGGCGGTATCAAAGGCTCAGGCTGGGCGATGGAGGGCAATACCATCGCGCAGATGTACATGGACGGTCTGTCCGAGAAATACGGCTTTGATTACTTTACGCCGATCAAGGATCTGCCCGAGGAGGTCATCGACGCGATCCTCTACGGCACCAAAGGCGAAAAGCTCCATTTGATCCGCCGTACACCGTTCAACAAAAGCGAGATGTACCGTGAGTTCGAGGGTATCATCCCGAATTTGGAGCGCCGTTTCCGCGACAGTAACTCCCAGTGGGTCAAGGAAGAGATCCAGAGTTACATGAAGGAGATCCCCTGCGACGAATGCGGCGGCAAGCGTCTGTCGCGCGTATCGCTTGCGGTGACGGTCGGCGGGATGAATATCGCCGATCTGTGCGATCTGTCTGTCGTTGCGATCCTCGACTTCTTTGAGAAGCTCGAGCTCTCGGATCGTGACCGCATGATCGCGGGTGAAATCCTCAACGAGATCAAGTCTCGACTGAACTTTTTGAAATCCGTCGGACTGGGCTATTTGACCCTGTCCCGCGCTTCGGCGACTTTATCGGGCGGCGAGAGTCAGCGCATCCGTCTGGCGACCCAGATCGGTTCCGCGTTGATGGGCGTGCTGTATATCCTCGACGAGCCGTCGATCGGTCTGCATCAGCGCGATAATGATAAGCTGCTCGGCACCTTGAAGCGCCTGCGCGATATCGGCAACACGGTCATCGTTGTCGAGCATGACGAGGACACCATGCGCGCGGCGGATTACATCGTCGATATCGGCCCCGGCGCGGGCGTACACGGCGGTGAGATCGTCGCCACCGGCACCGTGAAGGATATCGAGAAATGCGAAGGCTCCATGACGGGGCAATACCTGAGCGGTAAGCGTTCGATCCCGCTTCCCGAAAAGCGCAGAAAAGGGAACGGCAAGTTCCTCACCATCAAGGGCGCTCAGCAGAATAATTTGAAAAATATCAATGTTAAAATTCCTTTAGGGAAATTTGTTTGCGTGACCGGTGTATCCGGCTCTGGCAAAAGCTCCCTGATCAACGAGATCTTATATAAGCATCTGGCGCGTGAGCTGAACCGCGCGAAGTGTACGCCCGGCAAGTTCAAAGCCATTGAGGGAGTCGAAGAACTCGACAAGGTCATCAGTATCGATCAAAGCCCCATCGGCAAGACCCCGCGATCCAATCCCGCGACCTATACCGGCGTGTTCACCGATATCCGCAGCCTGTACGCCTCGACCACCGACAGCAAGATGCGCGGCTATACCTCGTCGCGCTACAGCTTCAACGTCAAGGGCGGTCGATGCGAGGCGTGTCAGGGCGACGGTATCATCAAGATCGAGATGCACTTTTTGCCCGATATCTATGTGCCGTGCGAGGTATGCAAGGGCAAGCGCTATAACCGCGAGACTCTGGAGGTCAAGTATAAGGGCAAGTCGATCCATGATGTGCTCGAAATGACCGTGGAAGAGGGCTTGGAGTTCTTCAAGAACATCCCGAAGATTCAGCGCCGTTTGCAGACGATCTATGACGTCGGTCTGGGCTATATCAAGATCGGTCAGCCCGCTACGACGCTTTCGGGCGGTGAGGCACAGCGTGTCAAGCTCAGCACGGAGCTTTCCAAGCGTCCGACCGGCAAGACGGTCTATATCCTCGACGAGCCGACAACGGGCCTGCACATCGCCGATGTGCATCGTCTGGTGGAGGTGCTCCATAAGCTGGTGGATGCCGGCAACACGGTGATCGTTATCGAGCACAACCTCGAGCTGATCAAGACCGCCGATCACATCATCGACCTCGGCCCCGAGGGCGGCGATATGGGCGGTACCGTGGTGGCGCAGGGTACGCCCGAGCAGATCGCGCAATGTGAGGCTTCCTTCACCGGTCAGTATCTGAAACCGCTGTTGGAATGATTTGTTATGATAATGATAAGGAGTCTTGCAAATAAAAGTCAAGCCCTAAAATGAAAAAAGATGAGATTATTTGGGCATACCCAAAGCAAGGCATAGGAAACAAGCCGAAGAACG